>CAMBIK010000234.1 GCA_945867435.1 Klebsiella pneumoniae
CGGGCGGTACGCCCACTGACACGAGCGGCGGCGGCGGCGGCGACGCCGACACCGATTCGGACACCGATTCGGACACCGACACCGACACCGACACCGACACGGACACGGACACGGACACCGACACCGACACCGACACCGCCGTGGACACCGGTTCGGACACGGGTACGGACACCGACACGGGCGTCGCCGTCAGCTGCCCGAGCACCACGCCGGAGATGGTGTGGGTCGTCCAAACCCTGGAAATCGCCGAAACGACCGGCGGGTTGGACCTCGATGGCGACGGCACGGGAGACAACGTGCTGTCGGCGGTTCGGGATGCGCTGAACATCTCGATCATCGAGACCTTCCCCACCACCCCCGTCGTGATCGCGTGGCAGATGTGGGATGTCGAGGACTGGTGCAACGACGCCGACATCACCGGCGCCTTCCTCAGCCCCGAAGATACCGATGGCGACCACACCGACGACGGCTCCGGAAGCGAGATCTTCGACGCGGGCGATCAGGTGGACGCCGCGGGCCGAGCGGTGGAGTACGGCGCGGGCGACATCGTCGACAGCACCTACCAGTTCACGGTTTCCCGCGGCGAGTTCTACGTAGGCGGCTTCACCCTGGTGAACGCCACGCCCGTCCAGGTGACCGGAACCGCCGACGAGTCCGTCAACGTCGGCAAGTTCGCCTTCGGACTTACCGTCGAACTGATGGAGCAAATCGCGGTTGAAGAAGGCTACGACCCCGCGCTCGCCACCGCGCTGGCCGACCTCGACCTCGACGGCGATGGCGTGGGCGACGCGCTCTCCGTCACCCTCGACTTCACGGCCGTACCCGCCTTCGTAGAGTAGCCAGCGGGTTAGGCCGGAGCTCATGTCCCCACCCGACGAACTCGACGAATCCCAGGTCATCTTCGATTGGAATGCCCACGGGGCATCGCAACCGGCCAAGCCACGCAAGGTGCTTTTGGTGGATGAAACCCTGCGTGATGGCGTGCAGTGCCCGAGCGTGACCGACCCGAGCATCGAAGCGAAGTTCGACATGTTGCGGCTGATGGCCAAAGTGGGCGTCGACTGTGTGGACATCGGCCTTCCCGGCGCCGGCCCGCGCGCCGTGGCCGACGTCACGCGCCTGGCGGAGTTGATCCGGGACGAGCGGCTCCCCATCTCGCCAAACTGCGCGGCGCGCACGCACGCCAACGACATCACCCCCATTCTCGAGATCACCCAGAAAACCGGCGTGATGATCGAGGTCATGGCCTTCCTCGGCGCCTCGCCAATCCGGCTCTACGCCGAGGGATGGGATGTGGATCTGCTCGAAAAGCGCACGCGAGACAGCATCCGTCTCGCCAAGCAAAACGGGCACATCGCCACCTTCGTGACCGAAGACACGACCCGCGCCCACCCCGACACGCTGCGTCGCTTGTTCCTGGCTGCGATCGAAGAAGGGGCCGATGGCCTCTGCCTGTGTGACACCTGCGGCCACGCCACAGATACGGGCGTGCGAAACCTCATCGCCTTCGCTCGGGGCGTGATCGCCGAGACCGGGAGAGACGTGCGGATCGACTGGCACGGCCACAACGACCGTGGCTACGGCCTCTCCAACGCGATCGCCGCGTGTGAGGCCGGCGCCGACCGCGTTCACGGCTGTGTTCTCGGGGTCGGGGAGCGCGTCGGCAACACGTCGCTGGACCAACTCCTCGTCAACCTGAAGCTCATGGGCTGGCACAACGGCGATCTCACCGCCCTGGGCGAGCTCGTCGACCTTACCAGTCACGCTTGCAACGTTCCGATCCCCGTGAGCTACCCGGTCTTCGGCAAAGACGCGTTCCGCACCGGAACGGGTGTACATGCAGCGGCCGTGATCAAGGCCCTGAACAAGGGAGCCGACTGGCTCGCCGACCGCGTGTACAGCGGCGTACCGGCCGGCTGGTTCGGCCGCCACCAGGAGATCGAGGTCGGTCCCATGGCGGGAGACAGCAACATCCTCTTCTGGCTCCGCCACCGTGGCTACGAGCCAAAAGATGCTCTGGTGGCCGCGATCCGCACCAAGGCCAAGGGCACGAACCGCGTCTTGGAGGAGGCCGAGATCCTTGAGGTGATTCGGGGCGTTACGGCGTAGGCGGGGCGCTATTCACCGCATTGTAGGCATCAATCTTCGGCTGCAGCTGTTCCGCGGTCCAGTACTGCCACACGCGGGTGTTGCTCTGCAACGGCTGCCCGAAGCCCACGACCGCGGTGACAAAACCGAGGGTTCCCACGACAGCGGTGAGCGGTTCCAGGACGGGGTCGTTGTTCACGGATTCCACAGAATGGGCGGCGAAACTTGCGATCGCGCTGGCGAGCCCCACGCCGCCGACGATCGAAGCCATCGTGACCTCGCGCTTTCGGCGGGCCTGCACCTCGGGATCGCCAACGAGCGCGAGCACTTCCGAGACCGTGAGCGGGCCCGACGCGCCGACCACCGAATAGCGGTGTTCGACCAACCCCTTCCCGCCATCGATCGGTCGCTCATAGAATCCCGCGAGGCGCAGGGCGGGGGTGCCCGATGATTGCGCGGGTGGCTGCGGAGCGACAGGCTCGGCCACAATCGGCGGAGGATCGACCGGCACGTTCACTTCGCTGACATCATCCGCCAGCGCCAACGCGACGAGAAGCAAGTTCATAGGTTTTTCCCCCCGCTTCGCACGGCGATGTTCTGAATTGCGTGGAAAATCAGCAGGCCGGGGACCAGCACCTTCACGATTGGAACGTCGGCCGTGCCGATCACTCCGTAGACGGCGAACCAGACCGCCGCCCCGACGGTAATCGCCTGGAAGGTCCAAAATGCCGGCGAGGAGCGCAGCGACGGCACCACGGTGCGGTGAGCAACCAGGAGCGCCACCAGCACGACAAGATCCCAGGGAAAGGGATCCATCATGGACCGATCGCAACGTTGTCGAGCAGTCGGGTACGGCCATATCTAGCCGTAGCGATGGCGCGAAGTGGACGCGTGACCCTTTCGACCGGCTCGAGCGTTTCCGGATCCACAATATCCAGATAGTCAACCTTGTCGCAGGAGAGTTGTTCGCGTGCCAATGCGATTCGCTCGGCCGACGACGGCGAACGACTGTCCCGGATCGCGTAGAGAGCGCGGTGCAGGGTAAGCGCCCGCTCCCGGTCCTCGGGCGACAGGAAGACATTGCGCGAGGAGAGGGCCAGTCCATCGTGATCGCGGACCAACGGACCCGGCACGATCTCGACGCCCATGGCGAGATCGCGCGCCATCGACTTCAGCACCGTGAACTGCTGGTAGTCCTTCTCCCCGAACATCGCGACCGTCGGTTGCACCAACCCGAAGAGCCGGCAGACCACAGTTGCAACGCCCGCAAAATGCGTAGGCCGCTCCGCCCCTTCCCAGCGCGATGTGATGCCCGCAACGTTCACCGTCGTTCGAAAGTCCGGGGGGTAAAGACTGTCGGGCATGAACAGGATGTCGCATCCTGCGGCCTCGCACTTCTTTGCATCGCCATCCGGGTCCCGCGGGTAGCGGGTGAGATCCTCGGCAGGCCCGAACTGGAGGGGATTGACGTAGATGCTCACCACCAGCAGCTCGCACCGCTGCCGCATCAACTCGATCAGAGTCGTGTGCCCGCGGTGGAGGTAGCCCATGGTCGGGACGAACCCTACCTTCTTGCCTCTCGCACGCCAGCCTAGGGCCAGAGCGTGCATCGTGTCCACCGAATGGATGATGTCCATGCGGGCGCCCTATAACCCGGCACCCGCCGCTGCTCCTACTTGCCGCCGCCGTACACCTTTCCCGATGTGTCGAAGCTGTGCTCGGAGCCTGGGAACGTGCCGGCACGCACCTCATCGACATAGGCGCGGCCTGCCGCTTCCACTATCCCCGAAAGCTCCGCAAAACGCTTCACGAAGCGAGGTTTGAACCGTTCATCCAGACCGAGCAGGTCGTTGCACACCAGCACCTGGCCGTCGCAATCCGAGCCGGCGCCGATCCCGATCGTAGGAATGGTGAGGGTGCGCGTCAGCTCCGCGGCGAGCGCCGCCGGGATCATCTCGAGGACGATGCAGAACGCCCCCGCATCCTGCACGGCGAGCGCGTCCTCCCGAATCCGATCCGCAGCTGCGGCCTCGCGCCCCTGCACCTTGAAGCCTCCAAAGGCGTGGACGGACTGCGGCGTGAGCCCAACATGGCCAACCACCGGAATCCCCGCTTCCACGCAGGCTCGAATCGCCGCCGCGGAGCGCACGCCCCCTTCCAACTTCACCGCCTGAGCCCTCCCCTTCTGGACCAGACGACCCGCGTTTTCCAGTGCCAAGGAGGGGCTGACCTGATAGCTCAAAAACGGCATATCGATCGTGAGATGGGCCCGTTCAAGGCCCCGATCCACACAACGCCCGTGGTAGGCCATCTCTTCTACCGTCACGCGCAGGGTGTCCGATTCGCCCTGAACCACCATCCCCAGGGAATCGCCGACGAGCACCATGTCAACGCCAGCGCGGTCCAACAGCCGTGCCATGCTGAAGTCGTAGGCGGTGACCATCGCGATCCGGCGGTTGGTCGCCTTCATGTTCAAAATTTCAGGGGCGGTGATTCGTGTCAAGGGGGCTCGGGCTGCAGGTCCTTGTATCAAGCCCCGGATCAGCCGCCAAACAAGGACCGTTGCCGGCTTTCACGGTAGGGCGGCGGCGCACCAGGCAGGGGCTTTCCTTCCAGCCAACCAGCGATCATGCCAAGAACATGGGCGCGCGCCTCAGGATCTCCGATGTAGTCGATCTCGTCGGTGCGAAGCACATGCACCGGACACAGGTCCCAGCGGTCCCAAAGCCGATAGTAGCGTTCGCGCAGATCATTCAGGTAATCGGCCGGGATGACCTGCTCCGCCGAGATTCCCCGACGCGCAATGCGGCTCCGGATCACCTCCGTCTCCGAGTCCAGGAAGATCACGAAGTCGGGATGGAGGGGTTCCTCGTCGAGGAGGCCAGCAAAACGCTGGTACAAGGTCAGCTCATGACCAGAAAGGGTCATCTCCGCAAAGATGCCATCCTTCGCCATCAAGTAATCGCAGACGGTCAGCGGATGAAACAGCGAGGTCTGCCGAGCCTGCAACTGTTGGGCGTACCGGTTGGCCAGGTAGAACATCTGGGCGGGAAACGCGAATCGCTGAGGATCCCCATAGAACTCGGCCAGGAAAGGGTTGTCTTCCGCCGGCTCCAGCACCAGCCGGGCCCCCCATTCTCGTTCCACGATCCGGCACAGCGTGGTCTTGCCAACCCCGATCAGTCCCTCGATGACGATGAGCCCGCGCACGACCCGCCTCATAGCGCGGAAGTGATACCTTCGCGCCATGTCTCGCGCATCGACGACCTTCTTCGCCCTGCGATATCGGCTCACCCTGCTGGGTGCGGTGGTCCTGGTGGGTACGCCGAGGGCGCTCGCGCTCGAGGAAGAGACCTTGGAGTTCGGAAGCCGGTCATCCAATGAAGGGCTGAGGATGAACTACGA
>CAMBIK010000235.1 GCA_945867435.1 Klebsiella pneumoniae
GATCGATCAAAACCGGCCAGCGCGTGCGGATGGAACCCATGCGCCACGACGACGAAGAATGAGGGAACCTCTCGCCAGCCTGCTTGTCCAATGGAGCGGTTGAGCCAAGGTGGACATGTCTCTTGCCGCCCTTGGGATGCGTGCGCTGCGACCGGCTGAACGCATCGCCGACGCCGATCTGGTCGCGCAGTTCCAAGGGGGCAACCGCCACGCGTTCGACGAGATCGTGCTTCGCTACCAGACCCGGATCTACTCGCTCTGTCTACGTTGGCTTGACGACCGTCAGGTGGCGGCAGAACAGGCGCAGGACGTGTTTGTGGCCGCCTTCCGCGCGCTCGGTGGATTCCGCAGCGAGTGCTCCCTATCGACCTGGCTGTTCCGGATCGGCGTAAACCACTGTCGTAATGCGCGAATGTATCGGAAGCGCCGCGCCTACGGACGCCACGAAACCTACGATGCGCCGCACGACGAGGACGCAGGGCCGGCGCGCCAGTTGGCGGACCCGGAGGCGCCGGGCGCCGACCGCGAAGCCCATCAGTCCGAGGCCGGTTCCATCGTGCAGCGCGCGCTCGCCGAGCTGGACGACGAACACAGGCAGATCCTCATCCTCCGTGACATCGAGGACCTCGCCTACGAAGACATCGCTGACATCCTCGATCTTCCCCGCGGGACCGTGAAGTCTCGCATCCACCGCGCCCGTGCGGAGCTTGCCCAGAAGCTCGCGCGACGGGTCCGTGCCTCGGACGTGCTCTGATGGACGCATTCTTCGCCCGAAACCGCCTCAGCGCCTACCTCGACGGGGAGCTCGGCTCCGCCGAAGCCCGCGAGGTCGAAGCGGCCCTCGCGCGTGACCCGGCGCTCCAAGCAGAACTGGCGTCGATGCGCGAGGCGACCGAACTGCTTCGCACCTCCGGCCTGGCCCCCCTCCCCGCGGACTTCGCCGAGCGACTCGCCTCCAGGCTTGGCTCCGAACCCATGCCCATAGGGTGGCGCCGCTGGGTCCGGCAGCTTCGCCCCGAAAACTTGATGCTCGCCGCCGCGGCGCTGCTGGTGGTCGTATACGTCGGCAATCACAAATCGCTCCCCGAGCTGGAAGTCCCCGCGGAAGCTTCCGTGGTGGCCGGAAAGGCCTTCGACAACGGCCCCTCAGAGCAAGAGCCAGCAGCGGAACCGGAGCCCGAACCGGAGCCCGAACCGGATGCAGCGCCTACCGCGGCACCATCCAGCCGGCGCGAGGCCGACGGCATCCTCGGGAACGAAACGATGAAGCGGGCACCGGCCCCAACGGTCAAGCCTTCATCCCAAGGGGCCGACCTTTCGGTGGAAGCCTGGCAACCCGAATGGGAGAAGGAACCTGCCTCACCCGCGCCAGACGGCTCCACCCGTGTCGAGTGGACCTCCCCACCTCCGTTTCGATACCGCGTGGTCGCCTCTAACGATCTATCACTCAAAAAACTTTCCGCCATCGCCAAGGATCTCGGGGGCGAACTTCAGGACTCGCGGGGGCGTCCCTTCGCCGCCTTCCAGCTCGAAACGGGCGAAGCTCGCGCCGTCCGCGTTGCGGTCCCTGCCTACAACGCCGCCACCCTCGCGGTGCGGCTGCGTGAACTCGGCGAGGTCGAGACCCTCCGGGAGGAGGGAAACCTCCTGGCGGAACCCAACGCCGACGTGCCCGTTCAGATCGAAATTCAGTACTGATACCGCCTGATCTTGATTCGGCTCGGCGCTCGCCTGGGCCCGGCCCGCCTGGCGTCGTTAGGACCTCCTCACGTGTCTCGACACGCTCGTCGTGCCCGCCTTGCCAGCCGAACCGTTCGCGACGGCGATCATCCGTTCCGAATCTGCGTCAGTCGGTATGACACGACCGTTTAGTCCGGGGGTGTGATCGTCGGCATCGTGATCACCTTGGGCACCCCGCTGATGGGAGCGGGGCGGGCGGATGCCGCCGCGGGCTCCCAGTGGGTGGCGATCCAGCCCACGATCCACCCTTCCAGCGATGGCTCCCGACTCAGCATCTTCATCCCTTTCCCTGCGCCCTCAAGCAGCCGCAGCTCGTGGGCCCCGATGGCAGCGGCGTCGAGCACGCCAGCCGAACGAGCACCGTAGGCGTCGTCGGTACCCGCGACGAGGGCCATCGGACGGTTGCCGTAGCGAACGGGAGCATCGGACACGATGATTCCCTGGTACACCAACCCCGGGGACAGCAGCACCATCGAGGCAACCTGAGGGGTGTCCACCGCCACGTTCGCGGCGAGATTGGCCCCGAACTCCGCGCCAACCAGCGCCACCTGCTTCACTCCGCGACGCTCGAGCTGCGCCACGGCCGCCGCGACATCCCCGATCATCGCCTGGCGGTCGGCCTGGGTGATCTCACGCGGCGGCGAAACAGCGTTGGCCCCATGCCCGCGGAGATCCAGCGTAATCACGGCATTACCATCGCGATACAGTTTGTCGCCCAGCGTCCACCAATCTTCCTTGTTGCGGCCGTAGGCATGCACGAGGACCACGCCCCTATCGGCCCGTTGGGGCACGCCCCAGGATGCCGCGAGCTTCGTGCCATCCGCTGCGGTGACGACCACGGGGGACGGAAAGGGAACCACGGATGCCGCGAGTGCGGCTCCAAGAAAGAGGATCGAAAATGCCATCAGCTCTCCAACTCTCGAAGTTCTTCCAATAGAACCGGTAACGACCAGCCTTCGGCCAGGGCGGCCTGCGCGAGCGTTTCATCCCCACCGACCGCGCAATCCACGCATCCGGGGAGACCTCTCCTCGCGAACGCCGCCCGAACCGCCGGGTGGCGTGCGTGCGCGGCATGCACGGTCATGTCGGCACGAAAGGGCCCCGAATCCAGCCGCGAAGCCGAGGCCGCGAGCGCATCATCCAACGCATCCAGAGGAGGGAGCGCGGCGTCCAGATGGCCCCGAATCTCGGTCAGGATCAGCACCCTCGGCGCAAGCTGCACGCGGACGCTGGTCGACACCCACGCCCGAATGCGCTCGGCTTCGGCCGGGTGCGATTCGACGAGGCGGCGGACCGTGTCTTTGAGCATGGGCATGCGCAAGTCGAGTGTAGCCCGGAGGCGGCGGTCCCTCCGGTGGAATCGGTGACGGCCGGTCACCACCCGGTTGACGCGGAGAGGCAGGGGCCATAGACAGGGGTGCTTTCGCGGGGGGGACTCTGCGTCCGGGTCTTTGAATACTCCAAATCAATCCTTAGAACGCGACACATTCTGGATGAGGCGAGCGCTGCTGCTCGCCGACCAGGCTGCGCTGCGCGGAGAAGTACCGATCGGTGCTGTCGTCGTCGGTGGCGATGCCGAGTGGGCAAGCGCGGGGAACACCCGCGAATCCCTGGCCGACCCCACGGGTCACGCCGAGATCAACGCCCTCCGCGCTGCCGGTGCGGCGAGGGGCCATTGGCGCCTCGACGGCGCCACGGTCTACGTCACGCTTGAGCCCTGCGCCATGTGCGCCGGCGCGATGGTTCTGGCGCGGATCGCTCGCTGCGTCTACGCTGCTCCCGACCCGAAAGGCGGTTTTCTTGGAACGCTCGGCAACCTTGCCGAACATCCAGGGCTCAACCACCGCTTCGAAGTGTCGGCAGGCGTGCTGGAAGCCGAGGCGGCCGAAAGGCTCCGCAGCTTCTTTCGCTCGTTGCGTTCCAAGGATTCATAGCACTTAAGGAAAGGTGGCCGAGCGGTTCAAGGCGACAGACTCGAAATCTGTTTTAGCGTTTCGTTAACGTGGGTTCGAATCCCACCCTTTCCGCCATCGAATGAGGACAGGTGACCGAGTGGTCGAAGGTGTACGACTGGAAATCGTATGTATCGAAAGGTACCGCGGGTTCGAATCCCGCCCTGTCCGCCATCCATCCGCCCCGTGCGTGGACGTGATGGTCGGGTCCCATGACTGGAATCTCGCGAACCCCGCCAGGTCCGAAAGGAAGCAACGGTAGCGTCGAATCCGGGGTGTGGTGTGCCCGACCATCACCTCTGCGCACGGGAACGATGTTTTCGGCGCGGGGGCAGCGATCGCCATAAAGGGGACCGACTTGGAGTCGCCTGTGTCCGACGGATACCTTGCCATCGCTCGGAAGTGGCGCCCCCACACCCTGGAAGAGATGGCGGGGCAGTCCCACGTCACCCGCACGCTCGGCAACTCGCTCGCCAGCGGCCGCCTCCACCACGCCTTCCTCTTCACCGGAGCGCGCGGCGTCGGAAAGACCACCGCCGCCCGAGCGTTCGCGCGGGCGTTGAATTGTGCCGCCGGCTCCAGCCTCACGCCGTGCGGCACGTGCACCTCGTGCAAAGAAGTCCCGCTTGGCATCAGTCCCGACGTGATCGAGGTCGATGGTGCCAGCAACAACTCGGTCGAAGACGTGCGCGATCTGCGCGAAGGCGTGCGCTATGCCCCCAACGCCGCACGGTTCAAGATCTACATCATCGACGAAGTGCACATGCTCAGCAAGGGCGCGTTCAACGCCCTTTTGAAGACCCTCGAAGAACCCCCCACACACGTCAAGTTCATCTTCGCCACCACCGAAGCGCAAAAGATCCCCGAGACCATCCTGAGCCGAGTGCAGCGCTTCGATTTCAAGCGCATCCCGGCTCCCGTGGTCGTGGACCGGCTTCGGCTCATCTGCGAGGCGGAAGGGGTGACTATAAGCGATGTCGCATTACGACGCATCGCCAGGGCCGGCGAAGGTTCGATGCGCGACAGCCAAAGCCTGCTCGACCAGGTAATCAGCTCCGGCGGCTTCAGTCCAACCGACGAGTCGGTCACGGACACCCTGGGTTTGGTGGACCGTCGGATGTTGCACGACATGCTGGAAGGCCTTCTGGCGGGGGATGCCCCCCGGTGCCTCGATGCCATCAGCGTGGTGTACGAGTCAGGGTACGAGATGGCGCAGTTCACGGGGGAGCTCCTCGAACTGGTGCGCGACACCGCGCTGGTCGCGCTGTCGCCGAAGGCGGCCCGCCATATGGACGCCCCTGAGGAAGAACGCCAACGCCTGGGCGAGCTCGCAACCGGCATTCCTGCAGAAACTTTGGCGCGGACCTTTCACGTTCTGCTCGAGGTCCACGACCAGGTGGCCCGGGCATCCCGGCCTCGCATGGTGCTGGAGATGGCGGTTGCGCGCCTCGTCGCCATCCGACCCGCCGAGCCGATCAGCCACCTCGTGGACCGGCTCTCCGACCTGGAACGGCGTCTCCGGGCCGGCAGCTCCACCCCCGTTCGTCCGCGCGCCCGCGAAGGCACGGACGATCCGGAGGGTGAGAGGCAAAGATAGCGGCCCCACCCCCCACCCCACCCCCGCAAGCCCCACCCCAGCCGATCACCCCGGAGCAAGGCTGGGCTCGGCTGCTAGCGAGCCTCCCTCCCGCCGTAGCCATCTCGATCCACGACGTGGCCTTCCCGATCGAACTCACGGCTGCCGGG
>CAMBIK010000236.1 GCA_945867435.1 Klebsiella pneumoniae
GATCAACGGCCTCCGCATCGCTCACATCGGGGAGCGAGTCGGTGCTCGAGATGACCAGTCCGGCCGAACCCGTGAACATCCGGCGCGGCTTGGTGATGCCTGCGGAAGCCGCATCCATGCTGTGGCGGGCGTCGATCCCCGCTGCCATGGCCAGGACCACCGGCACGAGGGCATCCCCCAACGGCTCGGGCAGCTCGTAGGCACGTTCCGGAGAGTCGCCGCCACCGGCCGCGGCTACCAGGACTTCCAGGGCTTCGCCCAGCTTCATGAGCTCCGGCGCGATCGGGTCACCCTCGACGGCCAAGCCTGACGCGACGATCTCCGCGCCGATCGCCGCCGCCGTTGGGTGGGTGGCGATCGCCGCGGCATCGAAATCTGCCGCGGTCTGCCTTGCGAAACACGCCGCATATTCCGGCTCATGATGCACAGGCTCAAACCAGGGAAGTTGGAAGGGCCCCCGCACATAGCCTTGGCGAGCCAGCGTGTTCCACAACGAGGTCGGGAAGCCAAGATCGTCCCGGTCCAGGTCGGCATCGGTCAGCGCTTCGGCCAAGAGAGGCGCGTCGGCGTCCTGGGCACAGTCAAGGGTCGGTCCTGGAGGGTCCCAGAATGGCGCCGTCGGCGCGATCGGGTCGGGCGCCGTATCCTCGGTCGGGGCAGGGGGATCCACGACAGGTTCGACGCAGGCAAGGGCTAGAAGCAGCATAGGGGGCGATGTAACCGGGCCGCCTGCGATTGCTTGGCACGGTTCACACCCCTATCGAGCACGGATGCTCACCCCTCACGATGAAGCCACGCTCGGCTCTCTTTTGCCGGCGGGCCGAGAAGCATCACCTGTTCACCGTGCTCGTAGACGGGCGTCTCGACGTCACGCGTGTCGATATTGTCCGCGTGATCAACAGCGGCTTCGATTTTTTCAAAGTGCAAACGCCTCGAGATCAGGTGCCGATATCGCTGATCGTCCGGCATCAAGACCGGGACGGGGCTGCGGGGCTGCTCTCGCGGGCGTTCCCAAACGTAGGGGGTCCGTCCGGTTTCTCGGAAGGTCGATCGATCAGCCCGCCATCGCACTGACGATCGGACATCGTGGGCTCGCGTTCGCGATAGACCGCGTTCCGGAGTGACCCTTGCGCATCCGTAAGCTCGAACTGCAGGGCTTCAAGTCCTTCGCCGACCGAGCCACGCTGCACTTCGGCGAGGGCATTTCGGGTGTGGTGGGGCCGAACGGCTGCGGCAAGAGCAACATCATGGATGCTGTCCGTTGGTGCATCGGCGAACAGAGCGTGAAGTCGCTGCGCGGCGAAAGCATGTCGGATGTCATCTTTGCCGGCAGCGCCACCCGTGCGGGGGTCAGCTTCGCCGAGGTGCAGATCACCTTTGTCGCGGAAGATGAGCCCTTTCCAGGGGTGTGGCAACGCTTTCCCGAGCTGGAGGTTTCGCGTCGGCTCGGCAAGGATGGCGTCAGCGAGTACCGGGTGAACGACGAGCGTGTTCGCCTTCGCGACATCGCCGAGCTGTTTATGGATACGGGGGTCGGGAATCGCCTGTACTCGTTCATCGAGCAAGGCAGGATCGGGCAGATCGTTCAGGCGCGCCCGGCAGAACGGCGAACGCTGATCGAAGAGGCCGCCGGGATCAGCAAGTACAAGGCGCGCCGCGAGGAATCGCTCGACAAGCTGGCCCAGACGCGGGAGGCCCTGGACAAGGTCGCCGACCTGCACGACGACCTCGGGCGGGAGCTCAAAGGTGCCGAACGTGGCGTTCAACGAGCTTTACGTTCGAAAAACCTCGCGGCAGGGTTGCGGCAGAAGGAGCTCACCGTGGCGTTGGCCCACTTTGGGGGGCTCGTGGCAGACCGCAAGGTGCTGAGCGAGCGTTTACGAACGGCGAACGCTGAGTTTGAAGAGGTTGGCCGGGCCGTTGCCAGGCACGACGAGGCGCTGGACCGCCGCCGCTTGCTCCACGAGGTGGCGGAGGCGGAGGCGGGTAGGGTGCGAGATCGGCTCAACGAGGTGGAGGCGCAGCGACGCGTCGAGGACAGCGCACGGGTCTTCCAGGAACGGGAGATGGGCAAGGACACCCTGAGGCTCAAACAGCTCGACGTGGACCAGGAGTCCCAACGGGCTGAACGCGACAGCGCCGCCCTGGAGGCTGGGAACGCGTCTGCGGCTGCGACTGCGGCGGAAGCGGAGCTGTCCCGCGTACGGCTCGACGCGGATGCCGCCCAACGCGAACTGCAGGCGGCGCACGCCGCCGCCGCGCTCGCGAGGCAGCAGCTGCAAGCAGCGAAAGGAGCCGCGGGTGCTGCGCTTGAGGCCGTGCAGCGGGCACGCGGGCACCACGCCGCGCTGCAGGCGCGTCGGGAAGAGCTCGATGCGCGCACCGCACGGCATCGGAAAGCCACTGCAGAGCTGGGTCCTTCGCGCTTTGACGAAGAGGTGGCGAGGGTGCGCGCTGCGCTCGAAACCGCAGAGTCCGTGGCGGCGGCGAAGCGCCTGCGCGTCGAGCAGCTGATCGCAGCCGGAAAGGCGGAGATGGACGCAGCGCGCGCGGTTTTGCCGGCCCTGGTTCAGGCGCGTGTGCGGGCCGTCGAGTCCCTGCGTGTCGCGGAGGCTGCCCTGATCGCCGTGACCCGCGAGCGTGAGCGGCTGCGGGCGCGGCACGATGCCTTGGCCGACATGGAACGTCGGCACGAGGACATGCCCGATGGGGTCAAGGCGGCGTTGAAGGTCGTGGGTACCGCCGGAGTTCTCGGCGAACATCTTCGAATCCCCGAGAAGCTGGAGCGAGCTGTGGCGCGTGCGCTCGATGGCGCGCTGGATGCCGTGCTCGTTCCGGATGTTGGGGTCGCCGGTCGCGTGGTGGCGGCTGCGGCCGACACACGCTTGCGAATCTTGCGGCTCGATCATGCCGGAAGCGCGCCTGTGCAGGGCCTCGCAGCCGAGCTCGCCATCGACGAGGCCGGTCGCGCGGCCCTCGCGATCCTCCTCCCGGATGCTGCCTGGGTGGAAGACCTCGGCGCCGCGTGGGCGGCGTGGGTGCCCGGCCGCACGGTGGTCACCCGCGATGGCGTCGTGATCCGCCCCGATGGGCTCGTGCTGCTGGGGGCGGAGACCGGCGCGGCGCTGGCTTCCGTTCGCCGTCGGCGCGACATGGAGGCGGTGGCTGTCGCGCTCGAGGCTGTGCCGTTGGCTGCCCGGGAAGCCGATGTCGTCGCTGCCCGCGCCTCGGTAGCGGCAGCGGAAGCCGCCGTGGGGGCGCAGCAGGCGGCGATCGAGGCGCTCACGCTGTCGGGGGCCGATGCGTTGGAGGCCGCTCGCGCCGAAGCAAGGCGGGAGGAACAGGCGGTGGGCGAGGCGCGGCACCGGGTACGCGAGGTGGAGGCGGAAGCGCTGCGCCACAAGCGCGCCGCGGAAGCCGTCGTGAGCGAAGGCGAGGCGCTGGCGGCCTTGGAAGGCGCGCTGGGCGTGGCCAGGCAGCGCCTCGCCGAGGAGACCGCTCAGGCCGAGAATACCCATATGCAAACTGAGAACACCGTTCGCGAGAAGCAGGTGGAACTGGAACGGGTGGAGCCGATCCTCGCGGAGGCCAGCGAACGGGCTCAAACCCTGCGCCTCGGGGCGGCGTCGCTCCAGCGCGAGGCTCTGCAGCACGCCCAAATGGCGATCGCAGCCCGAGGCCGTGCGGAAAGGGCGACTCAGCGGGTGGAAACCATCGCCCGCGAACGTTCCGATCTCGAGGCTCGACTGGTTCAGCTCGGCTTGGACCAGCAGGCCACGCGGGAGTCGTTGCAGCGGTTGAGCGAGGAAGAGGGGAAAATTGCCGTAGACTTGGAGAATGCACGGTCCAAGGCGCGGGCCGAAAAAGACCAGGTGCGGGTGGAAGAGCTGGCCGCCCGCGCCGCGCGGGATCGCCGCGATGCGGCCAAGGACCGGCAAGTCGCCGCCGAGGTGGCCTGGCAGGCCGTGAAGCTCGCGGTGGACGCGCTTCTGCACACCGCCGAGGAGCGGCACGGTCTGTCCCTGCCCTCGCTCCTGGACCGCGTGGACCGCGATGGTGCCATCCTCGTGCCCGGCTGGGAGCCGAGCGAGGCGGAACGCGAGCTCGGGGCTGAGGTGGTGCCCACCCTTCGTCTCGACGGGCAGGCCTTGGACCTCTCGGACACCGAGATCGCGGAGCGTCATCTCGCGGTGGCGGCGCTGCGGGAAACGTTGTTCAAGCTGGGGGAGGTGGATCCGGAAGCCATCCCCGAATACCATGTTGTTCGTGCCCAATTTCTGGACATCGATCGCCAACGGAAGGATCTCGACCAGGCGATTGAGGTTATCGAGTCGGCCATCGCCAGGATCAACCAGACCTGCCGCGAACGCTTCCGCGAGACCTTCGACCTCGTTCATGAACACTTCGCCGTGATCTACCCGACCCTGGTCGGAGGGGGTTCGGCTCGGCTCGACCTCACCGATGCGGAGGATCTTTTGACCTGCGGCGTGGAGATGCTCGTGCAGCCCCCCGGCAAGAAGGTACAGGTGCTGTCCCTCTTGTCGGGCGGAGAGAAGGCGATGGCGGCGATCGGACTCATCTTTGCTTTGTTCAAGGTGAAGCCTTCGCCCTTCTGCCTGTTGGACGAGGTGGATGCACCGCTAGACGAGGGCAACGGCACACGGTTCAACGCGATGCTGCGGGTGATGTCCGCGTCGTCGCAGTTCATCGTGATCACTCACAATAAAAAGACCATGGAAGCGGCAGACGTGCTCTACGGCATCACGATGCCGGAGCCGGGCACCAGCCGCGTGGTTACCGTTCGATTGGGGGCAGCGTGATCATAAGAATTGTTCTGCTTGTGGCTGTTTTCACGGTTTTCTACCTGCTTTTTCGCAATGCGATGAAGCCCTTGCCCGTACCCGGGCCGTTGGACCGGATCGCACCGCCGCCGCCGGAGCCCGCCAAGGCCAACCCGTTGTTGGCGGCGCTGGCGCGCACCCGCGACATCTTCGCCGGCATCTTTGACCGCGGTCGGGAGTCCAAGGCCGAGCTGGAGGCCCTGGAGGAAGCGCTGCTGCGCGCCGACGTGGGCGCCAAGACGGCCGCGGTTCTGGCCGCAGAGGTTGAACAGGCGACCGACCGGAAAGCAGCGTTGCGCGCCGCGATCCGTACTCGCCTCGACCGGCTCAACACGGCGATGGTGGTGGGCCCCGGCCCCCATGTGATCCTGGTTGTGGGCGTTAACGGAAGCGGGAAGACCACCACGATTGGCAAGCTAGCGGCTCACTTCAAGGGGCAGGGCAAGAGCGTAATCCTTGGGGCAGGGGACACGTTCCGTGCGGGTGCCATCGAGCAGCTCAAGGTTTGGGGGGAAAGGGCAGGGGTGGAGGTGATTGCCCAAGCGGAAGG
>CAMBIK010000237.1 GCA_945867435.1 Klebsiella pneumoniae
GACGGGTATGGGGTTCAGGTGGCCCTTGGGGCTTCCGCTGTGACGTTCCGGCTCCTGGCCGTTCGCCGGCGCGGCCCTCCGTGACCTTCGGTGCGTTCCTGCGGCGTTCGCGGACTCGCAGGCTTTCACCTACGCGCGACCACCACCGGTTCGGACCGGGGACTTCGAGGACCTCGCCACAGCGGGGTGGGTTGGGAAGTTGCCTTCTCAATCCAATACGCCCGTGGTCTTCCTGCCGCCTTTCCCGGGCGACTGTCTCTCTTCGCTTCACCGTTGCCGGTGTTGCTGCCTACTTGGGTTGTCCAAAGATCGCCTCTCCATCGGTCCACCTTGCGGGAGTCCATTCCCAGCTCCGACCCCTTTCCCCACTTGCGTGGTTGGTGGTTCGTAGCCTTCGAGGCGGGGGTTGCCACCGCGCTCTCGCGCGACCCGCCTACGTTCCGACCCTGCCGTTTCTACGACTTCGCCGGTTTTCTCCTCCTGCAAGCTACCCGGCTTGCGCCGGGCCCCGATCCTGGGGTTCGCTGCGTTTCCGACCGCTTCGGCTCTCGCCTCTGCTGCCTTCCCCGCTGCGCAGTTTCCACCCTTCGAAGCCTTGCTCCCCGCCGAACGCTGCCACCTTCGCTCACGCGATGGTCGCGGCGGTTCATCAGCCGCATCGTTGCCGATGCGATTCACTGAACCCCTTCCCTTCTCGTTCTTGTTCGCCTCGCTTTCGCGAGAGCGCACGGAACCTCAAGGGTTTCCTCGTTCTGCGGAGCCGTACCCCCCCTGCGCTGTTGCCAGCGCCGATGGGCCTTTGCTCCCCTGGGCTTGCCAATCCTATGATTGTGTAAACGTCAAAGATCGTTCGTAAACGAACAGACTTTCGGTCTGGGCCCCCGGTTTCCCGGTCGCCGCAGCCCTTATAGCAAGCAGCGCGCCAAGCTCGTTCGTCGGGCCAACCTCGCTTTCTGGAGGGGGCAATGGGAAGCCCGCTTCCCATTTCGAATGTGGCTTTTCTGCAAAGTCGAACTTGCTTTGGTGCTTCCTTTGGTATCCGTGGGCATCTGTGTTCCCGCTCGGGCGCGGCGATGACGGCGCCTCCCGTCAATGCCCCGCAGACTTCGGTTCGTCCCCGGTTTCGTGCATCCAGCGAACCAACATGGGCGACATGGCCAGGAGGACACCGGCGGAGATGAGACAGGCGACACCAATCTGCCCGAACACCGCCGAGTAGACGCCCAAAGTCTCCGAAGGCAAAGGCACCGTCCGCCCATCGCCTCCCCCGTGCCCGACGCCGGTGAACGAGGCGATGATTCCCGCAAGCAGGCTCGAAAAGGCGGTGGCGAGGAACCAGGCCCCCATCACGGTGCTCACCAGACGACCCGGGGAGAGGCGCGCAACCATCGACAGCCCGACGGGGGAAAGGCAAAGCTCGCCCGTGGTGTGAAGGAGGTAGCCCAAGATCAACCATGACATGTTGACCATACCCCTGCTGTCGGCCTGACCCGCACCGTACCACAGAACCCCAAAACCCAAGCCCAGCTGGATGAGGCCGAGGCTGAACTTGACCGCCGTGTTGGGCTCGATCCGACGAGCGCCGAGGAAGCCCCAAAGCGCGGTGAACCCCAATCCGAAGAGCAGGATAAAGATGGGATTCGCCGCCTGGAAGGTGGAGGCAGGGATTTCGCTGCCACCCACACCCATGCCGATGTCACCCGCCGCGACGTTCCAGTCCACCTCGACCTTGGGCTCTACCGCGCCACCGGCCTTATTCGCTTTCTCCGCCAGCTCTCTGGCACCCTTCCGTGCGGCATCCAAGTGGGTCAGCGAGATGACGCCCGGCGTCCAGGAGCCTCCGGCCACGACCTGAAGCTTGTCGTCGGCGGCCTCCTTGCCGGCTTCGTCTGGAACGGCGGGATCATCGAGCCAATCGAGCCCGACCGCCGCGCCGTTGACGTACAGCGCGGAAGCGACAGGCGCGACAATCCGACCCCGCTGCTCCTGGGTGAGCTCGAGCTTGATGGCCGGGGCGGCCTCCGTGGCCCGGACAGCCCCCGCGGCGGTCACAAGCCCGCCCACTTGTTCCGGGGTGAGCGAGATTGCGGCCTCACCGGATGCAAGCACTCCGCCCACCTGCTCGGGGGTGAGCGCGAGTTTCAGACTCGCAGCGACCTCAGCGACAGCGACGGGCACGGCAGCGGCGGGTGCAACGGGCGCGGCAGCCACCTCGGCTGCCTCCCCTCCTACGGCCGGCTCAACCGCGGCCGGCAACTCGGGGACCGGCATTGTGGCACCTGCGGAGCGGAGAATCCCCTCCACCTGTTCCGAGGTGAGATCGAACTCGATCGCCTGGCCAACGTTCGCGGCAGGGTGGATCCTACCGACCTGCTCCTGGGTGAGAAGGAGCCGGGCGCTCTTGCCAACCTCGTCGGCCGCCACCAGTCGCTCCTCCCGAACGCGATCCACGTTGCGATCGGTGAAATTGTTGATGCTGCTGCCGGCCTGCTCGAAGAAGGCCCAGAAGAGCATCGAGAAGAACATCATCACCACCACCACATAGAGGCGTTGCCGCTCGACGATCTCGGCCTTCCATGCGTTGCTGAGAATGGTGTAGAGCGCCACCGCGCCGCTGGCGAACAACACCAGTCCGGGGGGAGTGGCGATCTCCTGCAAGAAGCTGGCGGCAACCGCCATCACCGCGCCCTGCCCGGATAGCGAATTAATCAAGTCTTCGGGCACCAACCGTACGCTGCGCGCCGAGTTCACCAGCCACGCCAAAACCGGCACGAGCAGCAAGGTGCCGCCGATGACCGCCGGGAGGGTGGGCAGTCCCAGGATCGACTTGGGCGCGGTCACCGGGGGTTGGCCCGCCTCGCCTGGGATGCCACCCTTGTTCAGGGCGGCGAACGCGATGAACGCGCTCGCGATCAGCGCCAGGGCCACGAAGGAGTTGATGGCGGTGAGGATTGCGTCGTCGGCGAGGAAGAACATCGACCCGCCGGTCGCGAGCGCACCGCCCAGGATCAGGAACTGCGCCACCCGCGTCGGCACCGCGAATACGGCGAGCCCGATCAGCATCCCGACGGTAGCGAGGCCAAAACCGTAGTGCCAACCATAGGTTTCTCCGACATATCCACAGAGAAGCGGGGCCATCGCGGCACCGAGATTGATCCCCATGTAGAACAGGGTGAAGCCCGCATCCCGCTTGGTAGAGCCGTCGGGGTACAACGACCCGACGATGGTCGAAATATTGGGCTTGAAGAAGCCGTTGCCCACGATCAAGAGCCCAAGCGCCAAGTAGAAGGCCTCTTTCGATTCGATGGTCATGGTCAGGTGACCGGCAGCCATCAGCAGGCCCCCGAGCAGCACGGCACGCCGGGCGCCGAGCACACGATCCGAGAGCATCCCGCCGAAGAACGGCGTCATGTACACCAAGGCGGTGTAGGCGCCATAAACGGCGTAGCTCTCCTTGTCCCCGTAGCCCAAAAAGCCTTTGAGCATGTAGAAAACCAGCAGCGCGCGCATGCCGTAGTAGGAGAATCGCTCCCACATCTCAGAGAAGAACAGGTTGAACAGGCCAGTGGGGTGGCCGAACAGAGTGGGACGATCCATGCGCGAAGCTCCAGGCGGCGCGAGGGTAGCACACTGTGCCCGCGCGGGGGCAGGGGCTCGTCGCCCCGCCCCCGATCGCGATTCGGGCGTCCCCCTTCCGTAGCCCTCGGCACCAAGCGCGACGTCCACCTCAGCCCGATTGCTACCGCCAGCGCAGGAGAGTGCTACCCTTCACGATCACGGAGTCTGCCCAGCATGATCGATCGCATCGCGCGGCTCGTCCAAAAAACAGCGGGGCGACCCGTTCGCTTCGGCATCGTGTCGATGTACGACGTGGAAAACAACGCCGTTCGCATCCTCGCGGCGACCCTCCGCAAGGCCGGCCACCATGTGGCGGAGATCTACTTCAAGGACTGGATCAGCAACCACCTCGACCCAGCCACCGACACAGAACTGAACAGCTTGATCAAGGTGATCGCCGATGAACACCTCGATGTGGTGTGCCTGAGCATCCGCGCCAGCGCCTACTACAACGCCGCCTGCATCCTCACCGACCACATCCACGACGTGCTCGACACGCCGGTGCTGTGGGGCGGTATGCACCCCACCCTGGTGCCGACCGAGTGCATTCAAACCGCCGACATGGTGCTTCAGGGCGAGGGCGAAGGCGCGCTTGCCGAGCTGTGCGACCGGCTTCGGGATGGCAACGACGTGCTCGACTGCCCCAACATGCTGTTCCAGACCAAGGATGGAATTCGAAAGAACGCCCTTCGTCCCTTGGTTGAGAACCTCGACACCCTCGCCTTCCGCGACTACGTCACCCACGACCACAAGTACTTCATCTGGGGCAAGAAGATCGAGAAGGGCGACCCGATGCACGGGGACCCGGTCTTCCAAATGATGGGCAGTCGCGGCTGCATCTATAAGTGCAGCTACTGCTACAATAGCACCTACAAGAAGGACATCTACCCGGGCCAGAAGTGGTTCCGCGTCCGGTCCCCGGCCAGCATGATCGAAGAGATCAAGGCGGCCAAGCAGCACTGGGACTTCAAGCGCATCCGCTTCGACGACGAGGTGTTCAACTTCCAGTACGACTGGTTGGTGGACTTCTGCGAGCGCTACCCCCGCGAGATCGGGCTTCCCTTCGAAGTTTTCATCGAGCCGAAGCTGGTGAACGAAGAGCGGATGACCATGCTCGCGGCGGCGGGCCTGAAGAACGTCTACATGGGCGTGCAGAGCTCCGAGCGCGTGACCGGTCATCTCTACGACCGGCGGGTGAAGAACAGCACCATCAACGACATCGCCGACCTCTTCAAGAAGCTCGGCATCAAGGGTCACTTCCAGCTCATCTTCGACGACCCGGTCAGCACCGTTGAAGACAAGCAGGCGCTGTTCGAGATGATCGCGGAATTCCCGCACCCCTTCGACCTGTACCTGTTCTCGATGACCGTTTTCCCCGGCAGCGAGCTGAACCACAAGCTGATGCAGTCCGGGATCATCTCGGAATACGACATCGAGGGTCTCGGCACCAAAACCTTCTACCAGCACAGGATCAACTTAGAATATCCGCGTGCGGTGGAAGACACCTTCTGGATCGCCATGACCCAGATGCTGAGCAAGTCCTTCGTGCCGCGAGGCCTGCTCAAGCCGCTCACGAAGGTCGACTTCTTGAAGAAGCACCCCTGGCCCGTGATCCAGATGGCCCACGCCACGAACTATGTGAAGATGGGGACCACCGCCGTGAACATGGCGGCGCGGGGGGAGATGACGAAGACGCTTTTGCGGCGATGGATGTCTTTTGATCGGGTGATTACCACCTGAGAGGGGATGCGGGGTGGGGTCGGG
>CAMBIK010000238.1 GCA_945867435.1 Klebsiella pneumoniae
TCGGTTCCACCGTGGTCGCTTGCGACGGCGGCGCCACCGACACCGCCACCACCGACGCGGCCTGAAAAGGCTGCCCTCGGGCAACCACAGCCCCCGGCGTCCTCACGGACACCGGGGGTTTGTGTTTTTGAAGAACCCAAGGAACTTCACCATGTCCCTCCGCAAACCCCTCCTCATGTTCGTGTTTGCAGCGCTGGCCGCCGCCGCGGCCGTCGCCTGCGATTCTGCCGCCACCGAGAGCGGCACGAACGCCTGCGTCGAGGTCTGAGCCCCGCGTGAAGCGGCGCCGGGTCGTCCTTGCAGTCTTGGCGATCGCAGGTCTCGGCCTGGGCGGCAGGGCAGCGTGGCGGGCTGCGCACCCCCCACCGCCCGAAACGAGCCACGCCACACCGCTAAGTGCGATTTCGACACGCGTGGGCGAAGTCAACCGCACGGACTGGCTCACGACCCACTTCGCCACGCCACTCGCGCCCCAGGGACCGGCTCCTGTGGGCTGGTCCCCCAGCGAAACCTCGTTGTCGCAGACCGCCTGCGCCATGTGCCACGTCGAGCAAGCCGCCGCATGGTCCACCAGCCGCCACGCCCTGGCCATGGGGGCCGGTGTGGTCGGGCAGGACCTCGCCCACACCGCTGGGGGCGAAGCGTGCGGCACATGCCACGCACCCCTCGCCGAACAAGCGGCCGACCCCGCTCTCGCAGCGGAAGGCGTGAACTGCGCCGGCTGCCATGTACGAGCCTGGGCGCGCAGCGGCCCCCCGAGCGATGGGCCGGTGCTCGAGGGCGTGGCTCCGCACGGAGGCTTCGAGGCGCGCACCGAGTTCACCGACCCGGCCTTCTGCTCCACTTGCCACGACTTCTCGGCCAAAGCGCAGGCCCCTTCGGGGAAACGCCTCCAGGAAACGACTGAGGAGTGGCGTCGCACCCCGGCCGCAGCGGCAGGCCAGACGTGCCAGTCCTGCCACATGCCAAAGGGCGACCACAGCTTCAAAGGCATTCACGACGCAGAGCTGGTCCGGTCAGCGTTTACCGCAGCGGTCAGGTTCATGACCGACGGAGGGCGGATCGTTGGCAAGCTCACGGTCACCGCCACCGAAGGGGTGGGCCACCGGCTCCCGACCTACACGACGCCCGAACTTTGGCTCACCATCGTTCAGCTCGATGCTTCCGGCCTCATCCTTCCCGGCAGCCAACGCGAGTCGGTGATCGGGCGGAGAATGAACGCCGACAATACGGTTGAACTCTTCGACACGCGCCTCATGCCGGGTGAAGCGTGGCTGTTGATGTACAACGCTGAGCTCGACCCGGACTGCACCGCGCTCCTCGCGAAAGTGGAAGTGCGCCCCGACGCGGCCTACGAGCTGAGGTACGCCGGATGGATCAAAGAGGGTCGCGGGGAAACCGAAACCCTGAAGACCGCGTTGGCGGCTGCGAAGGCATCCCGCTTCGTAGCTTGGCAGGAGCGCGTGGCCCTACCGCGATGAGGGGCGGCGCCGAATCGGAATGGGGATCAGTTCCGGCTCGGGCTGCGGCACCAGGCCCGCGACCCATTCCCGCAAACGTTCGCGCACGACTTCCCAAGGGGTGGGGCGAGGGCCGTTGTCATGTGCCTTGGAATCGCTCATGCACACAAGATAGCACCGGCACGGCAACGTCGAGGAAAACATGAGATCTGGGTGGCCCTTGGGGCTCTGCGTGGCGCTGATTCTGTACGCCGTCGTAGCACTCACGAGCGGCCGTGCTGTGGGCGTCGTGGGCGAAGTAGATATTGGCTGGGCATTATCAGAGCCACCGAAGGTGCTGACCCAGTGGGCTCCGCAGGGTACGAGCGAAGCGGGGGGGAACGCGGGTCCGTTGGAGGCGCGGCAGACCCGGCCGATGGAGTCTCTGGTCGTGGGGTCAACCCGGCTGCCGTTGGCGATCAATGCGTACACGGGGGGAGCGGCCGATTGGCCGGCAAGGGTGGCGCGAGCGCTGACGGGGGAACGCTCGGCTGGCGTTGCGGTACACCTGCTGCTCGGCGGGGTGCTCATCCTGCTTGCCCATCGCTTCCTGCGATTCCACGGAACGCCCACCGCAGCCGGCGCAGCGGCCCTCCTGCTCGCCAGCGACTGGGTTTTCGTGTTCTTCAAGCGCGTGCTGGGCGGAACGGAGATCCTGCTGCAAGCGGCGGGACTGCTGGTGGTGTGGGCACTCTGGAGCCGGCGGTGGAAGGGGGGCCGACACGGCACGATCGCGCTTGCGCTGGGCGTCGGACTGGGCATCGGCGCCAAGGTCACGTTTGTCGCTACGCTGGTCGCATTCGGCGTTGCCGCGCTGCTCACGCGCTGGGACCGCCCCCGAGTGAAACCGCCGGAGCGCGTGAACTGGGTCGTCCTGGCTGGACTACCCCTGATTTGCGTGTCGCCTCTCCTCCTGAGCTGGGCCCACCACCACGGGCTGGGCGAAGGCCCGCAGGTGGTCTCGCACGACACGTTGAACCTCCAGTTGTCCCGACTGCGCTCCGGTGCCCACCTGGACCGGGAATCGCTGGAGAACCTCTGGCGCTTTCTGGGAAATTCGCTGGGCTGGCTGCACGACGCATGGGGCACGCCGTACACGGCCGCGCTTTCAGCTCCGCGCGTGCTCACATTCGCGGTCGCGATGGCGGGAGCGGTGCTGGAGTGGCGCACCCGGACGCACAGCCCAAGCGCAGCGCTGCTGCGCTTCCTGTCGCTGGCGGTGCCCCTGCAAGTCGCGTTGCTATTCCTGCTGAATCGGGACCTTCACCACCTCGCTCAGGCCAGCGTTCCCCTCGCCTGCTTGGTCGCGCTTGGCGCCGATCGCGTGGCGGGGGAAGTCGCGAACCAGCGCTCGTTTCTGCGACCGGCCGTGACCGCGCTGCTTATTTTCCCGGCCGTGCTCGTTGGCGTGCAGCAACTGAGGCGCACCGACGCCCATGTCAACGCGGCCCGCGCCCACACGTTCACCACGAACGGACAGACGGCGCTGGTCGACCTGCTGCGGACCCACCACGTTTCGCGGCTGGTCGTGACCGACTACGAGTTGTACGGAATGCTGGAGCAGATCGTACCCGAGATCGAGGTCACGCACGGGTGGGGGGCCGTTTCCAGAAAAGATAGGTCGGTCGAGGGCCTTCGCGCTGTCGCCGCTGGCGGCCACTACCTCAGCGTGGCGGCGAGCCAGCCCATGATCTACAACTGGCGAGCGGTGGGCGTGGGCGTGCAGGTCGGGGTCGTGAGCGACGGATCCTCGAACTGGGCTGAGCTGTACCGCGTCGATTGAGCCCAAATCAGCTACGCTGCCGCAGTGATCCTCCTCGCCGCAGCCGCGTTCGCCTACGACCCCATCCCCGCCGCAATCGGCGTCGCTTTTTCTGCGACCGGGCTCGACCGACTCGGCGGTGCGTTGGCGGATGTGATGCCTGAATCCTTCACCATCGGTTCTTTGGGCGGAGAAATGGTGTGCGACGAAGCGGACCCCACCGCGACGCTCACCTTCGCCATCGACGCGCTCGACGTGCTCATCCACATCGATGAGATCACGCTCGTGCCCTCAAAAGACCGCCTCGACGTGGCGATGTATGGCGCGATCGATAGCACCGAAACGACCCTCACGGCCACCGGCTCGTGCCCCCCGCTTACCGACCTCGCGGAGACATGCGGCATTCAGCTGGAAACCACGCCGATCGAGGCCCACTTCGGCCTCTCGCTCACCCTGAACGCGGGCGTGGTGGATGCGGCGGTAGACGAACTTACGGTCACGCTGGGTGCCATCGGCAACCCGGTGGAAGGCTGCACTGTCGCCAGCGCGATTGGCACCCTGCTTGGTCAGAATCCCATGGCGCTCACCGATCTGCTCCAGGCACAGATCGACCCGGCGCTTGCGGACCTCGGTCCTACGATCGAAACCTCGCTTGAAGATGCGCTCGGTGCCCTGGTCCTGGAAACCTCCTTCGCCATCGGCACGGCTTCGGTCGGCCTCGCGATCGAACCCACGGCGATCGACCTGGACGAAGATGGCCTCACCCTCGTGCTTGGTGCCACCGTAACCCAGGATGGAAGCTCCGATTGTGCCCCGGAAGCCGTGCCCCCTTCGGGTGTGACCACGCTCCCGGTGCTGGATGGGAACGGTCCAGGCGACCTGGATTACGACGTGGCAGCGGTCGTGAGCAAGGCTTTCGTCGACCAGATCCTGTTCGCCGTCTACGCCTCCGGCGGCCTGTGCGTCGATGCCGGTTCGTTGGGCGGGCTCAGCCTCGACACCTCCCTGCTTGGCGCCGCCTTCGGAGACGACTGGAACGCCTTGTTCCCCGAACCGCAGCCGGTCAGCCTCTTCATCCAGCCCATCGCGCCGCCCACGATTCGCTTTGAGGAAGATGGCGCGCCCATCCGACTCGACCTGAACGCGCTGGGGCTTCACTCCTACTCCGCGCTTGCGGGCCGCGAGAGCCGCATCTTCTCCCTCGCGATGGAAGGCGAGGTGGCTGTGAGCCTCGACTATGCCGCCGGGCTCTTGACCCCCGCCCTCGTGGTCGACCCGGAGTTGCTCGCGCTCCACGAGACCGACCATGAGCTGCTGGGCGCCGGCTATGCCGCCGGCCTTGGCGAGCTGCTTCCCACGCTTTTGGGCGCCGCGCTTCCTGCAGACCTGCTCCCCAGCCTGATCCTTCCGAACTACAACGGCATCGGCGTAGAGGCGATGTGGGCCTTGCCCGCAGCCGGCGGCGAATGGCTGGGCATCTGGGTGACTCTGGACACGGACGACATCACCCCGATCGCGCTTCCCGGCTGTGAAGGCGGCAGCATCGGCTGCGATGGCGCGGCCATGCCCGACCTTGACCTGGAGACCGCGCTCGGCTGCAGCAGCGAATCTGGGGGTTGCGGGGATGCGCTCGGCTGCGCGACCACCGACGCAGGCTGCGGGGGCTGCACGACCGTACCGGTTCGCCCTGTGATATTTGGGTTCGCGCTGGCCGGTGCGGTTTGGCGACGGCGGCGGGGGTAGAGGGGTCGAGAGGGTCGAAGACTCGGACGTCGATGCTCGGCGGTCGAGGCTCGACGCTCGACGGCCGACTCGATTCCGTCGAGCCTCGGGTGGACTGCGGCGCAGCCCCCCGCGACGAAGGACGAGCCGCTCTCAAGTGTGACTGCTGAGGCTGTTGTTCGAGTCACGAAGGCCTTCCACAACTGTAGAGACAACGGTCTCCTGTCCAGTCAGTGTCGGGCGAGGTCATCGCCTACCGCGTGAAGGACACGGCCAGCGGCGCCCCCCTGCTGCAGGTCGTTGAACGCGACGTCACGGTGGACGAAGCCCTCGCAGGACCCGATGCTTTCGGAG
>CAMBIK010000239.1 GCA_945867435.1 Klebsiella pneumoniae
GCCTCGTACGCCGGCCAGTTCTGTACTCGGTACCGCGTTTTGTACTTCGGGGTCACCCGGCTCTTCGTTCGCGCGGCCATCGGCAATCTCTCGTCGCGTCAAGGGTAACCGGCCGCGCTCGGCGCCCGTGCGAGCCATGCACCAACGCCTCAGATCAGCTATCACTCAAAAGTTGAAGTAGATAAACGGCGCGTCCGCCTGCTTCACCGCGACGCACGCGAGGTAGGCGGTGCCGACCGCAAACCCTTGGAGCAGCGGCGACTTTGGCCAGGGCATGGCGACTTTTGGACGGGCATATGCGAACATGTGGAGCGCGACGGCAACCGCGAAGGTCCCCACATGCAGAGGCGTCACGTTGAGGTCCGCTGTCCCGGTAGCCCCGGAGACCATGCGCCCCAGGTAGTATACGCTCGCACCGACGGTGGGGGAACGGAAGAACACCCAGGCTAGCCCCACGGTCGCCATGGTGAGCGCCCAGCCCAGGAGACTTCCCAAAGGAGAAGCCCAGAATGCTTGGTGTGCCGTGGCGCCGAGGCGAAGCCGATACCACCAAGAAAGGGCCTGTCCGAAGCCGTGAATGGCCCCCCAGACCACAAAGGTCCAGTTCGCGCCGTGCCAGAAGCCGCCGATCAGCATGGTCGCCGTCATCGCGAACAAGGTGCGGCCCGTGCCGTGGCGGCTACCTCCCAGCGGGATGTAGAGGTAATCGCGCAGGAAGCGGCTGAGCGAGATGTGCCACCGCCGCCAGAACTCCTGGAGAGATCTGGCGATATAGGGGCTATCGAAGTTGTCGGGGAAGTGGATTCCAAACATTCGGGCTAGACCCACCGCCATCAGCGAGTAGCCCGAGAAGTCGAAATAAATCTGCATGGCGTAAGCAAAAAGCCCGATCCACAGGTCCGCGCTTCCGTAAGCCCCAGCGTGGTCGAAGGTGGCGTCGGCCAACGGTGCGAAGACATCCGCGAACACCACTTTTCGGGCAAATCCCAGCACAAAGTCACGGGCGCCGACCGCCAGATCGTCCAGCGCAGGCGGGCGTTCGAGCCGGTCGAGCTGGGGCAGGATTTCTGCGGCCCGCACGATCGGTCCGCTGACAAGGTGCGGAAAGAAGAGGATGAACGTGGCGAGCTTTCGCAAGTCCCGGGTGGGATCGAGCAGCCCACGGTACACATCCACCGTGTAGGAGATCGCCTGAAACACGTAGAAGCTCACCCCCAACGGGAGGATGAGGTGGGGCACCGGGATCACCGCGTCGGTGCCGAGCAGGCGAAGCGCATCGTTCGCTGCCGAGGCGGCGAACCCCGAATATTTAAAAACCGCGAGCATCCCGAGGTTCATGGTCACGCTCAGGGTGACCATCAGCCGGCGGCGCAGCGGTGCGTGGCTGCGGTGAATGCCGAGCGCGAGGAAGTAGTCGGCCACGATGTTCGCGGCGAGCAAGACCATAAAAGGTAGGCTCCAGCTCGCATAGAACCAGACGCAAAATCCCAGCACGGTCCAAACGCGCACCCGAGGGGTCGGCGCCAGCGCGGAGGCCACCACCGCAAGCACGAGGAAGCAGAAGAACTCGTCGCTGATAAAAAGCATCTACGCGGGTCGGTCGCGTCCGCGGCGGGCTTCGGCGAGCACAACGATCGCGCTCACGATCGTTTCGATGGAAGATCCGGTGCTATCGAGGCGGATGGCATCTGGGGCGCATTGGAGGGGCGCGACCAACCGCGTGATGTCCTGGTGATCGCGAGCCGCCAGCTCGGCGCGCACGTCCTCGAACGCCCTTTCTGGAGATTCCATCCATCGGCGGCGCGCCCGTTCATCCAGTGAGGCATCCAGGTACACCTTCAACTCGGCTTTCGGAAGGACAACCGTGCCGATGTCCCTTCCGTCCATCACTACGCCCCCGCGTGCTCCGAGCTCGCGCTGCAGCCCCAACAGCGCGGCGCGCACCCCTGGATGAGTCGCCACGGCGGATGCCGCCGCTCCCACGGCCTCGCCGCGGATCTCCATAGTTATATCCTCTCCATTCGCCTCCACATGAAGCGCGCCGGCAACAAAGGCGAACCGGAATCGGAGCGCCTGTGCGGCCGCCGAAGCGGCCGACTCATCACGAGGGTCCAAGCCTGAGCGGAGCATGGCCAGGCCCACGGCTCGGTACATCGCGCCAGTATCGACGAACTGGTACCCCAGCACCTCAGCAACACGACGAGCCACCGTGCCCTTCCCGGAGCTTCCCGGCCCGTCCACCGCAATCGCAATCTCAGCCACCGCCGCCCCTACCCCGCCATCCGCGCCCGCGCCTGCACGCGGAGCGTTCCCGACGCTGGTCCGGCCTCACGCCCCAACGAGGACCACCCGCTGAACATCCCAGGTTTGACTCCGAGAAGCGTAGCGAGGCGCCCAGTCGGGATGCCCCTCATCCCACACCACGTCGAAGCCACACCGTTGCACGCGTGCGCCCATCTCGTGGGGCTCTTCGTGGTGGCGGAAAACCTCGCCCGCAGCCCGCACGACCACGCCGACCGCACGTCGCAGCAACGTGCCCGAACCCACCCCAGTGCGCGAGTAGCTGATGGCGAGGCGCGACCCCGGCGCCAGCAGGCCCCGTAGGGTCGTCAGGGTGGCATCGATGGCCGGGGCCGGCAGGTACATCACCACGCCTTCCCACAGCACAACCGCAGGACGGCGAGCATCGAAGCCGGCCGCCAGCAGGTTGGCATCGAGCGCATCAGTCTCGAAGTTCACCCCGACGAAGGTTATCGATCGTGATTGCGCCTCGCGGCCGGCCAAACGATCTCGCTTGATGGACTGCGTGTCGGGATGGTCGACTTCGAACACGTCCATGCCGGAAACAACCTCGCCCAGGCGCCAAGCACGTGCGTCGAGGCCTGCACCGAGGATGACGAGTTGGTCGATGCCCGACCGCGAGGCTTCGCGCACGACATCGTCCAGCACCCGGGTGCGGTAGGCCATGAAGCGGCTGCGGCCCCCCGTGAGTACGTCGACAGCGCGCGCGGCGAGTCGAGTCAGCGGGGACACACGCCCGGCCAAACCGAGCAAAGCTCCGTACATGCCGCCGACAAGGTCTTTGGCAAGCGGATCTTCAGCGATCGGCGGCGAGTCGTAGCTGGCGAAGCCCCTGGCCACGGCCACCCACAGCGCGGTTCGACTCGGCTGCCCGGGAACCATCTACTCGAGGCGGTGCAAGATGTGGAAAGCAGACGGCGATTCGATGATCTCGGTGGACGCACCGATATCCAGATCGAAGGCAGGCCCATCCAGGGCGGGCATCAACTGACGTCGCGCGAACCAGCCCAGATCGCCACCATCTTCCCGCAACGGACCGTCGTGGTAGGCGTTGACGACTGCGTCCCAGGGTTTCCCAGCGGCCAGCTCGGCTTGAGCGGCTTCGATGCGCGTCCTCGCCTCTTCCTTGGTCCGAGTGGCACCTGGGAGGGGGCGAGCTGCACCCGCAAACCCCAGCATCAGCTGGGCACAATGAACTTCGTTGACAGGGTCACGCCGGATCACATGGAAGCCGAACGGCGTTTCCACGACAGGCGGCACCTGGCCCGTTTCCACGGACGCCACGGCATCGTCGAAGGACTTCACCATCTTGCCGGGGCCGAACGCGCCCAGACTGCCACCGCGACCCGCCGTTCGGTCGTCGCTATACTTTTTCGCCAACGCCGAAAAATCGACCCCAGGTGCCAGCGCCTCGGCGTGAACGGTGTTGGCGAGCGCGAGGGCTTCGTCGCGGGTGCGAGTCACCTCGGGCCCCGCCTTCATCGCCTGCGCGTAGGCGACCAGCACATGGCTCGCCGCCATTCGGCCCGCAGTACGCGGAGGAAAACGAGGGGCGTCTGACTGAGCCGCAGCGGCAGCGATCAACGGCACGGGTACGGGTGCAGACGGCGTTTCGACGCTCGGGGTGGAGTCGCACGAAACAAGGAGCCCAAGAAGCGGGAGAAACCGCATCAATCCACCGCCACATCGTCGGCCGAGCGGGGCGCGACCTTCGCGTTGTCAAAGCTGTACACCATCACTCCTGTCAACTGACCAATCACCGTGTCCAGAGGCAGTTGGTCGAGGGATTCGTCGACAAAGTCATCGACACGGAGGCAACCATCCACGACGTACTCGTCGTAGTCCGGCGTGTCTACGCCTGCGTCGGCATCCGCGTTCTCGTCGGTCACGATGGCCGAGGCAAAAGTCACGAGCATGCTCTCTGTTGGTTCCGGGTTGGCAGCCACCGAACAGGTATTCAGCAGCAGAGGCTCGGGCTCGGGCAACGTACCGGTCACCAATACCGTGACGTCCGTGAGCTCCGACATTTCATAGTACTCGAGGTAGGTGCCGGCGAGCGTGACGACATCGCCTGGCGTAACGGCATTTACGCCGTAATCATAGACGTACATCCCCGCGAACTCCGTCTCTCCCGGCACTTGCACGAAGAAGCCGGCTCCGGCTCGGACTGCGGTCACGACGACGCCTTCAATTCCGACCACGGAACCATCGGCGAACCCACCCGTTCGCAGCTCGTAAACGGTCGCGGTGCACGCGCCTCCATCCGGGTTCGGCTCTTCCGGACAGGCATCGCAGGCATCGCCGGTTCCATCCCCGTCTGAATCCGTTTGATCGTTGTTCACACCTGGACAGTTGTCCACATCATCCGCCGTGCCATCTCCATCCACGTCGTTCACGTCCAGATCACAATCCTCACCAGGAACCATGGGACAAACATCGCAGCTATCGCCCAGGCCATCGGCGTCGGTGTCCCACTGGTTGGGGTCGTAGATGCCCAGGCAGGCGTCTTCCGAGTCCGGCACGCCGTCGCCATCGTCATCGCCGGTTGTGGGCTCACGAAGATCGCAAATCTCGCGTTCGTCCGCGCAGGTGAACAGGCCGTAGAGAGCCCCCGCGTACTCGTAGCCGGAGGCCATCGAGGAGCCTGCCAAAGCGGAGGTCAGGTCGAGCTCCACCTCCGCGAGGGTGGACGCATGATCCCCGCTTTCCCCGGCCTTGAGGCAGTAGCTGCGAGCCTGGCCACACGCGTCGATCGTGTCGCACCACTCAGGATGATCAGACAATGACAGAACACTATCCGCATAACCGTACAGAGCCTCACCCGCGACGACGACCAGCCGCACCGTGGACTCCTCCGCGCCGATGATCGCCCGATACGGGGTGGCACTGTAGTCGAACACGGCAATGTCGGCGGCCGCGCCCTCGGTGAGCACGCCCAGCA
>CAMBIK010000240.1 GCA_945867435.1 Klebsiella pneumoniae
CCCGCTCCGGCACCGGCGGCAGCGCCGGCACCTGCTCCCGCTCCGGCTCCGAAGCGCCCATAAAACGGCGACCTGGCCTCGACCCCCGGCCTCGTCACCCCAGCTGCCGCTGCTCTAAGTGGCAGAAACCCTAGCCGGTGCAGCAACCCCCTCGGGAATGCTCATGCGTTCTTTAGGTTGTCCTCGCCGAAGCTGGCGGCACATCGTGCGGTGAGGGGGCCCGTGCTGGCGGCAGCACCCCGCGCCAACGCCCACTCTCCCCGCCATTGGCGCTTCCCAACCCCACCCACGCAAGAGAATCCCGAAGCCTGGGCGCCGCGTCTTGCGCGGCGACCCTCCCCGCGCCCGTTCGGGTTCCTGCCAGCTACTTCGACACGCGCTCGCGCAGCGTCTTGCCAGCTTTGAAATAGGCATAGGTCTTCGCGGCGATCGCGATTTTCTTGCCACTGGATGGGTTGGTTCCCGGGCGCGCAGCGCGGTGTTTGCTGCCGAAGGTGCCGAAGCCCGGGATGGTGACCTTGCGGCCAGCATCGAGCTCCACGGCGATGATGCCCTTGCCGCTCTGGGCCGCGAAAAGCGCGTTCAGCACCTCGCCGGCCTTGGCTTGGGTGATGCCAGTCTGTTTGGCAAGCTTGACGGTGAGTTCCTTCTTGTTCATGGGGGCTCCAGCGTGGTGGGGGTGCGGTGGGAGGCGATCTGCCCCCGCCGAACGGACATCGGTTAGCAAAAGCCGTCGATGCTGGCAAGCAGAGGAAGGGCTCTGATAGCAGCCTGATACCGATGAGATCGCAGTTTTTCGATTCGTTTCAAATAATCATAATTCCATATTATGAACAATAACAGGTAGTTGTATCTCATAATTCCAATAATGTGTTGATCTAAGGGCATTCGAGGACCCGAGCCTGTGCGCTGGGGGTAGACCGAGGGCGCGCGGTGGAACGCCTGATTAAGTATCTTACGTTACGCCAGCTAACGCTGGGGGCCGGGTGAGCGGACCGCTTGCGGAGGAAGGCAGCGCGCGATACTCCCGACCGTCCTCCCCTCCATTCGGAGCATGCCGCATGTTGTCCACGCTCGCGCTACTCCTCGCAGCCTCCCCCTCGTTCGCGGGGGGCCTTGGCCTGCTCGGCACCGGGGGCTTTCACGGCGATCGGGTCTACTACTACAAAGAAGACTCCATCGGAGAGGCCGAACAGCAGCCCGCGTTGGATGAGTTCAACCCCAATGCCGGGGGCGGAATCGAACTTGTCCTCGGCGACAAGGACTACAAGATCAACGGATTCTTCCGGTTCTACCTGTTGTCAGATGCGCCGGTCCAGCCTCCGCCGGATGCCGATTCCTATACCTTCAACCTGCGCACGGAAGAATGGCGCAACGTCGGCGTCGTCGATGCTGGGCTTCAGTTCGGCATCTGGGGCGAACCCGATGCGTTCCAGGTCGTGTTGATCGGCTTGCTTGGTTCCGCGGTCATGACCAACGATCAGACCGAGTTCCTGCAGGCGCAGGCCGGCGTCGGGGCCACCTACACCTTTGCCCGCCATTTCCAGGCCCATGCCGAGATCGATGGCGGGATTCGCTACCGCAAGCACGTGGACCCCACCACGAACTTCACGGCCGGACTCCGCTACCTGTTCGACTGAACCCGTGATCCTCGCCTTCGCCGGCTGCACGTTCTTCTCGTCCGGCGCGGATTGGTCCGATCAGGTGGTGCCTTCGGGCCCCTGCTACGCCTTCAACTTTGTGGATGGCGTGGTAGCAGGCGAGAATGCTGAAGTTCACGCGGCATTTGAAGGCCTCAACCGCCAAGGGATGGTCGAGCCGCTTCGTGCCATGGATGTGGCGCTCGATGCGCCGACCCGCGCCGCCTCCGACAGCCAGATCCCGTCCCTGGCAAACACGGCAGGGGCACTTCACGACCACGGATTGGTGGACCCGACCGAGGAGTTCCTGTACGACCTCGCTGGAACGTCCGCCCTGCGAAGCGTGCTCGTCGCAGTGCCCACGCTGGTCGACCCTGATGGTAGGCAGGCGGCCTCCGAGTTCCCCGCACAGACCTTGTCGTTGTCCTCGGGAACCACGACTTCGCAGGCGCTGGTGTTGCTCCGCGAAGGTCTGAACGCCGACCCGGAGCTGTCGTGGCTAGCGACCGCCGCGTATGGGGTGACCGATGCTGCGGTCGCCAGGCCCGCATTGGAGTTACTCGAAAATGACGCCGTGCATGGCGCGCTGTGGACTAGGGAGCTCACCAGCGTCGGTCCCGTACCGTGGCTTGCCCAGCTCTATGTGGGCGGCACGGTAGATGCGCCGTGGGACACGCTCGACTTGTTTCTTCCGTTTCTTGGAGTTTCCGATGCCTGATTCATCCTGGGCCGTCCCTGTTCGCCCCAATCGCGGCACGCCCCACGCCTGGGGGGACAACCTCGTGCTGCACGGGGAACCCTGGCCGCTCACCCTGCTGGCCCGGTTGGGGCACCCCGACACGCACCAGCCCGAGGTGGGTCGCCTCGCGACTCGCTTGTTTGAGTTCCTGTTCTCCAAGGTGGCGAGCTGTGAGCTAACGACAGAGGTTGCGCGGGTGGACACGCGCATGACTGCACGCCACCCTGGCCACACCTACGAGGGCGTGATCATCCCCGCCGCGCAGCGCGTGGTCGTGGTGGATGTCGCGCGTGCAGGGATCCTGTCGTCGCAGCTCTTCTACGACCGCTTCAACGAGCTTCTCGAAGCCGAAGGCGTTCGCCAGGATCACATGTTCGTGAGCCGGGTGACCGACCTGGCGGGGTCCGTGACGGGGAGCGCTGTGGCCGGTGCCAAGATCGGCGGAAGCGTCGAGGGGGCGGTCCTCGTCATTCCCGACCCGATGGGTGCGACCGGCGGTTCGCTCTGTGAAGTGCTCGACCACTACCTTCGCGCCGGACATGGCCGACCTTCGCGGGTGGTTTTCGTTCACCTGATCGTTACGCCGGAGTATGTCCGCAACGTCCACGCGCGTCATCCCGACGTGCGCATCCACGCGATTCGTCTCGACCGTGGCTTTTCCTCGGCGGAAGCCCTCGCGCTTCCTTCTGGGGAGCGCCCGGCCGATGAGCGCGGGCTGGACGACCATCAGTACATTGTTCCCGGTGCCGGTGGTCTCGGGGAAGTCCTCAACAACTCGTGGGTTTGACCATGGCAGCCAATCTTCGTGAGCTCATCTCTACTGACCGCATTGCGGCTCGCATCGCCGAGCTGGGGCGCCAGATCCGCGCCGATCACCCCGACGACACGATCGTCGTGATCGGGGTGCTGAAAGGCAGCTTTCTGTTCCTTGCGGACCTGGTGCGCGCCATCCCCGGCGATGTACGCATCGAGTTCTTGGGCGTCGCCAGCTACCACGGCGGCACTTCCTCGAGCGGTGCCGTTCAGATTACCCAGGACCTTCGTGCCAACATCGAGGGGCAGGCTTGCCTCATCGTTGAAGATATCGTGGATACTGGGCTCACGATGGACTACCTCCTGCGCACGCTGGCCGTGCGGGGTCCGAAGTCCGTGCGCATCGTCACGCTGCTCGACAAGCCCGGCAACCGGGAGATCGATGTTCCCGTGGACTACATCGGGTTTTCCATCCCCGACGAGTTCGTGGTCGGCTACGGGCTCGACCTCGGGGAACTGTACCGCAACCTGCCCTACGTCGCCGTTTACGTTCCTTGAGGTCCCCGATGCAGACCATCTCCACTCTGCACGCCCCCGCGGCGATCGGTCCCTACAGCCAGGCCGTGGTGCATGGTGGGGTCGTGTATGTTTCTGGCCAGATCGCGCTGGATCCCGTTTCCGGTCAGGTGGTCGGTGCCGATGTCTCCGCGCAGACGGTGCAGGTGCTGGCGAATCTTGGCGCGGTGCTCGAGGCGGCGGGAAGCTCGCGTTCGCAGGTGATCCGCACCACGGTGTACCTTCGGGAGATGGCAGATTTTGCGGCCATGAACATCGTCTATGCCGAGTTCTTCGGCGAAACGCGCCCGGCGCGGGCAACGGTCGCGGTAGCCGGTCTGCCTCGCGATGTGCGCGTCGAGATCGATTGCGTGGCGGCCGTGGGCTAGGTCAATCCGCCTCCGCTGGGAGCGCGGCGGGTTAGCTCCGTCCCGCAAATGTTTGGAGAAACGCCCCTCGTCCTCGTGGAGTCCCCCGAGGCCCTCGCCCGATGTGCCGAACAGCTCGCCCGTGCACGGGTGATCGGCGTCGATACCGAGTCCGACAGCATGCATCACTACCGTGAAAAGGTGTGCCTGATCCAGGTCAGCGACCTTCACACCGATTTCGTGATCGACCCGCTCCGGGTTCCCGATCTCTCCCCGTTGAACGAGATCTTCGCGAATCGCGACCAAGTGAAGGTCTTTCACGGCGCCGATTACGACGTGGTCTGCCTCAAGCGGGATTTCGGCTTCAAGATGCAGGGCATCTTCGACACCATGGTGGCGGCGCAGTTCCTCGGCCTGCCCCGGTTCGGCCTCGCCGACCTCATCCACACCTGGTGGGGTTGGACCCTCGACAAGCGGTTGCAGCGTCACGATTGGGCGGCTCGCCCGCTCCTCGACGAGCACCTCGATTACGCACGCGGGGACAGCCATTGGTTGCCCGCGCTCCGCGACATCTTCATTCAGCGGCTCACTCGGTGCGGTCGGCTGGATCATGTGCTGGAAGAGTGTGAAGCGTTGGAAGGGCGGGAATGGCAGCGCCCGCGTCACGACCCGGCCGATTTTTACCGTGTGAAAGGGGCGAAGCAGCTGGACTTGCGGGGGCAGCATGTGCTGTCTGCGGTGTACCGCTACCGCGACGCCCGAGCGGCCGAGCAGGATCGGCCAGCCTACAAGGTGCTGCCCGACGAGATTCTGTGGGAACTGTCGTCGCAACGTCCGGAATCGATGGAGGCACTGCTCGGCATGTTCAGGCGGGGCGCGCCGTTCCTTCGTCGGCACGGGGATGGGTTGCTCGCGGCCGTTCTGGCCGGTTTGGTAAGTGAAGATCCGCTTCCGACCGTGGCGGAAGCCGCAAAGCGAGAGCCTGGACTTCGCGGCCAGCGAGCGGAACGGCTGATGGGGGCGCTCAAGGACTGGCGCAACCGCGAAGTCAGCACGAAGGGCGTGCAGCCTGTAGCCGTCGTGTCGAACAATGCCTTGAAAGAGCTCGTTCGGGTCGCCCCCCGCTCGCTTGAAGAGCTGGCTGCCG
>CAMBIK010000241.1 GCA_945867435.1 Klebsiella pneumoniae
ACCAGAGTACGGCCAACTGAAGGCCGCCATCCCCGGAGGCCATGTCGGTGATCCAGCCGTTGTTGGCCCACGCCTTGTCGTGCGCAAGCTCGGCTTCGGCGCGGTCCTGGCTGACATCCACCACCCGGCGGATCACCTGGAAGTCGGGACCGTGGAACAGCAGCCGAGCGTAGATCGCGTCGGCGTCGTGCGCATAGCTGCCCGCGGGACCAGCCACAGGTGCCGAGGGCGCCATCGGCGGCGTGTCCCCCAGTCGAACCTCGGCCCGGTAGTGCAGCGTGCCGGCGAACGAGCGAAGCTCGAAGCTGTACCCCTCGGCCCGCTCGGCGGTGGTGTGAATGGCGAACAGATCGCCTTCACCCTGGTAGTCTCGAAGCGTGATGCCCTTGAGCACCCCCACGCGCTCCACAGCCTGGACAAACTGGGACGGGCGAAGCTCGCGAGCGCGCTGCGCGAACCACTCCAACGCGAGCACCACGGGCACGACAGGTGCGTCGGCTACGGTGTGGTCAGCGAGGAAGGGGTAGTCCCGCGAACAGGCGCGACGAAGGCTGGGCGCTTGCGTATCTCCCGCCAGCAAACCGCCAATGACCACTTCGGTGGGGCCACGCGGGCCGCCGTTTACCAGCTCGTCTGCGAACGCCTGGGCCCCGGATAGCAGCGGGATCAGCGCGATGCCTCGGCCGTGAAAGGCCTTGGCGAGCGCCGGGGTGACCATGCCGCCTTCCCACGGCCCCCATCCGATGGACTTCACGACGCAGCCGGGGCGGTCGCGCTGCTCGGCGGCGGCCGTGCGGTTCAGGACCTCGTTGGCGGCGGCATAGTCGGCCTGCCCGATGTTCCCGGTGCGTGCGGCGACGGAGGAGAACAGGCACAGGACCTTGAGTTGGTCCTGTTTCGTGGCGAGCAGGAGTGCCCGCATCCCGGCGATCTTCGTGGCCCACACGGCATCCCACTGCGCATCGGTCTTTTCCTTGACTCGACGGTCATGGATGACCCCCGCGCCGTGTACGAGGCCGGTGATCGCCCCCCAGTTCGTGCGTACGCGGTCGAGGGCGGAACCCACGGCCGCCTCATCGCACACATCCACCGGGACATAGATCGCGTGACCCCCCGCGGCCTCCATGGCGGCAAGGGTGGCCCGCGCTTCGCGGGCCGCGAGGATGCTGCCGACCTGACGGCGCAGGTCGGGGGGGCTCATGCCTGGCTTGGCCAAAGCCCGCATCAGCAAGGGTTCCGTTGCCGCAGACGCGGCCTCAGGCGGCTCCACGACATCGATTCGCGAGCGTCCCAACAGGACAAAGCGGGCCTGCGAGCGGGACGCCAACTCGATGACGCAGGCTGCGGTGACCCCGCGCGCTCCACCAGACACCACGATCACGTCGTCGGGCCCCAAGGCGACCGCGACGGAGTGCGGGGAGGGGAGCATGACCGCGGACAGGGTGCGACGCACGGCTCCAGTAAGTCCCACCTCGACCGGACCCGCGCAGCCCAGCTCGGCCACGATGGAGGCGATGCACTGGTCTTGCGTGGTGTCGAGGGCGCGCACAAAGGCCGCAGGGTGTTCCTGTGCCACCGTTTTCGCGAGGCCGAACAGCCCGGCGAGCGTCGGGTGGTCGCAGCCGTGAACGCCGAAGTCGCCGCCGAGGCGGGTCACCACGACGAAGGCACCACTCTCGTCCAAGCGGGCGGCGCGCGCGGCCTGGAAGGCTTGCCGCACCGTGGTGTCGTCGCCACTGGGGGCGCACACGATCACGCCGCGATCCGCCACCGCGACAGTGCTGCTGATCGCGTCTACGCCTGCATCGCAGAGTCCTGCGGCCAGCGCATCGCGCATCGTGGGATCGCCGATGACCACGACGGGCGGCAGCACCCGTGCGCCCGTGTCGGGCAGCGGGGTGAGCGCCACGTCCATCCGGCTCAAGCCGGCGCCGGTTGTCGGCTGCAGCGGTGCAGCGACCCAATGTTCGCCCCCCCTCGTCGGGGGGGCGGCTAGGGGTTGAGGACCTCCACGATCTGCCGCAGCGTGTGCAGCTTTCCGAGGGTCTCGGCGTCGGGCTCAGGGAGCTCAGGGGCCTGTTCGCGCAACGCGCTCAGGATCTCGACGCGCTTGATGGAGTCGATGCCGAGGTCAGCCTCGAGGTTCATGTCGAGGCGGAGCATTTCGGGCGGATAGCCGGTCTTTTCGCCCACGACAGCGAGCAGGAGCGCGGGGAGGTCCAGCTTGGGCCGTGCCCCGTTGGTGGCCTTGTCGTTGGTCGGGGGGGCCGCATGGCCGTTAGGCGTTCCACCGAGCATTTCGACGATCTGCCCCAGGGTGTGGAGCTTTCCGAGGCTCTCGGCGTCGGGCTCGGGGAGCTCCGGGGCCTGCTCGCGCAACGCGCTCAGGATCTCGACGCGCTTGATGGAATCGATGCCGAGGTCGGCTTCGAGGTTCATGTCCAGCCGCAACATTTCGGGCGGATAGCCTGTCTTTTCGCCCACGACGGCGAGGAGCATGGCGGGAAGATCCCGGGCGGGGCTGGGCGAGGGGGCGGCCTTGCCGTTCGCCGGGGCCGGTGCGTGGCCGCTCGTCGTTCCTCCCAGCATTTCGACGATCTGCCCCAGGGTGTGGAGCTTTCCGAGGCTCTCGGCGTCGGGCTCGGGGAGCTCCGGGGCCTGTTCGCGCAACGCGCTCAGGATCTCGACGCGCTTGATGGAATCGATGCCGAGGTCGGCTTCGAGGTTCATGTCGAGGCGGAGCATTTCGGGCGGATAGCCGGTTTTATCGCCAACGACGGCGAGGAGCATCGCGGGCAGGTCGCGCGGCGCGGCGGCCGCGACTGGAGCCGGTACCGCCCGGACGGCGACCGGGGCGGGCGCAGAAACGACCGGCGCGGCCGCGTAGACAACGGGGGGCGGCGCTTGCACCACGGGCGGGGCTGCGACGGCGTAGACGACGGGCGCCGGAGCCTGCACCACGGGCACGGGGGCCGCCGCGTAGACAATGGGGGCCGCGTAGGCCGCCGGTTGGCCGGTCACCATCGCGACGAGCCCCTGCGTGGCGGTTTCCTGCGCACGGAGGAAGGCCATGTGGCTATCCGCCATGCTGCGCCCGAAGCGCTCGTGCACTTCGGCAAGTTGACGCTGGTTTTCCTGGAAGGCGGCGATCCACCCTGAAGCGGCGGGTGAGGAAGCGTTGGACACGCGGGACTCCGGTTTCGCAAGGGGGGGGGCCATGACCGGCGCGATTCGCGCTGGCTCGGCGATGGGGGCGGCGACAGCCGCGGGGGGGGCCGGGACGGTCGCGGCGACGACGGCGAACGGCTGCTTGCCCACCGGGTTTGGCGGCACGGGCTTGCTGTCCGGGCGGGGGTACGGCTTCCCGTAGTTCGCGCCGTTGATGAGGATGCTCCCCGGCTTGGCGACGAAGCGGTTCGGACCGGGGGTGCGGTCCTGGGCGAGCGGCGCCAGGTTGAGCGGCAGGCCCGCGGCGACGAGGCGCCCCAGCGCAACTTGAAGGCCTTCGAGGCCATCCTTGCCCTTGGTTTCCAGTGCCACCGCGAGATGCGGCTTGTCGGCCAGGATCCGGCTGACGAGGCCAGTAAGCACGCCTCCGCAGCCCACCTCGACGAAAACTCGTGCGCCTGCGGCGTACATCGCCTCGATTTGTTCCACCCAGCGCACCGGGGAGCGCAGGTGTTCCCCGAGCGCAGCCGCCAGATTGGACCCGTGGGGCTTGGCCGTCGTGTTCCGATACACCGGAAGCTTGGGCGCGCTGAGCTTTTCTCCCTTCAGGAAACGGCTGAGATCCTCGCCCGCCGAGGCGACCACGGGGCTGTGGAAAGCCGTGGCCACGGGGAGCAGCGTACAGCGCAGCCCAGCCGCTTCGAGCCGCGCCATGGCCGCGGCAACGGCCGCGGTTTCACCGGCGATCACGGTCTGTTCGGGCGCGTTGAGGTTCGCGAGGACCACCTTGTCCCCGAGGTGCGCGGCCACGGCTTCCGAGGGGCCCATCACGGCCGCCATCGATCCCGGCGTGCGTGCGGCTGCCGCCATCAGCTCGCCCCGCTTCTGGGCCGCCCGCATCAGCGTCGGGAAGTCCATCGAACCGGCGACATGCAGCGCAACCAGCTCGCCAAAGCTGTGCCCGCCCGCCATCGCCGGCGTGAGCCCAAATGTGGAGAGCAGGCGGGACAGGCCGACGCCGAGCGCGCCGAGCGCCGGTTGCGCCCATTGCGTGGCCGTGAGGGCGGCTTCCTGCGCCTTTCGGTCCTGGGCGGTGAATGTGGGGATGGGGAACATGATTCGGGCGAGGCCGGGAGTTACCTGCTCGGCTTCGTCCAGGGTGTCGGCTACCGCGCTGAAGCGGTGCACCGCCGCGCCCATGTCGAGGGATTGGCTGCCCTGGCCCGGGAACAGGAAGGCCACCGGGCCGACGGTGGCGGCTGGCGTGAAGAACACATCGCCGCGAACACTCTCCTTTCCGGACTTGACCACCTCGATCGCCTTGTTCAGCTTGGCGTCGAGATCGCCCTTCACGACCAGCGCGATGCGGGTGGGTGCGGCCGCGTCGGTGCCGGTCTGCGAGGCGATGGCGAGCGCGGCGGCATCGCCACCCTTCGCCGCGTGAAGCCGTGCGAGCAGCCCCTCGGCGTCCGCGGCGCCGAACACGATCAGCTCCGTGGGCCACGGGTCCATGCGGGCGGGGCGACGGGCCGGACCCGTGTATTCCTCGACGCAAACGTGGAAGTTGCTGCCTCCGAAGCCGAAGGATGACACGCCGGCGCGGCGGGGGTGGTTCGGGTTCTTCACCCAGGGCCGCGTTTCGGTGTTGAGGTAGAACGGCGAGTTGGCCCAATCCACCGATGTCGAAGGCTGCGTGACCTTGATCGTGGGGGGCAGGGTCTTGTGCTGCAGCGCGCCGAGCACTTTGAGCATGCCCGCGATGCCGGCGGAGGCCTTGGTGTGGCCGATCTGGGACTTCACCGAGCCCAGGGCGCACCATTGCTTTTTCTCGCCGGCCTTGAACACGAGCTGCAAGCCCTTCAACTCAGCGGCGTCGCCCGCGCGGGTGGCGGTGCCGTGGGCTTCCATCAACTCGACGGTTTCCGGGCCGTAGCCGGCCTGCTCATAGGCCTGGACCAACGCCCGCGCCTGGCCTTCCGGAACCGGAGCGTAAACCGATTTCGCGCGCCCATCGGAGCTGGAGCCGAGGCC
>CAMBIK010000242.1 GCA_945867435.1 Klebsiella pneumoniae
GGTTCAGCTTGTCGTGCTGGGAAGCGGCGGGCGGGCCTACGAGGACTTCGTTCGGCGGCTCTCGCGTGAGGCTCCGCAGCGGGCACGGGGGATTGTCGGCTTCTCTGAGCCGCTGGCGCACCGCATCGAGGCTGGCGTGGATGCCTTCCTGATGCCCTCCAGGTTCGAGCCTTGTGGGTTGAACCAGATGTATTCGATGCGCTACGGAACCGTTCCCATCGTACATGCCACAGGCGGCCTGGCCGATACGGTCCAGACGTGGGACCCGAGCACAGGGGAGGGGACCGGCTGGGCCTTCCGTGAGTTTTCCACCGAGGCGTTTGTGCAGGCGATTGGCTTCGCGCTGCGCACCTGGTGGGATCACCCGGAGGCCTGGCGGGCTATTCAGGCCAATGGAATGCGACGAGATTTCGGGTGGGGCCGTGCGGCTGAGCTGTACGAAGCCATGTACGTTGCGGCCTACGGTCGGTAATCCTTTGCGCGGAGTGCTCCAATGATGCGATTCTTTCCTCTCTTTGTCGTTGCCTTGGTCGCGTGCGAGCAGGAGTACGCGGTGGTGGCGATGCCGCCCGACGTCGATCCCGCCGATGTGACGGAGTGTGGTTTCACCCGTGTTGAAAGCACGGCATTTTATCGGTATGATTGCAATCCGGTGTTCACCAGCACCGAGGAAGGCTGGCTCGACTCGATCGGGTCGACCGCGTTCAACGTGACGGAGGTGGCCGGTCACCCGATGTACCAGCTCTGGTACACGGGCCTGGAAGACGACGGTTCCGATTTTCCGCCGTACTCCATGGGCTATGCCGCATCGGCGGATGGCACCGACTTTACGCCCTTTCCTGAAAATCCTGTCATGGGTCAGGGTGGAAATAGCTCGTTTGACGCGGACTATATGTCTGGAAACCAGGTGGTGTGGGATCCGGAATCCGAGCAGTATGTGATGATCTGGCAGGGGATCAACGATGATTCGAATCCCGCCGACATTGTGAATGGCATCGGCGTGGGCACCTCCCCGGATGGCGAGCATTGGTCGCGCTTCGACAAGAACCCCGTGTTCGATCTTGGAAACGATGGGAGCGTCGTCCACTATTGCTGGCCGCTCGATCTCACCCTTGGCGATGTCAGCGGCTACACCGGCTACATCGCGGGCCACAACGGCAATGCCAACTTCTGTGGGATCTACCGAATCAATGCATCGTCGCTCGGCACCTGGAAGGGCTCCGACGAGCCGGTTCTCGACGTGGGCGACCTCGGTTCGTGGGATGACCAGGGCATGACCGCGATGTCCATCGCGCAGCTCGCCGGCAAGAAGTACATGTTCTACGTCGGCTTCAATTCTTGGACGAACGCGGGTAACTATGTCTTGGCGACCAACCCGTTGTTCGGGCTCGCCACCTACGACACCGATTCGGCCACCTGGGAACGCAGCGGGCCGGATCCGATTCCGTTGAACAACACGCCCGACGGGGATGTCGGCGGCGTGGAGGCGCTGACCGTCGGTACACGCATCCACTTATGGATCACCGATCAGTACGGGGAGGGGGCCGATGCCTCGACTGGGATCGGGTATTTCCTGTTCGACCCGGAGCGCGCGGAGGCTGAGGATGCCGAGAACTGAACGACCTCGCTTCGGGAGGTCGGGTGCGGTTCTCGCGGTAGCAGGCTGCTTGGCGGCGTGCGGGAACTCGGGGCTGGAAGAACGGCCAGACCTGTTCGATACGGGCGAAGAGAGCGGTCCTGTGGGCATCGAGTCGATCGACCCCAACTGGAGCCTTCCGGACGAGGAAACCACAGTTACCGTGCGCGGGCATGGTTTTTCTGGCGATGTGACCGTCGACTTCGGTCGTGCGACGGTGGCTGCCACCCGGCTGGACGACGAGAACGTAGTCGTGGTCGCGCCCGCAGCAGGAGTGGAAACGACCGTCGATGTCGTGGTGCACAGCGACCTCGGTGAAGCCACGTTGGAGGATGGCTTCACCTGGGCGATGGAGGAACCCGTAGATACCGGTGAACCCGGCGATACCGGCAGCGGCGAACCATCCGGGCTGGGTAAGACTGGGGGCCTCGTTCAGTTCCAGTTGGTGCAGATCGCCTGCCCAGACTGCCTTGGCTACACCAGCAGCCTTCAAGTAACGGCGACAGCTGGCTTTCACGCCCCAACCGCCAAGAGTTGGGTCGACTGGCTTCCTGCCAAGGGCACATGCGAGCTGGACCCCGCTGCCAATCCCGCCGCGAGCGCCTTTTTGGATGCGGGCAGCTCGATGTGGCTGGAGTACGGTCCCGACGACCATCCCACGGTCAGCGTGGAGCTGAACGAGCGCGACGGCATCTTCACCGCGGATGGGCTCACGGCGGATGACTTCGTTCGGACGGCCGGCTACCGTGTCGAGGTGGAAGGCGGCAGCGACGTGCCCGGGTTCACGGTCGTCGAAGCGTTCTACACCCCCGACTCCATCTCGGCGCTATCGCCCGAAGAGATGCTCTACACCACGAGTGGCACGGCGTTTGCAGCGGAGATTCGTAAGTCGCGGGCCGATTTCACGTGGTCGTCGAACGGCGGGGTGGACGGCTTCGCGGTGGTCATCGATGCCTACAGTCGCGCTGGGGACTTCCTTGGCGAACTGTTCTGTTACGACGGGGATAGTGGAACCATGCGGGTGCCCAGTGCCTATCTGGCGGCGTGGCCGTCTGGCTCGCTGCTGGTGATTGGCATGTACCGCTACGGGGTCACGACATTCCAGCGTCCCGACAACGCGAGCACCGTGGAAGCGGTCATCACGTTCGGGGTGCTCGGCACGGGCATACTGGCTAATTAGTCCCCCTGGGGGGACTGCCGTGAAGAGGAGAGCACCCTGCTCGTTAAAAACGCGCCTAGCGCCGGAGCCCGGAAACTGAAGGTTGGAGGCCGGAGGTCGGATACCCGAGTGGCGGGAGCGGTAGGGGGAGAGGGAGGCGAGCCCTTTCTCCCGTTGTAGGATAGAATGTACGAATGAATCGGGCATGGATTCTTGTTTTCGGTGCGTTGGGCTGTTCCACCGAAACGGCCGACGACGCAACCTGCACAGAGATGTGTCAGGAACTGGTGCAAAGCTGTGAATTTGCTGCGTACCCCTCGTACGAATCCTGCATGCAGGGCTGCGCCTACGCGCGAAAAGAGGGGGGCGACATGGATGCCGAGCGCACCTGCATCCTTGAGGCCGAATGCGATGAGTTCGCCGTGATCGACTGCGAACACGCCTACGGTCCTGGCGGCACCGAGCTGGAAGCAAAGGGCAAGTAGGGCCCAACGGGGAATCCCTACTTCGCCGCTGCCACCTTGCGCCTGCCGGCGAAGAAGCGCACGCCCAGCGCCTCGGAGGTCCGGAACCAAACCCAGGGCGGCACCAGGATGGCGCGGCCGGGGAGGAGCGCTTCGCGCACGCTTGAGGGCGCTGTCGCCATTTCGGGCAACACCTCGGCCACCCACCTGGGCCCATCGAGATCCAGGACCATCTGGGTCCACGGATCGCACATGGCGGGGAGGAAACGCGAAATCCACTGGGCGGCTTCCTTGGGCACGGGGTCCAACAGGAGTGCCGGCGTGGCCAGTCGAAGCGTGGATGCCCCTGCTTGTACCTCGAGCACGCGGAAGCCCAAACCCGGGGGCCCCGGCACCAAGGACTGGCTTACGGCGGCCTTGGTCTTGGCGCGGGCTCCGGAGAACGTGCCTGGCACCTGGGCTCGAACGACCTCTTCCCGGTCCACCCGCAGCTCTTCCACACTTCCGGCCACCCAGCTTGTCCAGCGGGCGTCTACCGCCAGGGCATCTTCCAGGTAGGCCAGCTCGGCAAAGGTGCAGGCCTCGAAGGCGCATCCGCACCGCTCGCGCATCCCTTCGGCCAGAGCCTCACGCTGCATGTCGGTGAGCGGGCGGCCCGAGCGGAAAAACTCCTCGCCCAGCTGCACCCAACGCTCGTTTTCTCGGAGGTGGCGGCTCCTCGCCAGCATGCTTTCGATGGTGTGTACATCGAGGTCTTCATCGCGTGCCAACGCTAGCATCGTGCCGACGGCAAGGTGCTGCCCCTCGCCGCGGAAGGCGACGCCGAGGGCCTGGTTCACCTGGTCGGCCTCCTGGTGGCAGAAGACGATGCGTTCGGGGTCGGCGTCGGCGTGCGCGCCTCGCGCGAGGGCCCAGATGCGATCGGATACATAAATTTCGTGTTCGTTCATCGCCCCGTTCAGTTCGTGCAGGTCGGCCCGTTCCCGCTTCAGTCCACCAAAAATCCGCCGAAGTAGACCTTGATCTTGAATTAGTTCCTCGGCCCAACGCTCGCCGGTCTCAGTCCAATCGTGGCACCCGTCTCGCTCCTGGTCGCTCCATGTGTTCGCCATGAACGCAAGCAGGTGGCTGACCTGGCAACGAAAGTACGGTCCGGGGGGGAACTTGAGGCGCTGGTCGATCCACTCGCGCAAGTGCGGCGGTAGCGTTCGCGCGCGGTCCCGGATGAGGTTGTCTTCTTCGGCACCGAGGCGTCCATCTGCCCAGGCTACCACCAGCATCGGTAGAAAACGCAGGAGGGACGGCTCGGGATCCTGGAGTCCCAGATCTCGCCAGAGGCGGCGATCGATGGATGCGAGCAGTTCAGATTGTCGATGCGACACAGTCGTCCGCCCCGGATTTGCTTGGGAGCGCCGGTAGGAGTAGAACGCGATGCGCCACCCCCGGCAGGCCCGGAGCGGCTCGGAGATAGCATGTCGCGGAGCGCGGGGCGAATCGGTTGGGTGCTCGTCTGGGCCGTTGTCTTCTGCGACATCGGCACCAGCGTGTACTACGTGCCCGGGCTCCTTTATGAAACCACCCAGGACCGCGCCGGCTTTTTCGTGGTGTCCACGTTGGTCGCCTTCGTCTTGTTGGCCGCCAAGTATGTCGATGTCACGCGCAGGTTTCCGGCCGGTGGTGGAGTGGTTTCCGTAGCCGACGAGGCCCTTGGGCCGTGGTGGGGCTGCCTTGGCGGGCAGTTGATCATGGTCGACTACTTCCTCACGGTGGCGATCAGCGCGATCGCGGGGATGTACTACGTCGATAGCGTCTTTCACCTCGGTGACAACGTGCTTCCGGCCACGTTGGTCGCGCT
>CAMBIK010000243.1 GCA_945867435.1 Klebsiella pneumoniae
GGCGGCCGGGTAGGTCCCGGCGTTCGTATCGTCGCAGTCGCCGAGCGCCTCGGTCACGCCGTCGCCATCGTCGTCGTAGGCGGTGGTACCTTCGTCTACGGTGCCGTCACAGTCGTTGTCCATGCCATCGGGAAGCTCGGGCGCCCCGGTGTAGGTGGTCGCCTCGCTCTCGTCGCAATCGCCGCCGTAGGTGCTGCTGCCATCGCCATCGGCATCCACGCTGCCCTGATCGACCACGCCATCGCAGTCGTCATCGCGCCCGTTGCCGGGCTCGTCGGTGGCGCCCGGATGGATGTCCGAGTCGGCGTCGTTGCAGTCACCGAGCGCCTCGGTCACGCCGTCCCCATCGTCGTCGTAGCAGGAGGTGCCGTCATCTACGAGGCCGTCGCAGTCCTGGTCCACGCTGTCGCAGACCTCGGTCGCGCCGGGGTGCGAAGACGCGTCGTTGTCGTCGCAGTCGATCGTGCAGCCACCGTAGCCGTCGCCATCGGCATCGTAGAGGTCGGCCGTGCCATTCTCGCAGTCGTTGGCGACGATGTCCCCGGTGGCGGTGGTGGTGCCGTCGCTGAAGGTGACCGTGAGCTGTCCGGAGGCGAGCCCGGCATCGAGCGGCGAAAAGTGAACGGGGACGACGGAAGATGCGCCGGACGGCAGGGCGAGGGGCGTCGTAGTGGCCGTGGTGAAAACCGCGTTGTCGAAGCTGAAGGCGGCAACCTCCAGGGGCACGGACCCCGTGTTGGTGAGGGTGAACTCTGCGAGGGCCTCGGCGGCCATGGCCACGGGCCCGAAGTCCAGGAGCCTAGGCCAAAGCTCCACTTCCACTTCGCCCGCGTGGGCGCGGACCTCGACCTGGTGATCGCCATCGGACTCCTCGTTGGTCTGGATGGTGATTCGTGCGCGATCCCACGCCGCATTATCAGCGGTGTAGCTGAATAACAGCGTTCCAGACTCGCTGGAGATGTTGGGAAAGTCGTCGTCGATGAGCGCGAAGCCATCGCCGGCGAGGTCGAAGACATCAACCGCGACGATCGCCGCATCGGTGCCGCCCGTGGCGGTCACGGTGATCTCAAACTCAGTGGTCGTGCCGATGGCCACATCCCCGAGATCGACGAGCGCAGGCGAAACCACGACCTGACGCTGTGCCTTCTGGATGGCGTAATCGCCGGCGCAGCCGGCCAACCAAAGCGGTGGAAGGATGGCAATCGGGCCACGGCGCCGCAGCGCGAGGGCCGCGGCGGCGACAAGCAGGCCCAGCGCGCTGGTACCCGAGCCGCTGGCGCACCCGCAGTCGCTCGGGGGCTCCACGACCGCCTCGTCGCAGGCCTCGTCCACCTCGTCGTCACAATCGTTGTCGATACCATCGCACATCTCAGTAAGCCCGGGGTTTGCCCAACCATCCTGGTCGTTGCAATCCCCGCCTTCCACGGTGTATCCATCCTCATCGCGGTCCAAAAGGCCCCCGTCGATGGACTCGTCGCAGTCGTCGTCGATGCCGTTGAGCGTCTCCTCGGCGCCAGGGTGAACGGCGGAAACGCTGTCGTCGCAGTCGCCGCCCTGCTCGGTGTACCCGTCTCCATCGTCGTCCGACCGCTCGGTGCCTTCATCCACATCGCCATCGCAGTCGTTGTCCACGCCATCCTCGAGCTCGGCGGCGTCGAGGCCGATCGAGGCGTCGCCGTCGTTGCAGTCGCCCTGGTTTTCGTTGGCGCCATCGCCATCGCCATCGTCATTGTCGGTGCCTTCGTCCACCGTGCCGTCGCAATCATTATCCAGCGCATCCGCCAGCTCGTCGGCCCCAGGATGAACGGTCGAATCGCCCTCGTTGCAATCACCGCCGGCCTCGGTGTAGCCGTCCCCATCGTTGTCCTCGACCCCGCCATCGACCACGCCATCGCAGTCGTCGTCGATGCCGTTGTCCATGTCCTCGGTGCGGGTGGGCGACTGGCGCACATCGCCATCGTTGCAGTCGCCGCCGTTCTCCGTGACACCGTCGCCATCGTCGTCGTAGGCGTCGGTGCCGTTGTCGGCCCGGCCATCGCAATCCTCGTCCACGCCATCCACGGACTCGGTGCCGGCGGGGCTCACCGCAGCCTCGGAGTCGTCGCAATCGCCGCCATCTTCCGAGTAGCCGTCGCCATCGTCGTCGTACCAGGCGGTGCCCTCGTCTACGGTGCCGTCGCAATCTGAGTCCACGCCGTCGGCGGTCTCGACCGCTCCCACATAAACGGCGGCGTCGTTGTCATTGCAGTCGGTGCCCCCCGCAAAGGTGGAGTCGGCGCCGTCGCCATCGCCATCCATCAGATCGTCGCCGTTGCAGTCCTGGTCGATGCCGTCGTAGGCCACCTCGGCGGCTCCCGGGTACACGGTCGCGTCCGCGTCGTCGCAGTCTGTGTCGTCCCCGACGTACCCGGAGGGCTCCTCGCAGGCGAGCGTCGTGGAACCCGCATCGCCGTAGCTGTCACCATCACTATCGGCGTACCAGGTCAGAACATCGATCGCAGAGTCGTCCACGGAACCATCGCAGTCGTTGTCCATCCCGTCGCAAAGCTCGGGTGCGCCTGGGTAGACGGTGACTTCAGCGTCGTCGCAGTCCGTGGACCCGGCGACATAGCCGGAAGGTAGGGAGCAAGCGGCGAAGGTGGAGGCGGCATCGCCGTACCCGTCGCTGTCGCGGTCGGCGTAGTAGGTCGTGGTCACGCCGTCGTCGATCGTTCCATCGCAGTCATCGTCGATCGAGTTGCAGATCTCTGCTGCACCGGGGTTGATGGCCGCGTTGCTGTCATTGCAGTCCGTCGCGCTCCGCACATAGCCGCTTGGAAGGGAACAATCGGCGGTGGTGGAGGCGGCATCGCCATAGCCATCGCTGTCGAGATCGGCGTAGTAGGTCGTGGTCACACCCTCGTCGATCGTGCCATCACAGTCGTTGTCCTGGAGGTCGCAAAGCTCGGGAGCGCCGACATACACGGTGGCGTCGGTGTCATCGCAGTCCGTCCCGCCATCCGCGGGACTGTTGTAGCCATCGCCATCCGCGTCGGAAGAAGGGCCGAGAACGATGTTGTCCCAGCCGTTGTCGGTGAAGGTCCCGCCGCCGCCCAAACCGTCCGCAAGCACGATGGAAGTGACGCCACTAAAGGAGCTACCGAAGCTGGTCGTGGTCGGGGAGATCGCGCTGCCCGCCATGTTGCTGACCAGCGTGTAGCTGCCGGCGCCGCTGCTGGTGCTGCTGACCGAGCCTACCGAGGCCTGGCCGTAGAGGTCCATCTGTTTCAGCGTGAAGATGGCGCCGTCCACGCGAAGGATCCGCACCCCCTGCAGCTGCGAAAGGGCTCCGGCGCCCGAGGCTTGGTTGTGGTTGCGTTCGACGCCGGAGGAGACGTGGTTGTGGCCGGTGTTGCCGAGCCAGAAGAACTCCAGCCGGTAGAGACCATCGCTGCTGGTGATCGAGTCGTTGGTCTGCCCGTTCCACCCGGAGATGGTCCCGATGCTCTCCGAAAACGTGATCGTCGTGTCGGCGTGGGCGCGGCCGGACAGGATCGAGGTCAGGGCGAGCAAAGCGGTCATGCGAGAACCCCGTGAACGAGGCAGTCACGATAGCACAACGGCCCGTGGGTACGGTGTGTTGACCGCTCCCACGCCTTGTGCTCTACTGCGCCCTTGATGCGGGGCCCACCGATGATCTCCTGTTTCCGGACGGTCGCCATCCTGTTCGTGCTCCTGCTGACGACCATGATCCGGCCCGCCATGGCTGGCGACACCCTCGCCGCCGCAAAGGCTTCCGGCTCGCTGAGTTGGGGTGCCGATCAAGAAGGGGGCGCGCCCTACATCTTTCCCAGTGAAACGGACCAGCAGACCCTGATCGGGTTCGAAGTGGAGTTGGCGGCCGCGCTGACCAAGGAGATGGGGATCAAGATCGCGTTCCAGCAATCGCAGTGGGATGCCCTCCCCAGCATGTTGCAGGCGCGCAAAGTCGACTTCATCATGAACGGCTACGAGTTCATGGTCGACCGCGCCCAGGACATGGAGACCTCGATCCCCTACTACGTTTACGCGCTTCAACTCGAAGTGCGGAACGACTCCGCAGTCCAGACCTGGGAGGACCTCAAATCGCCGAAAGCCGATGGAGGAAAGTGGAAGTTCGGTGTTCTCGGCGGTTCCGCAGCCGAAGAGTACCTGAAGGAGTTCGGCGGCGCCATCGAGGTCGCCTCGTACGACGGCGTGACCGACGCGATGCGCGAGGTCGAGACCGGCAAGCTCGACGCCACGCTGCAAGACACGCCGATCGCTTCCTTCTACGCCAAGGATTTCCCGAAGCTGCGCTTCGTCGGCGAGGCCGTGGCCCCCGGCTACTATGTAATCTATGCGCGAAAGGGCGACTCGGAGCTGATCGAGGCGTTCAACACCGCCTTCGTGGCCCTGTATCGCAACGGCGAACTGGAGCGAATCTACAAGAACTACGGCATGTGGAACGCCGATCAGGTCCAGTTGGCTGCGATCATCGACAGCGGCAAGTTCTACGGGCTGGACGCCGCGCTCACCCCGGCGGCGGCCTCCGCTGAAGCACCCGCTGAAGCAGTAGCCGAAAACGCCGCAGCGGTCACGCCTGAGGCCTCGCCGCCACCCGACCCCGAGAAAACAAAGCTCGAGAACGCCTGGGACTACGCCCGGCTCCTCGGTACCGCTTCGCTGATGACCGTCTTTCTCTCGCTGGTCTCCTTTCCCCTCGCCATCATCATCGGGCTGAGCGTGGCGCTCGGTAGGTTGTACGGGCCGAAGTGGCTCGGCTACCCCCTCACCGCGTATGTGGAGTTTCTCCGCGGTACTCCGCTGATGCTCCAGCTCTACTTCATCTTCTATTTCCTGCCGGAGCTCGGCATCACCATCGCGGCCATCCCCACCGCGATCATCGGGCTGGCCATCAACTACTCAGCCTACGAGTCGGAGATCTACCGAGCCGGCCTCCAGGCCATCCCTGGGGGACAGATGGAGGCGGCGCTCTCGTTGGGCATGTCCAAGGCCCAGGCGCTCCAGCGGATCGTGGTGCCACAGGCCTTCCGAATCGTCATTCCCCCCGTGGTCAACGACTTCATCGCGATGTTCAAGGACACCT
>CAMBIK010000244.1 GCA_945867435.1 Klebsiella pneumoniae
GCCTCTGGAGCGGCGAAGTGCGAGGTTTGGTAGTCGCAGAACTGCACGCCGTCGTAGGCGTCTTCGATGTACGCGCGCAGCAGTTCCTCGGCGGGGATGGCAGGGTCGAGCACGGCCGCGGCGGCGGCGAAGTCGAGGATGATGATCTCGACGTACCCGGTCTCGCCCTTTTCGTCGTCGGCCTCGACCGCGAAGTTGTCGTCGTACACGTCCTCCTCCCCGTCGTTGTTGGCATCTTCTGCGGGATCCTCAAGCGCGTTCCCGATTTTTTCCCCCACGAGGTTGAGCTCGGCGAGAGTCAGACCGCCGGTGGAAGCCGCGGTGGCTTCATCGCGAAGGAATTCCAGTTGCGTTTCCAAGGCGCGCAGCGAACCATCTCCCGACGGGGTGTCGGAGTTGGCGATGAGCAGGCGCTGGATGACATCGAATACGGTGGTATCGACGTTGCCGGACCACACGGGGTCCCCTTCGGGTTCGGACCCATCGCCCGCGGACTGCCACGCCTCGAAGTGGTTGTAGGCGCCGGCGATCGCGTTCTCCCCGATGTCGTAGCTGAAGTCTACGTCTTCCCCGTTCAACGTGATCTCTCCCACCGGGACCAGATCGCGGGTCGGCGAGCTTACGAAACCGAAATAGGCCTCGCCCTCGCGGGGGGGCAGGGCGCGGGCGAGCTCCAGTCGGAACAAGGAGTTGTCCTCGTCTCCGTCGGTGAAATAGGCGGTACCGCTACCCGAGGCGCGCCAGGTGTCTTCCTCGCCGCCTCCGCTCGCGGTATCCTCTCCTGTTTCCTTCCCGCCCGAAGCGGAGTCCTCCGTTTCCGCGCATCCGACGAACCACCCCAACGGCCAAGCGAGCATGACGAAGCGCATTCCTTCCTCCGCCGCCGAGCATAGCTTGAAGTGCGGCAACGCGCGCGCGGTCGACGTGCTGCGCGTGGTGCTCTACTTCGACATTTTCCGCCACCCGCTGCGCGTGGACGAGTTGGCCTCGTTCTGCGGGCCGGAGGTCGAGGAGGCCATCGAAGGCGCGGTCGCGACAGGAACCGTAGAAAGGGAAGGTCGCTGGGTCTTTCGAAGCGGTCGAGGTGGCGATCGCGGGAAGCGTGAGCTGCGGAGCGCAGAGGCCGAACGGCAATGGCTGCGGGCGTCGCGAGCTGCGGCTGCGCTGGCGTGCGTCCCGTTTGTGCGGGGCGTGCTGGTGACGGGCGCCCTCAGCAAGCAGAGCGCGCAGCCCGAGGGCGACGTGGACTTTCTGCTCCTGGTGGAGCCGGGTCGCGTCTGGACCGTGAAGTCGGCGCTTCATGTGCTGCGGCGGGGGTTGCCCGGACCGCTCCGCGAAGCGCTGTGCACCAACTATCTCTTGGGTACGGATGCGCTGGCCCTCCCGCAACGCAGCATGTTCCATGCGGTAGAACTGGCCACTGCCGTGCCGATGTTCGGTCCCGACGCGTGTACCGCGCTCTGGGATGCGAACCCTTGGGCCGCCGAATTCGTGCCGGGGTGGGCCGACCTGCGCCAGCGGGTGCTCGTGCCGCCGCGTGGCGGCGCCCCGCGAGTCCAAGCCGCGCTCGAAGGCGCGGTCCCCTTCGTTTTGGAGCGATGGGGCGCCAACGCCATGGATTCGCTTTGGGAGTCCCGGTACGCCTGGCTGTCGAAAGGGGAACGCGACCGGCGGTTCCAGCGAGGACCCTCGGTGGCCACAAACCACCTCCACGACTATTCTGGTTGGGTGAACGCGGAGTTTCTCTCGCGATGCCTCGCGGATGGCGTGCCGGTGTGAGTCGTAAACCCGACACGATCTATGTGGCTTTCGCGGGGCTGCGAAGCCCGTGGGGGGTCGAGGGCGGTGTGGAAGCGCACGTCGCCGCCCTTGCACCTCGCCTCGTCAAGCGCGGCGCCCACGTCACGGTCTATTGCCGCGAGCGCTACAACCCGCACGGGAACTGCTATCGAGAGGGGGTTCGGCTTGCGGACGTGCCGACGATCTACTCGCGGAGCGCCGAAGCGCTGGTTCATTCGGCGCTCGTGACGCCGCGGGCCTGCCTTCGTCACGACATCGTTCATCTCCATGCCTGCGGCGCGGCGATGTTTGCGCCTCTCCCAAGGTGGCTGGGGCGGCGCAGTGTGCTCACCCTTCACGGCCGCGATTGGGCGCGGGACAAGTGGGGGCGGGCGGCCCAGACGGTGCTCCAGGCCAGCGCCCGCGTCGGAGTGCGGGCCGCGGATGCGGTGATCTCCGTGGCGGAGGAGCTGGCGCCGTGGTGTCGCGAGGGGGGGGCGAGGCAGGTTGAAGTCATCCCCAACGGCGTGGAGCCGCATGTGTCGGTTCCCTGGGATCCCACGATTTTTCCCATGCTGGAGCCGTGGAAGTACTTCCTCTTTCTAGGTCGCCTGGTGCCGGAAAAGGGGCTCAGCACGCTGGTCGCCGCGGCAAATCTGGCCGGCGGGAGCATGCCCGTGGTGATCACGGGAGGTTCTGCGTACACCTCCGCTTTCGTGGCAGATCTCCGACGCACCGCGACCGAGCGGCGAGTGGTTTTCACCGGAGCGCAGTTCGGGTTGGAGAAGCGCATGCTGCTCTCCCACGCCCGCGCCTTCGTCTTTCCCAGCCGCGTGGAGGGCTTGCCGGTGGCGCTTCTCGAGGCGATGGCGGCTGGACTTCCGCTTCTGGTTTCGGACATTCCCCCGAACGACGAGGTGCACGCGGGTCGGGCGTGGCGGCGGCTCCCGGTCGACGATGTGGCTGCCTGGGCGCGGGCGTTGGAAGAAGCCGAGCGTGCGCCGGTTGAGGAGCTACGCCGAGTCGGAGAGTTCGGCCGCGTTCGTGCGGAGGCCGACTTCGGCTGGGATCGCATCGCCGACCGAACGTTCGATCTCTATTCTCGGGTCGTGGGCCGATGACCGCCATCGGCCGCCACGGTTCGCGGGTCCGGGAGGCGCTCGTCCTCGCTGTACTCGTGGCGCTGCCGTGGTCGACCGCGGTCCAGGAAGTGGCGATCGGCCTGCTGTTAGTCGCGTCTCTGGCCGAGGGTCGGGCCCACCGCTTTCTGCGCCTGGGCTGGGCCTTCCCTGCGCTGGCTACCGCGGCGGCTTGGGTGCTGGCTTCCCTCGCGAGCGCCAACCCCCGCGAGGGCTTTGGCCATGCCTGGCTGCTGGCGCCGCTCGTTGCCCTGGCCGGGCTCGGGAACGACGCCGAAACGGCTCGCCGCCGGGAAACGGTCGGGCTCGTCGCAGCCGCCGCCGCGGCGGTGTTCGCTGTGGGGCAGGCCGCCACGGGCGATGTCGCGACAGCAGCACTTTCCCACCATCTCACCGTGGCCTACGCGCTCGTGGTGCCGTTTGGAGTCGCCATGTCGAGGCGACGGTGGGGGCTGGCGGCGGTGCTCGCGGCGGGCGTGCTGGCCACCCGAAGCGATGCAGCCCCCCTCGCGCTGCTCGCTGCGGCGGCGGCGGCGTTGGGGTTGCGGCCCTTGGTGGCGCTGGCGGGTGGCGCGGCCCTGACGCTGGCAGGCCTGCGTTGGGGGGCGGGCGCGGAGGAACTGCGGCAACGTGCGGTCTTGTGGACAGGCGGCCTGAGCATTCCACTGGGGCACGCCGGGGCGGGGGGGTACCGGGTGGCCTCCGAGCGGGTCTACGACCGCCTGTCCCCCGGCTTCTGGTTCCCGAATCACGCTCATGACAGCTTCATTCAGCTCGCGGCGACCGCGGGCGCGGCGGCCTGGGTCGCCACGCTGGCGCTGGTGGTTGCGGTGTTTCAACGGGGCCCCCCGGCGGCCGTACCGGGGCTGGTGGGGATTCTGGTGGGGGGGCTCACCCAGGACACCCTCGGCGATCTCGAGGTGGCCCGTGCGACTTGGGTTTGGCTTGCGATCTTGGGAACCTCCATGCACGATGAAGGTCAGGCGGTCGCATGCTCCTCTCCTCTTGCTTCGGATTTGCTTTCGCCGGGACCCTCGACCAGGCCGTAGAGGCGCGTAGGGATGGCGACTACCCGGGGGCCATCCTCCTGCTGGAGACGCTGCATACCCTGGTCGAAAGCGACGAAGAGGCGCGTTGGAATCTTGAGCGGGGGCTTTTGGAGGAGCTGACCTGGAACCCCGAAGTCGCGGAGCCGTACTATCGGAAGGCGATCGAGATCGGTGGGGACGCAGCGATGGAGGCTCGCTATCACCTGGTGGTGGTGCTGGATGACTTGAACCGTTTCGACGAGGCCCGGATGGAGCTGCGTTCGCTGCTCACTGCGACCCGCCTGAACGCGGAGTTCCTGCCGGTGCTGCGCATCGAACAGGGCGTGCTCGACATCCACGCCGGAAGCGTAGAACGCGGAAAGCGCAGGATCGTCAAGGCGGTGGCAACGGTCGGGGATGTGAAGCGGCACGCATGGATGGTCGGCCGGGGGCGGTTCGCGAGGTTGAACGCGATGGCCGACCGGGGCGAACGCATCGTGTTTGAGGGGTGCAAGTCGCGGGTGAAGCGCAGCCTGAAGGCGCGGGCACGGGTGCTCAAGGAGGTCGAAGCCGAGCTTTTCGCCATCATCGAGACGGAGGAGCCCGAGTGGATCACCTCGTCGCTGTTGCGGGTCGGGGACACCTACGCCGACCTCGCGGACGACCTCATCTCGGCCCCGGCCCCGGCGCAACTCTCCACGGACCAGGTGGCGATCTACCGAACAGAGATCGGCCGTAAGGCCGCGGCCCCCCGAACCAAGGCGTTCTCCCTCTACGATCACGGTGTCAGCTTCGCCACGCGCATGTCCTGGGAAAGCCCGGTGGTGGACACGTTGAAGCTGCGGAGGGATGCGCTGGCGGTCGAGCGGTGATGTGCTGCGGCGGGCGGAATCGACCTCGGAGGTCGTGGCCACAGCGGACGGGCGGCACCCCGCCGAGCGGAGCGCCCCCGGTGACGCAACGATCAGGAGCGCGTTCGTGAACACATAGAGGTGCCCGTCCTGCGGGTCCATGGACAGGCGCCTCACCTGGCCCCCAAGCGAATCGAAGGAGCCGCGCATGTCGACAGGTTC
>CAMBIK010000245.1 GCA_945867435.1 Klebsiella pneumoniae
CGACGGCGTAGAGTCCTGGACCCTTCCGGTGAGCTTCGCTGTGCCTTTCCCTGTGCTGCGGCTCACGGGCATCACCATCGACGATGATGGGGGCAATGGCGTCTTGGACGCCAACGAATTCGCCGAACTGGAATTCCGCGTGACCAACGTCGGTGATGAAGCGGCGGTGGGGCTGGTTCGGGGCGTGTTGTCGGTGGAAGCCACGTCTTCTGCTGTTGCCGTGACCAGCACCGACAGCGAAAACGTGGGCAGCCTGAGCGCCTCGGCCACCCAGTTGGTCGATGACTTCACGGTCGAAGTCACGGGTGGCCTCCCTGGGGACACCGTGGACTTTCTGATGACTTTGACCGATTCGGCGCGCACCTACGAGGCCCGGCAGCAGGTCGTCCTTGGCGAGGCGCCGTGGGTGCCCATGAACGATCTGGGCGACGATGTCGGCGATGTCCTGGATGGGTACGACTTCGATGCAACGGCGGGCTGGTACCGGGTGGTTGGGGATGTTTTGCAGATGCGCATCGTCAGCAACACCGTTTTCGATGGCAGTCGCGTCTTCCTTGAAGCGTGGGCTTCCTCGCCCGTGGCCGACTTCGGGCTGTACCGCATCCTCGCGCAGTCCGGCACCGGCACGCTGCAGGGCTACGACTTCTCGTCCGGCACGTTCTACGACCTCGACGACCCCGTCGTGACCTATCCGGACGCCTACACGGTCCAGCTGGATTTGCCGATTCCGTACCTTCAACTCACCTTCAGCGAGATCAGCCTTGGCTGGGGAATCGGCTGGTGTGGCGAGCCGGACTACTACTGCGACCACTACCCCGACGGCTGGGGCTACCCGTACACGGGCTACGACAGCTCCAACTGGTACTCGCTGGAGTGGTAGAGCCTACGGTGCGGTAGGCGGGATGGCGCGGACTTCGACGATCCTCGCGCTTCCCTCTGAGGTCTCTTCGTTCTCGAGGACCATCTCCACGCCATCCGACCAGAGCTCTTTAGCGGCGAGGGTGGGGTCGGCCTGCACCATCTTCTCGTAGTCGAGGCTGAGGAGGATGCGCGGCGGGCTGGTGTCGCCACGCGCCGGCAGGAGGGTGCCGATCTGATCGCTGCCGTTGGGGGGGACCACGCCTTCGACGGCAATTTCCCGCTCGCTGACCACGCCGCCCGTGGAGTTCGTGAGCACGGCCAGGATTTTGATGTCCGTCATGGGGAACTTCGAGCCATTTTCCAAGGCGGCTTGCAGGATGGAGACCCCGTCTTTGGCCTTGTCTACCGGCATCACCCAGGAATGGTTGCCCACCTTGAGGTACTTGTCGGGGTTGTAGAGCGGGTCGTAATCGCCCTTGAGCTTGGCGTCGGCGAAGTGGTAGGCGGGTGACACCGCATCGGCAGGGGCGTAGCCCTCGTGGCCGTCGTAGCTGATCTTGTACCAGTCCCCTCGCTTGGCGAGCAGCCGGGTCGATGCCCCGTTGGGGAGTGGGCAGAGGTCGGCCGCGCTGGTGCTGGCCGAAGCCTTGAGGGTAAGCCCCTGTCCGGTCACGATCGCTTGGTCGAAGCTCATGCCGGTGGTGCCGCTCGCGTCGAGCAGAGTCAACGGATCCTTGGGGATGGCACCCTTCTTCTCGAGGGCGTAGTTCCACATGAACCCGCAGCCCAGGATCAAGGCACCGGCAAACACGCCCTTGACCGCCGGCGAGAAGCCCGTGCTGGCATTCGCGAGGTTCAGTTCGTCCAGATGGTCGGGGCGTAGAGACGCTTTCAGCTCAGGAATTTCGACGGCGTACAGCCATTCGGAGGCGCCCGGTGGCTGCACGATGTCGCCACCGCCCACGTCGCCCTTCTTGGCGAGCCCTTTGAGTTCATCCATGGTGCCGACCGAAAAGGACTGGCCACGGACGTTCACCATCCAGCGAGACATGGGAAACCTTGTGCTGGGGAGTGCATACCGCTTGCGTCAGGGTCGGGTCAAGGTGGTTGACCGACGATTGACCCGCGAATAGGTGTCGGCGCCCGGTTGAAACGTGTCCTTCGTGTCGAGGAAGCTGCTGTTGACGTACGATGGTGCCGGCGGCGCCTGTCGGCGCGTCGTGCCGCGGATGCAGCGAATGCTTGAGGACCGGGCGTTCGTGGTCACCGTTGCGGAGATTGGGGAGGCCCCGGCGACCCTCGAGGAGTTCGATGGCGTGGTGCTTGGCACGCCGGTGGGCCTGCGCGGCGGAGGACCGACAGCGGCAGTGCTGGATTGGATCGGCCGGGCCGAGGGGATCGACGAGAAGCGCGTGGCGCTCTTCTCTGTGTTCTGGGTGCGCGAGGGTTCGGCACTTCCCGCCCTCCGCAGCCGGCTCGGGGAGCTCGGTGCGGAGGTGGTCATCGACTATGCCTACTGGGCGTTGCGACCTTCGGAAGGGGAACATCTCCTCCCTGCCGAATGCATGGTGAGGATTCGCTAACGGCGCAACGCGGCCCCGGTGTGGCTCTCCGCGCTGGCGGCCACCGCCTCGGGCGTACCGGCGACGACCACGCGGCCGCCGTCGGCCCCGGCCTCCGGGCCCATGTCGATCACCCAGTCGGCGTGGCGGATCATGTCGAGGTGGTGCTCCACGACCACGACGCTGTGGCCCGCTTCCGTGAGCCGGTCCAGGACCCGCAGGAGGGTCTCCACGTCGGCGAGGTGCAGCCCGGTCGTGGGCTCGTCCAACACATAGACGCCGCCGCTCGCTCCCGGCTTTTCCATTAGGCCCACGGCCAGCTTTACGCGCTGCGCCTCGCCGCCAGACAGCGTGGTCGCGGACTGGCCCAGGCGTAGATAGCCGAGGCCCACATCGAGGAGCGCGCGGAGACCGCGCACCACCTTGCGATGCGCGGCGAACAGGTCCACCGCGGCGTCCACGCGCATCTCTAGGACGTCCGCGATGGAATGTCCTTTCCAGCGGACATCCAGGGTGGCGCCCTCGAAGCGGCGGCCCTTGCACGGGTCGCATTTGATCCAAACATCGCTCAAAAAGTGCATCTCGACCTTCACCGAACCGTGCCCGCCGCAATGGGGGCACGCTCCCGTCCCGCCGTTGAACGAGAATCGGCCCAAAGCCCACCCACGCTCCTTCGCAAGGGGGGTCGCGGCGAACAGCTCACGGATGCCGTCCCAGGCGCCCACATAGGTCGCCGGGGTGCTGCGCGGGCTCCTCCCAATCGGTGCCTGGTCGATCACGGAGAGCGCCAGCCGGTCGGTGCCCCCCCCATGCCGCGCCTTCCCGGCTTCGACCGCGGGTACCAGACCCTCGAGCACCAGCGTGCTCTTCCCGCTTCCCGACACCCCCGTGACGGCGGTCAGGCAGCCCATCGGGAACGACACGTTCAGCTGGTCGAGGTTGTGCAGGGTGAGCGGTCCGACCTCCAGCCAGCCACGGGCCTCGCGGCGGCGGGCGGGGGCGGCGATGGCGCGTTCTCCACGCAGAAACGCGCCGGTGAGCGAGCCGTTGCGAAGGGTGAGCGCGGGGCCGGCATCGAGCAGTATTCCACCTTCTTCGCCGGCTCCCGGGCCAAGGTCGATCACATGGTCGGCCCGCCGGATGGTCTCGGGGTCGTGCTCCACCATCACGATGGTGTTGCCAAGCGCTCGCAGCGCCTCGATGGTGCTCAGGAGGCGATTGGTATCGCGAGGATGCAGGCCGATCGTTGGCTCGTCTAGCACATAGAGGCAGCCGACCAGACCGCTGCCGATTTGCGAGGAGAGCCGGATGCGCTGGGCTTCCCCCCCGGAAAGGGTGTCTCCGCGTCGGTCGAGCGTGAGGTACTCCAGGCCGACATTGAGGAGGAAGGCCAACCGCGCCCGAAGCTGGCGCAGCGGGGGCTCCGCGATGACGGAGTCGTTTCCGTGCAGGTCCAACGTCCGGAAGAAGGCTTCGGCCTCCGCGATCGTCATGCGTGCGACCTCGGCGATCCCTTGCCCGGCCACGCGAACGCAGAGCGATTCGGGGCGCAAGCGCGCTCCCTGACATGCGAAGCAGGTGGCTCCCGGCGCGCTGTCGGCCAACTGGGACTGGTCGGCGGCTCCCTTCCACCACACCGCCCGAGTGCGCTTCCGACCGATGCCTTCGCACACGGGGCAGGCGCCGAGCCAGTGGTTGAAGGAGAAGTGCCGCGAGGTGAGGGGGGAGGGGACCACGGCGCCGTGGGTGCTGCACTCCGCTCGTTCCGAGAAGGTGCGTTCCGCTCCTTCAAAGGCGAACCGCGCTCGACCGGCGGCCATCCGGTAGGCGAGCGCGACGCTCTCGATCACGCGGTTGCGGTCCACCTCGTCCGGGTCGAAGCGGTCCACCACCAGGGTCTGAACGGGGGTGATCCCCAGGGTGTCCAGGTTGGCGGAGGCTCCATTCACCCAGGCGCGGGCGTAGCCTTCTCCGAGCAGCTCGTTCGCCGCCAACGGCTGCGGCAGGTCCGCCAGCAGGTGCCCTCGGCCGAGTCCCCCCAGTCGCTCCGGAGCCAGTCCGGGGGGGCATGCCCGCACGATTTCGCCGCACTTGTGGCAGTGGGGGGTGCCGACGTGCGTCCAAAGCAGGCGCATGTGGTCCCAGATCTCGGTCACCGTCGCGACGGTGCTCCGCGGCGTCTGGGCGCTGACCTTTTGGTCGATGGCGATGGCTGGGGAGAGCCCCTCCACGGCATCGACCGGGGCGCGGTCAAGCCGGCCGAGGAAGCGGCGAGCGTAGGTGCTGAGCGATTCCACATAGCGCCGCTGCCCTTCCGCGAAGAGCGTGTCGAAGGCCAGGGAGGTCTTTCCGGAGCCGGACACGCCGGTAATGACCGTGGTCTTGCCGCGGGGAATGCGCACATCCACGCCTTTCAGGTTGTGGCAGCGGGCTCCGCGGACCACCAGGGCATCGGCCTGCCCAGCGATGAACCCGTGGCGGCTTCCTCCGGCGAAGACCCGGGGCGGCCCGCCCAGGTCGGGCAGCGCGGCGAGCACTCGGCCGGTGGGCGTATGGGTGGCGGCCATCGCCTCGGGGGTGCCGGTGAA
>CAMBIK010000246.1 GCA_945867435.1 Klebsiella pneumoniae
TACACCCGCGGCGGACGACCCCGCGACCGGGCGTAGATCTCGAGTTGGTCGATGAACTCCGGGGTAAAGCCGGCTGCGATCCGCCCCGCACGGTCCACATCGGGGCCGCGGGCACGCGAAGGTGAGAGCGGCATCTCCAGCCCCCCCGCAAAGGCATCCCAGTCCGATAGTGCCGGGTCCTTCCACTGCCGGAAGAGCGAAAGCCCGCCCCGCACATGGCCAATCTCATCGCGGTACACCGTATCGAAGATCGCGACCGTGGCGGCATCCCCGACAGTGGCGAAGTGGCGGCGCCACATGCACAGGAAGTCCAGATTGGCCTGTTCAAAGGTCAGGGCCATCCGCAGGACATAGTCGTAGGGAGTGGCAATCGATTGAGTACAACGCCAGAAAAAGTCATTGACGGGTACATCCCCGGGTTCCACCCCCAGCTCCGCCATGCGAGTCAGGTACAGGCGAAGATGAAGCTGTTCTTCGACCATGGTCCTCGCCAATCCCATGCGAAAGGCGGGTTCCGCGAGCGGGAAGCGGACAAGCGTGGAGGCCATGATCTCCAGCGCTAGCAGCTCGTGGTTCGCAAAGCGGTGCAGCAGCCTGCCGCGAACGAGCGGGTCGTCAAACCGATTGAGCGCAGGCAACTCATCGCGACCGCTGGACAACGCTAATGCCGCGGGGCGTCCCGGGCGGTGCAGCTTCTCCGGCACGCCGGGGGCCCCATCGGTCAGCGCCGCTGGGGACGTGAGCTTCTCCTCGAGTGTGGTTCCGTGCAGCACACGGACGGCGAACTCGCGTAGTTCCATCACCAGGCCCCTATCCCCCGAACAGGCCCCGGCGTTCGGGCTGCACCAGGCTCGCGTCATCCTCGCTCACGCGGTTCACGCGGTTCGACACCGTGAAAAGTTCAAGGTCATCCTTCGGCAAAGGGCGCAGAAGCGCCTCGGGCGCCGAGTTGGTCGGGTCGATCCACCCCGCCCACTCCCCGCGCCTCAGGATCGCGGGCATCCGATCGTGGACCTGTCGCACGGCGTCGTTGGCGGCGACGGTGATGAGCGCGACTGTGGGCAGCGCTTCAGCCGGTTCCCACACGGCGGCAATCCCAAACAGCTCCCCGCCGCGAAGCCGAATGTGGAGCGCGACCTTTAGTTTACCCTCGGTGCGCCACTCGTAGAAGCCGCTACACGGGACTACGATGCGCCGGGCGCGAAGGGCTGCGGCAAAGGCAGGTTTCTGGGCGATGGTCTCGGCGCGGGCGTTGATGTACGGCCGGCCATCCTTGGACCACTTCGGGACCAGCCCCCAGCGCATGCCCACCAGATCGCGGGCGGGAGTTACCACCGCGAGCGTCTGGGTCGGCGCGATGTTGTAGCGCGGCTCGACTAAGAAGATCGGCCGTTCAATGTTGAACGTCTCATGGATCTCGTGGGCCGGATGGTGCAGCGCGAAGCGGCCACACATCTGGACCTCAGAGCCCCGACACGCGGCCCAGGGCATCGCTGCGGGTGGGAAACCAATCCAGGATCGCTGCCTGGCACCCGCGGATGCTGCCCACATCCCGCTCCATGCGGGGGTCGGTCGCGAACTCGGGGTTGATCAGCGCCACGGCGGCCGCGAGGTGTTCAGGAATGCCTGCGGCGGCTGCGCTGGCGCTCATCGAAGCGACCTGATCGAGGAACACCTGGTGGCACGCCGTGTCGGCCTTGCAGGCCTGCGCGAGCACCCCGTAGGGGGAGGTAACGCTCGTGGCGGCGTAGAACGCCCAATCGGGATCCCACGGCAGCAGCACGGCCTTCCCGCCTTCCGGGATGAAAACCCGGTAGTTGTTGGAATAGTAGCTGTAGCTGTCCGCGTGGCCGGTCCAGGCTGCGGCGGCCCAGAACCGAGCAAAGGAGTCGAGATCGACCAGGGCCCCCGTGGTTTCAGCGAAGCCGGGACGCCCCATCGACGCCGCCACGGCCTCCGTAACCGCGCGCACTTGGGCGAGATCGACATCCTCGCCTTCGTCGAGCCCGAAATAGTCCTGACCGGCGGCAGTGAAATCCACCAGGGTGTAGCTGCCGTTCGACCACAAGTAGTAGTCCCCATCGTAGAGGTTGCCCGCGGCCGAGCCGAACGCACGCTTTAGGAAGCGGTCGTCGTAGTCTTCCACCAACGAGTACAGCCCCATGTCCGCGCCGTTGAGGGAAACGCGGGCGTACCCAACATGAGGCGCGGGCACGCCGGCCACAAGCTCGTTCACCTCGTAGGCGGCCAGCTCGCTGAAACCCGCACAATCCTGGACCATGTTGTTCAGGTTGAGCTTTTCCAGCCCTTCGAGCTTCGTAGACTGCCCGAATTCCAGGAGGTCGATCTTCAGAGCTGCTTTCTGCGTTCGAAAGTCGCGATAGGATCCCAGCCGGCCCTTCACACGCACGCCCACGCCGGGAAAGGCCTCGCCATCGAACTCAAGATCGGCCACCACGGGGGAATAGGGGTCGCGAGACAGTTCCCGCCAGGCCTCGTCGCTCAGCGTGAGCGAGACCGAATGAACGGTCTCAAGCGTGAACACTCGCGACGGGTCGGGTTCGGTGCCCCCCGAATCCCCTCCGGTGTCCTCGGCGGTATCGCCGGGGAGCGATTGATCGACGGAGTCCCCGGAGTCGCTGGGGGTCGCGGAGTCGGCCCCACCCAGGCTGATCGTTCCGGGGGCGACGCAGGCTAAAATGAAAAATGGGACGAGGAGCACGGCGCCAGCGTAGCGCCGACGATGGGCGGACGCCGCAGAAATCAGCGGGGATGAACCCTCACCGAAGGCCGCTGGTGAGGCGCAAGCGACTGCACGAGGCGCTCCCTCACCTCACCCATGTCCGCCTGTGCGCGGCGGAGCTCGTCATCGCTCCACGGGAGCTGCCACAGGGCCAGCGCAGCGCCACCGAAAAGGCCCATCGCCAACAACACGGTCGCGATCAGATTCATCTCCAGCATGGGGCACCTCGGGGGGTTGACGGTCGGATTCGGACGAAACGCGAACTGAACACATGATCCTATTACCTGAACATGCGTACGGGGTCAACCCGCAAGAACATCTTCCCATCGCATCCCACCAAAAAATGGTGGGATCGGTCCGGACACGATAGAAAGTCGTGTGGACGACGAAAGCCTCAACAAATCGCAGAAGCTCGTGCGCATCCTTCAGCAGCTGCAGAAGCGGGGGGGGGTTTCCGCGTACGACCTGATGGGGCGCTTCGCGCTGGATGCGCGAACCCTCAGGCGCTACCTCGAAGATCTCCAAGGGATGGGAATCCCGGTGGTCGAGGATGGCTACCATTCCAACCGAACGGTCACCCTGGACCGGAGCTACGCACGCGCTGGGGTGCAGCTCACGCTTTCCGAGGCCATCTCCCTTCACTTCGGCCGCACCCTTTTCCGCTTCCTCGAGGGCACCTCGTTCGCAGAAGACATGGATGGTGCCATCGAAAGGCTGGAACCCGCCATCGGTCGATTCCCGCAAGAAGCGGGGCAGCACCTCGACCGCAAGTTCCTTGCCGTGCCGGAACACGGAAAAGACTACACGCGAGATGGCGATCTCCTCGACGAGATCGTGTCCTCGCTGCTGTACTCGAACAGCGCCGATGCGGAATACCGACCGCTACGAGGCATGTCCAAGCTTTACCGCCTGGAACCGCTCACCCTGGCCGTGTACCGGCAGGGGCTGTACCTGTTCGCACGCGACACCGCCGAAGGCAAGGTCAAGAGCTTCGCGGTGGAAAGGTTCGTGCGCTTCTCCCGCCTTCGTCGCGAACACTTCCGCTACCCCGACGACTGGCGCCCGCTGGACCAGCTTCGCGATGCGTTCGGGATCATCTCGGGGGCACCCGAGCGGGTGGTCGCCCGCTTCAACGCCGATGTTGCGCCGTATGTGCGCGAAAGGCGATGGCATCCGTCGGCCGTCATTGAGCCGCTCGAGGATGGCGGGGTGCGCCTGCGGATGCGGGTGGCCAACGCGCCAGAGCTCCGCGAGTGGCTCCTTGGGTTCGGCGCGGGGGTGGTCGTCGAGGAGCCGACCGCGCTTGCAGCCTGGATCAAGGAGCAACATCTCGCAGCCGCGGCTCGGTACGCGTAGCGGTGGCGCACGAAGCGGACATCCTCCCCACGGTGCTCAACGCAGGCGATCCTTGCGCTGGCGACGAGGCGATTTTTCGACCGGGCAGCGCCGCGAACTACGCAGAATTCGTGGGGGGGCCGCTCACTCCGAAGGATCTGACAGCGCTGGAATGGGCGTTGCACAACTGCATTCAGGACTGGCTGGCCGGGAACGTGCCGTTTGCAGCCATCGAGCCCCACCTCGCCGCGCTCGGCATCGATCCGGAGCTGCGACACGACAGCCGACCGATCCTGCCATCCACAGTCGAGCTTCCCGACGAAGTGCTCGCAGATGTCGTAGAAGACGAAGTTCCCGACGCTGCTGTCCTGGTCGAGCGCATCACGGGAGACCCGTTCAGCCGGCCCACCGTCGGCCAGATGGCAGCGTTGGCGTGGGTGGAATCCCTCGGACCGAATCGCCGCGCCGTAGACGCGTGGGCCGACGACGAACGCGACCGCCCCCTGGTCGCGACCATGAATCGGGTGGACCGCGCGCCCCCCTGCCTGTATGCGGACGGCGTTCCGCAGTTGCCTCTGAATCGGAGGATGATTCCGGACTCCGGCCCCAAGGGGATCTATGTGGCCAGGGCGTACCTGGTGGGCGCCCGCTGGTGCTTCTCCTCCAAGGTCGACCTTCCCGCCCTTCCTGACCTGGCGGTACTCCGCCGACGACTCACGGTGGAGTTGTGGCGGCTCCGCACCATCGAACGCCGTTCTACCTGGGAAGATGTCGCCCGCAGGCGGTCGGAGGTGCTCTACCGAGCAGCCCTCGAAGGTGCCCAAGCGAAAACCGCGACGAAACAGTGTGATTGAGCCTCAAGGCGCGCCCCAACATTCCGATCCGGCCCCCATGCTGACCTTCCT
>CAMBIK010000247.1 GCA_945867435.1 Klebsiella pneumoniae
CCCCCCGCCGCGCTGATGCTCTGCGCCAGCGCGGCCACATCGATCCGGCCACGCGAACGCAGGGACAGCTTGCACTTCGCCGCCCCCCGCTCGACGAGGAGGGCGGCCACTTCCACGCCATCCACCTGCAAAAGCGAGTCGATCACGCCCCCGACATCCTCCACCTCGGCGCCCAGCTCGTCGAACACCGCCCGCGAGATCACGCCAATGAACACGCTCCCGCCCGCGAGGAGCCGGGCGTCGGTGCAAACGCGGCCCGAAAGGCGCAGACCAGAGAGGCGCCTTTCCATGAGTACCCGTTCACAAATGCGCCAGTGTTCGATCCCCTGGGCGAGCAATTCGGCGGCGACGAGGTGTGTGCTAGCCGTCGTATTACTGTACCTGAACGCCCCGGTATCGAAGATGATTCCCGTGTAGAGTGCCTCCGCGTAGTCGCGGTCCAGAGGAATGTTCCAGGTCGCGAGGAGGCGCCGGATCATGACGCAGGTGCTTTCGCAGGCGGCATCGATCCAGGGAAGCGTGTAGCCATCGAGGCTGCTGGAGCGGTGGTGGTCAATGAGGCCAGTCCAACGGGCCTGAGAGAACGCGCCATTCACCCGACGCGGGAGCCGGTGCCGGTCACCATCCAGCACGACCACACCGTCGTAGGTGCCGACCGAGCCATCCGGCACCATGGCCTCGGTGCCCGCAAGCCAAGAGTATTGGGAGCCGGCGGTGCCTGCGACCTCCACCACGACCCCGGGGGCCAGGGTCTGGAGCGCGCGCTGAAGCGCCAGACAGGCACCGATACTGTCACCATCGGGGCCTTCGGGGCCCGTAAGCAGGACCCGTTGGCTGCCGCGCACGGCGTCGAGGAGGGCAGAGGCAAAGTCCATGGCGTGGAGGTCCGGGAAGCCGTGCGCATTATCGGCCCCCACGGGGAGCGCAAGGGCGACCGGTGCGTTAGACGCCGGTTCCTTTCGACGGACAAGAATGAGTGACACAGAGGTGGTGCCGGAAGGCACGGAGCCGGCCGCTACGCCGGCCCCCAGCCGCAACGATTACAAAAGTGACCGCATGTTTGCGGACTTTCCCATCTCCCCCGCCTCGCTGCAGGCGTTGGGGGACATGGGCTACACCCACGCTACCCCGGTGCAATCGACCACGATTGAACCCGCGCTGGCCGGCCGCGACCTGATCGTTCGGGCGAAGACCGGCACAGGGAAGACCACGGCGTTCGGCTTGCCCATGATCGAACGCATCGACGAAGGTGCTCGCGTCACGCAGGCGCTTGTCCTCGCTCCCACCCGCGAGCTTGCGGTGCAAGTCTCGCAGGAGATTGCTCAGCTCGCCAAGTACCGCGACCTCCGCATCACCGCGATCTACGGCGGCGTCGGGTTCCCTCCCCAAGAGGATGCGCTTCGTGAAGGCAGCGAAATCGTGGTCGGTACGCCCGGGCGTTTGCTCGACCATCTCCGCAGGGGCAATCTCAAGCTCGACCAGGTGCGGGTGGTTGTGCTTGATGAAGCCGACGAGATGCTCTCCATGGGCTTCTTTGAAGACGTTCGTAAGATCGTGGAGCGCACCAGCGCCGAGCGGCAAACGATGCTCTTCTCCGCCACGCTCGACGAAAGCCTCAAGGGCTTTGCCCGCAACTACATGAAGTCGCCCGAGGACATCCACTTGAGCGCGGATGGGGACAACGTTCACCTCATCCAACACATCCTGTTTGAGACCTCTCCCGACTACCACAAGGCGCGCGCCCTGCTGGATCTGATCGAACTGGAACGCCCAACCTCGGCGATCATCTTCTGCAATACCCGCGAAGATGTCGCTACGGTTTACACCTACCTGGACCGCCAGGGGCTCAGCGTGGAGATGCTCTCCGGCGAACTTCCGCAGAACAAGCGCGAGCGGGTCATGGCCCGAATCAAGGCCGGCGGCGTTCAGTTCCTCGTGAGCACCGATGTGGCGGCTCGCGGCATCGATATCAGCGACCTTTCGCACGTCATCCACTACGCTCTACCGGATGATGCCGCGATCTACCTGCATCGCAGCGGGCGTACCGGGCGGATCGGCAAGGAAGGCACCGTACTCGTGCTCGCCGGGGGCATGGACTTTTCCACGCGCCTCACGCTGGAGCGCAAACACAAGATCAAGTTCGAGGTCAAATTGCTCCCCACTGCCGAAGAAAGCGCACAGCTGCGCACCGAGCGCTTCGCGCGCCTGCTGAAGGATGCGTCGGGCACGATGCCCTACGAATCGTACCTGGAGGCGGTGCGTGCCATCAAACAACGCCCAGATGCCGATACGCTCATCGCGGTCGCCCTCAAGGCTTTCCTCGACTGGGATCGGCGTCGCAAGCTGCTCGCAGCCGATGCCGCGCTCGATGGCGGTAACGATGGCCAGGATGACAGCCGGGATGGCGAGCGCACCGCGAGGAGCGACCGCGCCGACCGCGGCGGTCCTCAAGAGCGTTCGGTTCGCCCTGCGTTCCGCGATGGCGGCGATCGTGGGCCTCGCGGCCCCCGGGACGACCGTGGTCCGCGACCTGGCGGGGGTCCTCGGGACGACCGCGGGCCTCGGCGTGGGAACGATGACCGCGGGGGTCGTGGCCCCCGCCCTGAAGGCCAGCGCAGCGAAAGGCCGCCTGTCGAAGCGAAGCCCCCCGAAGGTCCGCAGCTTCAGCCCGCCGCCGATGGCGCGGGGGATGTGGCCGGGGGCGGCGATGCGGCGAAGAAGCGGCGTCGGCGTCGTCGCGGCGGTGGTGGTGGCGGTGGCGGCGCTGAAGGCGCGTCCGAGCAGGGCGGCGATACCGGCGGCGGCGCGGAGTAGCGGCTCCCGCGCTCCGGTCTGGCTCCCCTACAAAAAGCTCGCTGCGTACGCTGCTTCATTGCAGGCATCTGCCTCGGCGTGGGTGAGGATCTCGCTGTCGATCAGCAGCTTGTACTCGCGCCGAAGGTTGGTCCGGCACAGGTAGGTGCCATCCGTGTTGATGGAGAACGGCACACCCTTCGACTGCAAGGTACCCAGGATGTACCTAAACTCCTCAAGGTGCCGCACCGCTCGCGTATGCAGGTTCGAGGTAGGGCAGATCTCGAGGAACGTGGCCGTGTCCGCGAGGCGCTGAACGGCCTCGTCGCTGTACGCCGCTCGAATGCCATGCCCGATGCGATCCGGCTTTAGGCGGTCCAGGACCGCCATCACCCCTTCGGCGCCGCTCGACCGGGTCTCGCCCGTATGGATCGTGGTTCCCAAGCCGGCCTCCCGGGCGCGTGCGAACAGCACCTCGTAGCGCGACACGGATTCATCCAACTCGATCGTATGGGATTCAGGACCGGCCACGTCGATCCCGATCACGCCTCGGTCCCGATACTTGATGGCCTTTTCGACGAGAATCTCGTTCAGCTCGGGCTTGAACTCCCGGGCGAGGCAGAAAATCAGCCCAGCCTCGACGCCGTATTCCAGCATGGCGCGGTCCATGCCGCGAATCGCAGCGTGGATGATGTGGTCGAGGTCCCGTTCCCCATGAAGGTTCCGCTTCATGGGGTTGAACCGGAGCTCGATCCGACCGACCAGGCTGCCTCGGTACTCCTTCCCGATGATCTCGTACACGCTGCGTTCGATCGCGCTCGGCGACGACTGGATCTTCTCCGTAACCTCGTGCATGATCTTTAGATAATCATCGAGTGATTTTACCTTTTTCGGATTCACCGTGATCATTTCCACGAACTCGAAGTAGTCCTTGGTGGGCAACTTGAAGCCCTGGCTGTGGGCGATGGACCACATGATGTGCGGCGCCACGCTGGCGCCCACATGGATGTGAAGGTCGCAAAGAGGTCGGGTGAACATAGCCGCCGCTAACTCAGCGTAGCCGTGCTCGCGGGTTACACCCGGCGACCCGGAGGTCCCTTGATTCTACTCCTTCCCTTTCTCGTTTCCCTTGCGACGGCTACCGATGAAGGGGGCGTGGTCGGCGATCTCAGCTACGACGGCTCCCTTTCAGAGACCGCCAGCAGCTACACGGTGGGCAAGCCGGTCAGCATCTCACACAGCGGCGGCAACGTCACGGTGAACTGCATCGGCAGCGACAAGCTCTCCGCACGCCTCCCCTTCTCGATCACGGGATCGGCGGAAGGACCCATGGAAACGGCGGGCAAGGGCATCGGTGTGAGGGCCAGCGGAGATGGCAAGGGCGGGGGCGTCGTGGCCACCCGCATGCCCTCCAAGCCCTCCGGCGTCGCCTCGATCGATGCTCCGCTCACCGTGAACGTTCCTGCGGGGGCCAGCTCCGTGTCGGTCAGCCAGAACGGCGCGGGCTGGGTCTCGGTGCGAAACTGCTCTGGAATCCTGAAGATCAGCGCGGGATCGGGAGGCGTTTTCGCCTCCGGTGCCTACACGTCTGCGACCATCGCTGCGGCAGGCGGGGATGTGAAGTTCACGGCCGACAGCGGATCCGTGCTCACCGGCAACTCCTCCTTCTCCGCGGCCGGCGGCAACGTGATCTTGCAGCTCACTTCGGCGCAAGGCGGCAAGCTGAGCGCCAAGGGGGCGTTGGTCACCACCGCGATGAGCGTGTCGGGCACCAATGAAGCCAACCTTGTCGCTGGCACCTTCGGGATCGGCGGGCCGACCGTGAACGTATCCGCGAAGCTCAACGTAGAGATCACGGCCCCGTAGCAGGCTTCGAATCTGCCTGGCACGCCCCCGCCGCGCAGTGCCATATCAGGCGTGTGCCGGAAACGACCTCCACGCGGGCCTGCTCGACAAAGGCGTTTCGAGGCCCCACCGCGGCAAAAAGCTTGTATTGGCCGGCAGGAAGCGTGCCGATGGAATGCTTGAGCCCGGCGCGCTGCAGGTAGGCTTCCGCCCCGAAAACGAGCACCACGCCCGTGCCTCTCCCCGGTTCGCCGCCCACCGTCGTCGAGGCGGGCACGACACCGGGGGCGAGCTTGGGCTTCGCGATGGGAGGGGGT
>CAMBIK010000248.1 GCA_945867435.1 Klebsiella pneumoniae
CCGACGCCGGGCCATCGATTTCGCCATCGCAGTCGTCGTCCACACCGTTGCAAAGCTCGTCCGCCCCTGGGAAAACGTCGACATCGGTGTCGTTGCAATCGTCGCGGTGCTCCACGCCATCCGCGTCGTCGTCGGCGAAACAGCGCAGCGAGAGGGTCGCTTCCGAGCTGTCGCCATCCACGCCGGCGACCTGAAGCGTGACCGTAAGCGTGGCGTTGTGGTTTTCGAGGCAGGCTTCGTCCACCGAGAAGGAGAAGCCTCCCACCGTCGTGTCCGCGGCCATGACGGCCGTGCCGAAGCTGAACGGCGTACTGTCAATGATGAGGCCGGTGTCGGCGCTGCTCAGCACCACATCGACGGATTCCACATCGCCGGGCCCGACGTTTTCGACCGTGACCGCAACGGTGGCGACCGTACCCGCAAAAAGTCCGCCCGTGGTCTCGAGGTCCACATCCACGATCTCCAAATCGTCGACGGCCCCCTCAAACGCGGTCTCCAGTTCCAACCTTGGGTACTCGTACACCGTGGCACCGCGAGAGTCGGTCACAACGGTGTTGCTGCGCACCAACCACGCTTCGATCTCTTTCTGGCTCGCGCCCGGAACGGCCTCCTTCAACAGGGCCACCGCACCGGCCACATGGGGACTGGCCTGGCTGGTCCCGCCCATCGACTGGCCCCCCGCGGTGATCGTGGTGCCCGGCGCCGCGAGGTCGATGAGGTCCCCCCCGTTGCTGGAGCAGTTCAGGCTGTCCACGGTCGGCCCCGAGTCGGTGCAGTACGCGCTGCACCCGGTGGTGGTGCACCAGCTGGTGGAGCTGGCGGCGGCGTCGTACGTGTTCGCGACCGCCATCACCTTGCGAAGGCACGCGGGGAAGGAGACATTGTCCTCGTCCCCATCGTTTCCGGCGGCGGCAACCACGACAATGTCATCGCGATAGGCGACTGCAACCGCGGTTTCGGTGGCCGTGCCGGTGCCATCGCAAGCGCTGGAGGTGCGGTAGTCGTAGGTGCCGAGGGAGAGGTTGACCGCCACGATGTTGTAGGTGGCGGCGTTCAGCACCACATCATCGATCGCGGCGGCGATCGCATCGTCCGTGGCGCTGGAGCAGCCGGAGGAGGGGAACACCTTGTAGGCGACGATGTCGGCTTCGGTGGCCACCCCGGACGTGCCGGCGGCGATGGCCGCCACATTGGTGCCGTGCCCGTGACAATCGGTCGGGTCGGCATCGCCATCCGCAAAGTCGTAGCCGTACACCACCTTGCACCCGGCCCCGAAGCAGCCGCCCACATCCGCGTGGGTGTAGGTGATGCCCGTGTCGATCACGGCGATGGACGTGCCTAACCCCGTGTAGCCAAGGGAGCTTCGCACCCAGTCCGCGCCCACCACGGGCACGCTTTCCGCGAGGCTTCGGTAGAACAGGCGGTTGGGCGAAACCGCCACAACGCCTGGGCAGGCCCGGACACGGTCCAGGTCGGCTTCGCGTACCGTCACAAAGAGCAGGGGCGTAGCCCGGTAGTCACGGATCTCGGCCTCCGGACGGATGCACGCCAAGGCCGCCGCTTGGCCGGAGGCGATGTCGCGCATCCAGCGGTCGAGGTCGTGAGGCGTTCCCAGGGGCAGGGTAAGCGAGATGACGACATCAACCGTGGACAATAAACCCAAGGGTCAGTCGTCCTTTTTGTGCTTACGGTCTTTCTTGTCCTTCTTGTCTTTGTGGTCCTTGTGCTTTCCATCCCGGTGCAAGTCAGGCGTAGCGCCGACACCCTGAGAGTAGTCCACCTGCTTGGAGCTGGAGGTGGCAGCGGCCTTTGCGGTCGGCGGGGCGGCCTTCGTCATCAAGGCGGACACGCTGTCATCGACAGTGTGCTTGTCCACCGCGCTGACCGACCCCTTCTGAAGGTCTTCCGCGTACAGATAGGCCGACGTGCCGACCACGCCGCGCGCGATCGAGACCTTACGGGGGCCGTGAGTCCAGGGCTCCCCGGCATCCAACCCGTTGACGTACGAGGGGCCGGCGGCAAAGCCCTTGTCCACCAGGCTCTTCTGCCAAGCGGCGTACAGGGCCTCGATCTCAGCCGTGGCGGTCGAGGGCAGGGTGAGCACGACCGTGCCTGCGTCGGAGTGCAAAACCGCAGCGCTGCCGTAGGTGAAGCCGAGATCGCCCCAGGGCGGGGGGAGGAGGGTGGCTTCGGCGGGCCTCGCGACCGGGGGAGGCGGTGTCATGGGCAGCTCGGGCGCGGGGGGAGCCTCCACGACCGCGGGCGGCGGGGGCGGGGGCGGCGGCGGCGCATCGGCGGGCATCAGGAGATCGCAGCCGACCCCGAAGGCAAGCAAGGGAAGAAGAGTGATGAGCTTCATGGTTCAGTCCTCGTAGTAGTAGGCGCCGACCGCCTCGAAACCCAGCGTGACCGACAAGGCACCACACTCGGTGCCATCTTCGTCGGTAAGGTCGGCATTGTAGGCGAGCACGGCGCCGAGCAGGTCGGCGACGACGGGGTCAACATTTTCGGTTTGCGCCACCGAAAGCATGTAAGCGGCGCTCACCTTTCCGGCGAGGAAACCGGTGTAGGTGTCCACGCCCGAAGCCTCCAGGTGGATGCCCCCATCGCGTAGCGGAAGCACCAGATTGGCGTTGAGGATCTGCACCGGCAGGTCGAACGAGAGGCCGCGAGCCTCCAGCACGCCATCGTTGATGCGGCCGCCGGAGAGGGGTTTGGGCTCAACGTCGGGATCGCGATCGAAGGTTTGACCATCGAGGATCAGTCCATCCGTGCCGATCATCGGCGCACCCACGGCCTTTCCGACCGTCCCGGCGACGCACGCGTCCTCCTCCCACTCATCCACCCCGCCCAATTCCAGCGTGATGAGCAGCTGGCCGGAGTCGATCGCATCCTGAACAAGACCCTCGATCGCCGAGATCTTGGCCTCGGTCGAATCGAGCACGGGTTGCAGCAAGGTGAACGCGTTGTCGATGCCCTGCTGGCCCTCGGGGCCCTGATAATCGACCACGCCGCAGCCGGTTCCATCGCCAGAAACACTGGTTATTCCATCGAGATCGAAGCCAAGGCTGGTGCCTTCGGCATTCGCCAGCTCAAAATACAGCGTACGCATGAGCAACAACTGGGGTGCGTCGCTCACCGAGCAGGTGCCTTCTTCTGGAATCTCCGGTGTACAACCAGCGAGAAGGAGGGGAAGCCAAGGCATGCTAAACCTCGATCTCGGAGAGGCCCGATTCCGTGTAGGCGTCGTCGGTGCCAAAGCTCGGCGCAAGGATGTCCATCGCTCGCAGGATCGAGAGCATCAGCTTTGAGGAGCTTTCCTGGGTATAGCTGCGATGATGAAGGCCCGTCTGGAGGGTGCCGCACAGGCCGCCGCCCAGCAGGAGCGCCATGTCGTCGAGACTGTGGGTCTGCCCAAGGGAAACCTCGGTGCAGCCGAGGATGCAGCAGTTGTCGAGCAGGGTGCCGTCGGCTTCCGGGATGGAATCGAAGCGTTCCAGCAGGTAGGCCAATTCCTGCACGATCTGGATGGTGATCGCGTTCACCTCGGGCTGATCGCCGCCTTCGTCGTGAGTGAGGTTGTGATGCCCCGCGCTGGCCCCCGGGAACAACGGATTGCTCACCGGGTCCACCAGATAGTGGCCGAACACGCGGGTCTGGTCGCAGGCAAAGGCCATGGCCAGCATGTCCACCATCAGCCGGCTGCGGGCGCTGATCTGGGGCCTCCCGTCGAGATCGGGGTAGCTGAGCTCGGGAATCAGGCCGGGGCGGGAGCACGCCTCCAACTGTGGGGGGTCTTCCTCCAACCTCGCGAGCCGTGACTCCAACTCGCGCACCCCGGTGAGGTGCTGGTCGAGCCGCGCCTTGTCGGCGGCCCCTAAGCGAGCTTGGAGCGTGAGAATGTCGCCCGAGACCGAGTCGAGCACGCTGCGACGCAGGCCCAACTTGGGGTCCACCACCGCCTCCTCCCCGGGCTCCCGGAACGTTGAGCCAAACAGCCGTTCGTAGAGGGTGTACGGGTCGGTTTCGGGCGGATTGCGGCTGTTGGGGCCGTTGTACGACTGGCCATCGCAGTCCGAAGCCGCGGTTTGGAGGCTGGGAAACAGCGAATCCCCGCCCACTTCCGCGGCGATGATCTGGTCGATCGTGGGGCCGGCGAAGGTCTCATCCCCATTTTCGGAGATCGCGGCCATGCCGGTCAGCAAGCCGGCGGCGCCCGAGGTGTGGGGCAGGACGTTCGGTACTTTAACAGATAGTCCAGTTACTACAGACATCTTCGCCTTCACGTTGGCGAGCGGGGCCAGTTCCTCCGACAACACATAGTCGGTGCCGGTCGTGGTCGGCACCCAACGGTCGGGTCGGTTGCCATTGCCCCAGTAGTACAGGCCGAAGCGCTTGGGGATGGCCCCGCCGCAGGCAAGCGCGTTGCCGTTGCCGTTCAGCATGCGTTCGAACAGGGGGAGCCCGACAAAAACCGCGCTTCCCTGAAGCATTCCGCGCAGGAAGCGGCGGCGCGAGGGGACGGGCGGGTGCCAGATCCGACTCATTCTACACCCCCCACGGTGCGAAATCCCGGTCCCATCGCAATGTCGGCGAGCAGGGCGCGCACGCGGTACCCGGCCTCGTGAAACCCATCGGCATGCCAGTTCACGAGGTCTTCCTCAGCATCCGCCACCTCATGCCCGGTCGCGAAGCGGTAGATCGTGTCGTTCACGCAGGGCGCGAAGGCAGCGTGTTCCGCCACCGCCGCGCCCAGCTCCCACGCATCGGAGAACGAGGCACCATCGAGCGCCCCGGAGGGATCGATGGTCTCGCCGTTCTCCTCCTTACGCCACCGGCCAACGCCATCGAAGTTCTCCAGGCCGAGCCCGATCGGGTCCATCATGGCG
>CAMBIK010000249.1 GCA_945867435.1 Klebsiella pneumoniae
AGTGGGTGAACGCCACCTACACCGGGTACGACGACGTGGAGTTCGTCCGTCAGGGCGGGCTTCTCGCCCCGAAGGGCTGGCAGTACGACCAGATGTCGAAGAAGGAGAACGCCGGGGACATGCACCCCGAGGTGCTGCTCATCCTCGGCTGGATCAACCACGACAAGACGATGTTCAGCCCGTCGAAGAAGTTCGACGACGACAACGAGAAGGACATCGACAAGATCCGGATGAAGAAGGCGGCCGAGTGGGACGCCAGCTTCAAGGGATGGGCCGGAGCCACGCCCGAGCGTCGCCTTGCCATCGAGCACGCCTACAACCGGCAGTTCCGGGGCTACATCGCCCCGAGCTACACCGCGGAGCCGCTGGCCGTCGCCCGCTGGACGCGGGGTCGCGGGTTCCGTCCTGCCTCTGCGCTTCGGCCGGGCGAGCGCGCCGTGCGCCTCGATCCCCACCAGGTGGCCGGTGCCCGCCGCATCCTCGCCAACCGGGGCGGATTGCTGGCGTTCGACGTGGGCGTCGGCAAGACGTACACGGGCCTCGCCGTCCTCGCCCGCGCCCGTCAGGAGGGGTGGTGCAAGCGCCCTGTGGTGCTGGTCCCCAACTCCATCATCTGGAAGTGGTACGACGACTTCGCCACGGCGCTCCCCGACTATCGGGTGGCCGTCATCGGCTCGAAGAAGAAGACGATCAGCCGCGGCGACCGGAAGGGGCTCGCGACGAGCGACACCGACACGCCGCAGGAGCGCGCCGAGAAGTGGACCCGGTTCCAGGCCGGCGAGTACGACGCCGTGCTGCTCAGCTACACCGCGCTCGGCCGCACGCGCATGAACGAGAAGGCGGTGCGCGCCTATGCCGACAAGACCGAGGCGATCCAGCGCGAGGTCGCGTTGCGCCGTCGCAACGCCGCGAAGCGCAAGAAGCTCTCCGAGCGCGACGAGGCGATCTTGCGCGAGGGCATCGCCGCGTGGGTCGCCCAGCAGATGGAGCTGGCCGACGGCTGGGAGTACGACCCGGGCATCGCCTGGGACGACATCGGCGTGGACATGCTCATCGTGGACGAGGCGCAAAACTATAAAAACCTCTATCTACCTGAAGATCGCGAGGGTGGTGTTCCGCGCTTCATGGGGAACCCCGGCGACGGCAGCAAGCGCGCCTGGCAGCTCGACTTCCGGTGTGCAGCCGTCCGCAAGAGGACCGGCGGGACCGGCGTGGTGCTCCTCTCCGCGACGCCCGCGAAGAACAGCCCATTGGAGTTCTACAACCTCATCCAGTATGTCGATCCCGAGGCGTGGCGCCGCATGGGCATCCGCGACCCCGAGCAGTTCATCGATCGGTACCTCCGCATCGAGATCAAGCCCGTCGTGACGCCCACGATGGAGGTCGAGGAGCGCGGAGCCGTGGTCGGGTTCCAGAACCTCCACGAGCTGCGCGACACGATCCTCCGCTACGGCGAGTTCAAGACGGCCGAGGACGTGGGGTTGAAGCTGCCGGAACCGAAGGTCGAGATGGTCGAGGTCGATATGGACGCGGCCCAGGACGCCAAGTACGACCGCTACGTCCGCGAGATTGAGGCCGCGCTGAAGTCCGACGATCCGAGCCAGAAGGCCAAGATCCTTGGCTTGCTCGCACGGATGGCGCTCGTCGCCGTCCACGCGCAGCTCGATGAGGGCTACGGCTGGAAGAACGCCGACCAGGTGTCCGACCCGTCGTCACCGAAGTTCGACGCGCTGGCCGAGCGCGTGCTGGCGAACCGGACGTGCGGGCACATCGTGTTCGTGGACAACGTCGCCGCCCACCGCTGGGTGAAGATGACGCTCGTGAACGCGGGCATCGCCGCCGACCGGATCGGCGTGATGAACGCCGAGGTCGCGCCCAACGCGGCCGACCGGCAGCGCATCGCCAAGGAGTTCAACGGGGAGCCCGAGAGCGAGACGAAGCCCAAGTTCGACGTGGTGATCGCGAATGCCGTCGCCTACGAAGGCATCGACCTCCAGACGCGCACTTGCGCGATCCACCACCTCGATCTCCCGTGGGAGCCCGCCACCCTCCAGCAGCGCAACGGGCGCGGCGTCCGGCAGGGCAACACCCTGTCGGCCATCTCGATCTACTACTACTTCGCGCGCCGCAGTCAGGACGGGCTCCGCTTCAACCTGATCCAAGGGAAGCGAGGTTGGATGACGCAATTGCTGAAGTCCCAGGACCGGGACACCAACAACCCGGGCGCGCAGATGGACATGGGCCCCGAGGAGATCCTGCTCCTGATCAGTCGCAATCCCGAGCAGACCCGCGCCCGCCTCGAAGCCGTGCGCGCCCAGCGCGAAGCCGAGGCCAAGAAGAAGATCGCCGCCGAGGCGTCGAAGCTCCTCCGGGCCATCAACGCCCGCTTCCGCAACGCCGAGCGCACCCGCGACGGGACCGAAGCCGCGCGTCTCCGCGGGGAGGCCGAGGAGCGCCTGAAGCACCTCACGCGCGTCAACGTCGAGGCGTGGCCCTGGGCCGCGAGCGCGACGGTCGTGCGCGACCGTCCCGTGCTCGTCGTCGAGGGGGGCGGCCCCGTGTTCGAGGGCCTGCGCGCGGGCATCCCGAGCGCGTGGAACGCCTCGCGCATCGACTACATCGAGTTCGGGAAGGTCACGAAGGACGGGCAGATCGGCCAGCGTGGCGCGGGAGAAGGGGCGTGGCGGCTCACGAAGTCGGACGACGCCAAGTTCAGCGCGCTCAAGCCGGAGAACTACGGCGCGACGTTCCCCGCCGACGAGGAGACTGCGACCGTGCGCGCGGTCGCGCAGATCGCCAACGACAAGCTCCGGTACTCGGGTGACTGGCCGGGGGTCGGCTGGCAGAACGCCCCCGACTCCTGGGTCGAACGAACCTGGCCGCAGGTGGCCGATGTCGTCGTCAGCGCGCTGGCGAAGGTCAGCTACTACAACCAGCAGGCGCAGAAGATCCCCGTGGTGTCCCCGGCGGGACTCCGCATCGTGAACGCGGGCGCGGCTGCTGGGACGGCGGGGGTGGACGTGATCCCCCCGACCGAGAGCGGCTGGCAGGCGTTCATCGACGCTGCGCCCGGGTCCGGGCTCAAGTTCGGCGAGCTGGCCGAGGCCGGGCGCTGGTGGTGGGGTCGGTCGATCCCCCGGAACCTGCTCTCGGGCGAGGCCGACGACGAAGACATCGAGCCCGTGTCAGGGTTGCTGCCGTTCAGCGGTGGCGCGGCGGTGGCGCGATGAAAGCCAACAACACGCCTTTCCTGCTCGGAGCGGGAGCCATCGGGCTGGTCCTTCTCGCCGCGGCGGCCTCGTCGCCGACGGCCCGGCGAGCCGCACAACAGACTGCCGAGTCCGCCGGGAAGGCGGCCAAGAAACTGGAGGAGAAGGTGGAGACGCTCATCACCGATTGGATCCCGACGCTGCTCCGGAAGACGAGCGAGCACGAGGGCAACTACTGGTCCGTCCAGCCCAACATCGACGGCAACGGCGTCAGCTACGGCATCCTCCAGTGGACCCAGAAGTCGGGTTCGCTCGGCCGCCTGCTCCGCGAGATGGCCGCCGCCGATCCCGTCGCCTTCGGGCGCTTCTTCGGCGCGAGCTGGGCGAAGCTGCTCGAAGTCACGGCGAGGGCCTCGCTGGAGTCCGTCGATGGCGCGGTCCTCTGGGCCGAGCCGTGGGTGTCCCGGTTCACGGCGGCCGGTCGTTGGCCGGCGTTCCAGCAGGTTCAGGCTCGCGATGCCGCCGAGTCCGAGTACATGACGGGTGCCGTCCAGGTCGCGACGCTCCTCGGCGTCAGCAGCGAGCGGGCGATGGTCCTCTGCTACAACCGGACGGTCCAGCAGGGACCGGCGGGTGCCCTCGGCCCCGCGAAGCGGCTGGTCGCCTGGTACGCCGAAGACCCGAAGCGCCGACCGGCCGCCACCAACGACGTGCTCGCGCAGTACGCCTGGATGTGCGCCGGGAAGTTCCGTCGGACCTCCGCGCCCGAGCGTCGTAACTACAACGACGACGGGAACATCTGGTGGTGGCCTGTCCCGACGGAGTGGTCGGAGCTGGGCATCGGCGTGTACCGCGTCCAGCGGGTCGCTGTCTCGGGGGTGTGGCACGCCGTCACCGGTCCGCCGTCGAAGCCGTGGAGCCTGTACGACCTCATCGTGAAGCGGTCGAGCGACATCCTCACTGATCCCCTCCTGCGCGACGCCCCGGTGGACCTCCGCGTCCAGCGCGCCGTCGCCTGATGCCGCCATGCGCGTGCTCGACCTGTTCGCCGGGGCCGGTGGCGCGGCGCTCGGCCTGCACGACGCCGGGTTCGAGCACGTCGCGTGCGTCGAGCGTGACGCCTCGGCGGCCGCTACCCTTCGGGCTGCGGGCTTTCCCGCCGTCGAGGCCGATGTTCGCGACCTCGACTACACGGCGCTCGCCGGCACCATCGACGTGCTGTGGGCCTCGCCGCCATGCCAGGCGTGGTCGAGCGCCAACCAGCACGGCGGCCCGAAGGGGGAGGAGGACATCGCCCGCAACGGCTGGCCGTGGACGCTCCGGATCGTTCGGATCGTCCGCCCCCGCTGGGCCATCTTCGAGAACGTGAAGAACGCCCGCGCCTACGTCGAGCGCGTCGTCCTACCCGAGTTGCGGAAGCTCTACGAGCACGTCTCCCTCTGGGTGCTCAACGCCGCCGATCACGGTGCCCCGCAGAGCCGGACGCGCATCTTCGTGATCGCCGGGCCGCGGCCGGTTCAGGCGCCGGGGAACCAGCCCCGTCGCACCATGCGCGACGCCATCGCCGTCCCGTGGGATCGGCCATCGCCCTGCGTGATGACGAACGAGGGGAAAGGCCGCCCCACGGACCCCGCCTGGTGGCGGAAGCTGAACAACGCCAGCGATGCTCTCGCGCTGGC
>CAMBIK010000250.1 GCA_945867435.1 Klebsiella pneumoniae
AGAGCATCGCGTGCCCTATCGCCGACTCCATGAGGCGATGCTGCGGCTTGTTGTCGCAGCGTCGATCATCCGTCGGCGTAGGGCGGATCGGGATCGTACTGGATGTACCGCTGCACCTCGCGTGCGAACCCCGGCGTGTGAAGCTGCCCGATCAGCCAGAGCGCCATGTCGATGCCCGCCGAGACGCCCGCCGCGGTGACGACGTTGCCGTCCTGCACGTACCGCACGTCGTCCCGCACCACGACGGGGTGTCCGCGCAGCTCGTCGAGGCGCGACCAGTGCGTGGTCACCTGCTTGCCTGTCGCGAGCCCGGCGGCGACGAGGACGAACGATCCGGTGCAGACGCTGGTGATCCAGCGACACCCCGGCGCCTGCTGGCGAAGGAACGCCAACATCGCCGGGTTCGTCATCTGGCGGCGGCGGCCGTCGCCCCCCGGGACCAACACCACGTCGAGGGCGGGCGCGTCGTCCCAGCGGGTGTCGGGGACCACGACCAACCCCTTCGCGCAGCGCACCGGGTCGAGCGTCTCCCCGAGCAGCAGGACACGATCTTCCCCGCGAAGATGCGCCGCGGCCGCGAACACCTCCCAGGGCCCGGCGAAGTCGAGCTCCTCCATGTCAGGGAAGGCGAGGACTCCGATGGTGGACATTCGTGAGCCTATCCCAGCCTACAGATCGACCTGGCAGTGCCCCTCGCCGTCCACGTGCCCGAGCGTCTGGGTCAGGAAGCCGACGAAGCCCGCGAGCGTCGTGACGTCGCTGTACTGTCCGACCTCGTAGCCGAGCGTGGCCACGGAGACGGCCTCCAGCTCCGCGAGGGTGACCGCACCGTCGGCGTCGGCGTCCGCATCGGCGACCGCCTGGCCTCGCACGACGGCGTCTTCGTTCTCCAGCCCGTCGTAGAAGAGGTGGTCGCCGTGGATGGTGTACTGGGTGCTGTCCTCGCCCCCGGCGGGGATGGTGAGGTCGGCGGGCTCGCACTCGTAGGTGGTGTCCGTGTCGAACGCCCAGTCGAACGTCACCGATTCGGCGCCGCAGGTGAGGGTGCCGGCCGCGACGACGGAGCTGCCGCCGAGCTGATCGGAGGGCGCGATCATGTAGCGGGCGTTGGCGTAGTGGGTGGCGGACACCTCCGCGGAGCCGACGTCGTGGGGGCCGGCGGCGGTGAGGTCGAACACCTGCTCCCCGTCGACCACGCCCACCTCAGTGCCGTCGCCGTCGAGCAGCGCGACGCCGCTCATCGCCACCTCGAAGCTCTCGTAGGTGACGGAGCAGCCGTCCTCGAAGATCTCAGCGGGGATCGTGTCTTCGATGTACTCCTCCCCCCACGTGTTGACGGTCCAGGTGCCGCTTCCGCAGCCGGTGAGGAGGACGAGGGAAAACAGGGTCATGAAGGCTCCAGGGTGAGGGTCCAGGTGGGGGTGGCGACGACGCCGAACAGGACGGTGTTCGCGAGCGCGCCGTCGGCGGTGGTGAGCGTGGCGTCGCCGTCCGCGTCGGCGGTGCGCCAGTCGACGAACGAGAGCGCATGGGCGAGATCGATGGTCAGGACGAGGCCAGCCGGCGGAGAGTCGGCCGACATCGTGGTCTGGAAGGAGAGGCCCGTGATCTCCTGGTCCGGCGCGACCTCAAAGCGGAAGGCCGTCACCGTGCCGTCCACGGTGGCGGTGCCCGCGAGCACCGTGAGGGGATCGGGCGACGCCGAGACGCGCGCCGTGGCGTAGTCGCCCTCGTAGCAGGAGGCGTCGCCGAGCGGCACGTCCTCACCGAGCAGATCGAGCGTCCATGTGCCGGTGAGCTCTCCCGCCAAGCCCCCCGCGAAGTCGTGGCCGGGATGGGCGTAGGCCGCGGAGATGAAGGGCACGCGGAGCGCCGTCTGCGCCGGGTTCTCCATGCGGAGATCTGACAGGGTGACGGACGCCTCGGTCAGCGTCACCGAGACGCCTTCGGCGGGCGCGACGTCGGCCGCGACACCCGCGAATGTCACCGGGACGGTCAGGAGCGCCCGGTCGGCGGCACCGCAGGCCAGCAGCAGGATCAACATCATCAGAAGCTCCTTCCGAGCGCGAGGCGCGCCACCGTGGGCGCCCCCGCGGTGAAGTGACGCACGGGCAGCTCGCTCCGTGCCTCGTCGAGATCCCAATGCGACGGGAAGACGAACTCCCCGTCGCGCCACTGGCTGCCGAGCACGTTGTCGACGTCGACCGAGAGGCTCCAGCGCTTCCAGTCGGCACGCGCGGTGACGTCGACCACGCCGGTGGTGTGGCTGGAGAAGCCGCCAGGGAGCGGGCGCGGTCCGAGGAGCCAGGCGCGCAGGCCGGTCGTGAGGCGGAGCGGCCCCACGGGCAGGTGTTCGGTGTAGATGCCGCCCACGACGAGGAGCCGCGGCGCATAGGGGATGGGCTCCTCCGTCGCGACGTAGACGCCGTCGGACCAGGTGACCTCGACCTCGACGCGAAGGGGCTCGACAGGACGCACGGTGGCGCCGCCGTCGACGCCGAGGCGGCGGGTCCGCCCGGTGGCGAGGAAGCGCGCGGCGGCGTGGTCGAAGATGATCTCGTCGGAGATGAGCGTGGCGAAGCCCGCCGCGCGCAGCTCCAGCCAGTCGGCAGGGTGTACGCGCGCTCCCAGCTCCGCCGAGTCCGAGATCGCGACGGGCGCGACCTCTCCGGGCTCCGTGCCCCGGGCCTCGGGCGACCGGAAGCCACGTCCGTACGCCGCGAAGGCGGTCACCCTGCCATCGGGAAACAGCGTGACCGCCGCTTTGGGCGCGAGCACGGGCGCCCACGCGACGCCCGGGTCGCCTTCCTCGGGATGAACGAGGAACAGCTCGCCCCGCAGGCCCGGCTCTACACGCAGCCACCGGACGGGCGACCAGGGGGCGGCGAGCCAGAGTCCGAGGTCTCCCTGCTGCGCGGCCGCGTCGAACGTAGTGGCCCAGCTCGTGCCGTCCACCAGCACCGCGTGTTCGGACTGGCCGAAGACGTCCCCCCGCGCGTCGAGCCCACCCTTGACCACCAGCCCCACCGGGCCGGCCCACCCGGCTTCGAGGCGGCCGCCCAAGAGCCCCGCGTGGTGCTCCTGCTCGGTGCCGTCGCCGTGCTCGGCGTCGTAGAAGTACCCGGTGTAGTTCTGGGCCAGCTCAAGATCGCGCCATCCGCCGTACACGGTGGCTCGCCACGGCACCTTGTTGCCACCCGACGCCTGAGCGCTCGCCAGGATCCGTCGTGAGGATCCGCCGCCGGCCCCCGGGTAGGCGTCGTAGAAGTCGACTTCCCCGGCGCCGAGGTCGTCTTCGCGCAGCACACCCGGCGATTCGAACACGCCGTCGTAGGCCAGCACCCACGCCCGCGAGTGCAGCGACCCGATCTCCCCCTCCCACCCCGCGCCCGCGCGCACCTGTCGCCACGACCGCGCGTCGCCCACGCCCTGCCCGAGGTCGACGTCGGCGACGAGGAATGTGCCCGGTTTGGAGACCTTCGGCCGCCATGCCAGCGTGGCAGCGCCGCTCACGTCGGTCCCGCCGCCGACCCAGACCTGCCCGCCGGGCTCCTCGAGTCCGAGCGAGAAATCGGCCGAGCCTGCGACGGCGAAGTCACCGGTGTCCGCGCGCCAGGTCCCCGGCCGCAGCGTGAGACCCCGCACGAGCGCGGGCGCGATGAAATGCAGGTCGAGGTAGCCGTGCCCGTGGACGTTGGACACCTCGTTGATCGGCACCCCTTCGAGCGAAACGGCGATGTCGGACCCGTGGACCGCGTCGAATCCACGCAGGAAATACTGGTAGGCCTTGCCGTGGCCGCCGTGGGCGGAGGTGTGGAGGCCGGGCATCGCGCGCAGGAGGTCGTCTGCGGAGCGCCCGGGCATCGCCTCGATCGCCGCCCGGTCAAGCGCGCGATCGGTCGCCGAGCCCTCCGGGCGTTTTGCCTGGATGACGATCACTTCGGCGGGCGGATCATCGGGGGTAGGGTCCACGGCGCCCTGTAAGAGCGAGCCCCCTGCGACGGCCATGCGACACGTTGTCGCAGGCACCTGCGACAACGGTGGATTCAGCCCGTCGGAGGCAACTTCTGGAGTTTTCGCTGGAGTGTGCGCCGGTGCAGGTTCAGCCGGCGCGCGGCCTCGGAGATGTTGCCGTTGCAGGCGTCGAGCATCTTCAGGATGTGCTCACGCTCGGCGCGGCCGAGCGGGTCGGGAGCGCCCGAGCCGGCGGCCTCGGCCGAGCGACGCAGCGTGTCGACCAGCTCCGCGGTCGAGATCGGCTTGGTGCGGAAGTCCGAGGCCCCCGCCCGCATGGCCTCCACGGCGGCGGGGATCGTGCCGTGCCCGGTGAGCAGGACCGACTTGCAGGCGGGCGCAGCGCGGGCCAGCTCCCGCACCACGTCGATGCCGGACCCATCGCCGAGGCGGAGGTCGATGACGGCGAAGGCGGGCTTCGCCCTGGCGACGTACGCGCAAGCGGACTCGACGCCGTCAGCCTCGACGGGCTGGAACCCCTCGCGAGTCAGCGCGCGGGCGAGCGCACTCCGGTAGGTCGCGTCGTCCTCCACGACGAGCACCGTGGTCATGCCCGCACCATCACGAGCATGGCCCGAGCGCCCTTCTCGACCGGCTTGAGCAACACATCGCCGCCCGCGGCGCGGGCGTAGGTCCGCGCCACGAACAGGCCGAGGCCGGTGCCCTTGCGGTGGCGCCAAGCGCTGAAGAACGGCGTTGTTGCATGGCTCCGGGGCGGGCCGAATCTGGCTCTCGGTCATCTCGATTCACGGGATCACCGCCACCGAATTCGGCTTCCCGAGCGTGGTCATCCGATTGAGCACGCTCACCCCGATCCTCGCCTCCGTTGCCTGTGTTGCC
>CAMBIK010000251.1 GCA_945867435.1 Klebsiella pneumoniae
CTGGGGGGACGACACCGTTCCGATCTGGACGTGCGAGATTCCCGAGGACTATGTGTCGGGCTCCGAGGACTGCAACGACGCAGACCCGCTGGTTCATCCATCTGCCGTCGAAGTCTGCAATGAGATCGATGATAATTGCGATGGCGTGACCGACGACGATGCAGTCGGCGAGCCCATCTGGTACCAGGACCTGGACGCCGACGGCTACGGAGACGATGCCGTGACGATGAGCGCGTGTGCCGAGCCCACGGGCTGGACCGCCGTGGCGGGCGATTGCAACGACCACAACGATACCCGGCACCCTTCGGCCGACGAAAGCGCCTGCGACAGCGACATAGACTTGAATTGTGATGGATACACCGGCCTCACCGACAACGACGGGGATGGCTTCATGGCCTGCCTCGAATGCGACGACGGGGCCGTCGCCGTTTTCCCGGGCGCGGACGAAGTGTGCAACGGCCTCGACGACGATTGCGATGGAACGACGGATGTGAACGCCCTCGATGGCTCGACCTGGTACGCCGACACGGATGCCGACGGTTTCGGCGACCCCGAGTCGAGCGAAAGCGCCTGCGAGGCGCCGACCGGCTACGTCCTGGACGCGACCGATTGCGATGATTCGACGCGCACGACCTGGCCGGGTGCACCCGAAACGTGCGCGAACAGCACGGATGACGATTGCGATGGCGATGCCAACGAGGTCGGTGCCATCGCCTGCACCGACTGGTTCATCGACGGAGACGACGATGGCTTCGGGGAGACCGGCGTCTGCGTCTGCGAGGCCCTCGACGCCTACACAGTCACCGCAGGGGACGACTGTGACGATGGAGAACCCGGGGTATTTCCTGGCGCCCCGGAGATCTGCGGGGACAGCGTAGACCAGGACTGCGACGGAGCGGACGACGACTGCACGCTGGCGGCGGCCGATGCCACGCTGGTCAGTCGCCTCGCAGACGACATGTTTGGCACGTCCATGTCCGCCATCGGCGACACCAACGGGGATGGCGTGGACGACGTGCTGGTCGGCGCGATCGGCCTCGACAATCTTGGGGACGAAGGTGGTGTCGTGCTCATCGCTGGCCCCTTGGCTGGCACCACGACGGTGGCGCGCCCCGATGCGTTCTGGTACGGCGAAACCAACGGCGACTACGCCGGCTACGCCATTTCCAACCCCATGGACCTGGACCGCGACGGCACCAGCGAAGTGCTGGTGGGCGCGTCGAAGAACGACGGAGGAGGGACCAACGCCGGCCGTGCCTACCTGGTCGAGATCGCCTCCGGAGCCTTCGGACTCTCCGCGGTGAGCCTGTTCACGGTGACAGGAGAGACCGGCTACGACGCGCTGGGGAGCTCGCTTCTTCTCGGCACGGACATCGACGACGATGGCCGTCGGGAGGCCGCGTTCGGTGCCTATGGCAACGACGAGAACGGCGCGGAGAGCGGCGCGGTGTACGTGTTCGACATGCCGGCATCCGGCCAGAAGAACGCTTCGGCGGCAACGTACATTGTTCGTGGAGATGTACACGACCGACTGGCGCTTTTGCCGCGAGAACCGTCAGATGTGAATGGAGATGGCGTTGACGACCTCGTGGTGGGTGGCTGGGGCATCGAGGGCGATGCGCTCACCAGCGGCGGCGTGGCGGTTTTCCTCGGCCCCTTCACCGGCAATCGGGCGATGACCGATGTCGATGCGCTGATTGGCGGCGAGGAAACAGCAGACGAGGCCGGAATCGCCATCGACGTGCGCGATGCCGATGGGGATGGAACGCTCGACCTGCTGGTGGGTGCCCCCGGCAACGACGTCGATGGGACCGATGCCGGTGCCGGATACCTGGTGCTTGGCCCCCTCGACCTCTCTTCCTCGCTCGGCGCTGCCACCATGATTGTTCGCGGGGAGAACGCCGGGGATGGGCTGGGCGCAGCCGTCTCGATCACGAACCTGCTGGGAAGCTCCTCCTCCAGCCTCTTGTTCGGTGCGCCCACCAGCAGCGGAGGGGGAGCCGGCAGCGGCGCGGTGTACCGGTTCAACGTCGTCACGGCCGGAAGTTTCGGGGGCGCCGAGGCCGATGCGAGCTACCCGGGAGAAGCCGCCGGAGCCGGTCTCGGCGAGTGCATCGTAAACCTCGGGGACACCGACGGAGACGGGCAGGAAGACGCCGGCGTTTCAGCCAGCGGCTACACCGACTCCTCGGGAGTGGTTACTGGGGCCGTGTACGTGTTGTAAGCATGGAAAAGACAACCTTCATCCTGTTCCTCCTCATCGCGTGTGGCGACGACGCCCCCCCTGCGTGGGCCGTGCAGCATGCGTCCATCGTGCCGGGCGACAACGGAATGACCGGCACCCAGACCTGGGAGTTTTTCGCATCAGGCTGGACACCTGATTCGGGGAGCGATGCCTTCCTCTGTGCCCGCGCACAGACCCTGGAGGCCACGGTGACCAGCTCCGACGAATGTCCGGCCTGCCAAGCGGTCTACGCGTTGACCGTCACGGAGCTCGATTCGGATTGCTCGGCCGCGCTGGTGGCCGAACCATCCTTCGCGGGACCAGATGTCTTCGCGATCGGTAAGGTGGCCGCATCGCTGGCGGACGCCGAGCCGCACCCTGGGGAAGGGTTCGGTTGGGCCGTGGGCTACTCCGACGGAACGCTCACCGACGTCGGCTACGCCTACGCCGAAGCCCTTGATGTCGGCGGGAAAAGCCCCGCTGGGTGGGCGACCGACACGCCGTACACGCTGTGGCCTGCGGTCGCGTGGGAACTCTAATGTTTGGCAACGATGGAATCCTGCGGTACACTCACCTTCGGGTACGGGCGTTCGGCGGTGCCGGAGCGTGCATGCGGCTATTCTCATCCTTCTTCCTCACCCTCCCCGCGATCGGCTGCAGCGACTACGGCGCCGACAAGGCGAGCATGGAGGCCGAAGACCTCGGAACACCGGCAGCGGCCGGGACCGATGAAACCGGCACTGATCTCGAAACCGTGGATGACGCACCCGTTCCGGCTTGGTTCACGCTCCAGGGAACGGTCCACGTCGTAGACGGCAAACCGCAAACGGCTGGGGCCGCGCTGAACTTCGTGCTCGCCGACGCCGAACTCCAATCGTGGGCGTGTACCGCCCTCGACCTCTCGGAGCTGGTGGTGGCGATTCCGCCGGTGCTGGATGCCGAACTGTACGCATGGTGGGAGTTGAACGTCGCGGCCGATTCAGGCTGCAAGGATGCGCTCGGTCTGCCAGAACGATTCGGCTTCGGCCTCGGCGAGCTCAGCCCCGAAATCCTGGCTCGCCTCGGCTCGGTCGAGGAGCAGGACTCCCCGGACACCCTCTACGGCGCGTGGATGGTGGTCGACAGCAACCTCGACGGCTCGCTGGCCGACGAACTCGAGGCCTTTCCGTTCGGCTACGCAGACGGAGCGGGAGACAGCCTCGCAGAGGCGTTCCCGGCCGACGACAGCTACACCCTTGAGCCGATGCTCGTGTTGGAGCTGGCACCGCAGGAGTAAGGAACCCCAAACGCTGTCCCGAGCGTTATTCTCGTTGCGGCGGTGTGCATGGCGGACTTGGTGAATGATCTGGTGTGGTCGCACTCGCGTTCACGCAGCTTCGAAGGCTGCAAGCGCGCCTACTGGTATAGCTACTACGGCAGTTGGGGGGGCTGGGAGAGGGCGGCCGCAGCCGAAGTCCGGGATGCGTATGTGCAGAAGAAGCTCACGTCCCTCCCGATGTGGACCGGCACGGTCGTTCATCGCGTGGCCGAAGAAGTACTCCGGAAGGCGCGGGGGGGTGAAGGGATACCCCCTTTAGACGACGTGATCTTTTCCCTGCGTGCGCGCTGTGCGAGAGATGTTCGCGACAGTGCCGATGGGAGCTGGTTGCAGCGCCCCTCCCAGCGTGTCGGGTTTCGCGAGCACTACTACGACGAGTTGGTGACCGAGGCCGAGTGGTCCGCCGCAGTGGAAGAGATCGAACGCCAGGTCCGCTCGCTATGGGCGCACCGATGCTTCACGCGCCTCCTCGATGTGCCCGACCGAATCCGAGAGCTCGAGGATCTACGTCGCTTCTCCGTTGGCGACGTGGATGTGTATGTGGTGCTGGACGTGATGGTGGACGACGGCCGGGGCGGCGTGGTCATCCTCGATTGGAAGACGGGCGGGGCCCACGACGACGCCGAGATCGGCGCCCAACTCGGAGTGTACGGATTGTACGCGAGCTCCCAGCTTGGCGTGGCTCCCGATGCGATCGTGGCGCTGCATGTGAACCTGCGCCACGACCTCGAGACTCGCCACTCGGTGGGCCGCCCGGAGATCGAGAAGGCGAGAGCACTCATCGGCGCATCTGCCGCCCAGATGCGGGCGGGGCTCACGAGCATCCCCGAGAACACCGCTGCCAAGGAGAACTACCCCACGCTTGAACCAGGAAGCCCCGAGTGTGCCCGCTGCACCTTTCGCGGGATTTGTGGTCGCCGCTGACGATCCGACCATTTTTTGGTATCCAGCCTGTGCCGTCGTTCAGTATCTTGGGTCTGTAGCCAAGAGCTCTCCGATGTCCACCACGATGCCACTCCGCCTGGTTCCTGTCTTCCCCTCAACCCCGCTTGGCGAGGATGTGCTAGCGCGCGGGGGGCGGTGCTTCACAGTCCGCCACCCGGGGGCCGCGTGCGATGGCGACATCCTGGTCGCCGTTCCCGAGCTGGTAGGTTCGCGTCAGGTGCTCGTGCCGCGCGGCCTGGGCCGCCCACTTGTTGCAAGGAACGCAGCGAACGGCTGGGTGGTGGAAGGCAGCGGCGAGGTGTGCGGCTCACGACGATGGTGCGCCGTCGGCGGGCTTGCGGCGCGGGTACG
>CAMBIK010000252.1 GCA_945867435.1 Klebsiella pneumoniae
CGCGCCGAACGCTCCTACCGAATCTCCATCTCGAACGGCCACAGCGCCAACGCCTCGCCCGGATGGTCCACCAGCATGCGGGCGGCTGCAGGCATGCGGCTCCAGACCGCCAGCTCAGGTACGGCCGCCAACGCAAACTTTCGCATGAGCCGCGGAAGGAATCCCCCCTTGGGAAGGGGCGTCAAGTCCCACGACCGAAACCTCTCCGCGCCGATGAGTGAGGCCGCTCGCGCCTGAGCCACGTCGAGCCCCCCCAAATGATCGATCAGCCCCACGGAAAGCGCGCGGCGGCCGCACCACACCCTGCCACGGGCGTGAGGTTCCACTTCCTCGAAGGTGCGCTTTCGCCCGGCCGCCACCCGATCCACAAAGGTGCGGTAGGTGGCATCCAAGCCGCGGCGCATGGCCGCACGGGCGCTCGGCGAAAATGCTGTCTCGGAGAACAGGTCGGCGTGCGGAGCCGACAGCACATCCTCGCTGTGCACCCCGTAGCGCTCCATGGCCTCGCGCAGCACCGGCTTCCCGGAGATCACGCCAATGCTGCCCGTAATCGAAGCAGGATGGGCCACGATCTCGGTGGCGCCGGCGCTCAGGTAAAAGCCCCCCGACGCGCACACGTCCCCGAAGCTGGCCACGACGGGCTTTTCGGCCACCAGGCGCTCCACCGCACGCCAGATCAGTTCGCTCGCAGGCGCGGAACCCCCAGGGCTCCCGACGCGCAGCACCACCGCCTTCACCCCCTCGTCCTCACGGAGCTGGTTCAACGCCTCGACCACCGGATCGGCCGCGATGACGCTCACGGCCGGGGTTCCCTGCCCGTCCAGCACCGGCCCTCGCAACCAGACGACCGGAATAGCCGGATATCCGGCGACAAAACGATGGATGCGACGCGATCGCGACCACACCGCGTACCAGGAAGCAAACGGGACCACCCGCGGGGCCTTCCCCACCAAGTCCTCAATGTCTTCCTCCACTTCGTCCGGGTATCGAACCCCATCGAACAGGCCTCGCTCCACGGCGTCTTCGGCCACCAGCGGCGCCTGCGCGATGGCCTCGAGTACGGCCTGTTTCGTGAGGGTCGGCCGACATCGGACGATGGCATTGACCCACTCCTCCGAGAGGTCATCCACGATGGCGCGGGTGGCCTCTCGGTTGGGGGCGCTGGCAAAGCCTCGCCCAAACTGTTCCCCAAAGCTCTTGAACTCCCCACAGGCTTCCACATCGAAGCGGGCGCCGAAGCGGGCGAGCAGGTCGCCATAGAAGCGCATGGTGGTGCCCAGACCGACGCTAAACACCTGCGAACCGGGCCGGATCCAAGCCCGGTCGCAGGCGGCCGCGAGCAGGAGCTCGGCGTTTCCCACGAAGTCAAACTCGGCGACGACGAGGCGGCCAGCGGCGCGCGCGGCCATCAGGGCCTCCACCGATTCGTGCAGCGTGGCCTGACCCCCGTTCAACACGAGTCTCCCGACCTTCAGCCAAATGCCTCGAACATCCGGTGCTTCGGCGAGGGCGCGCAGCACATGCGGTGGCGGAAGCGGGCTGCTGGGACCCACCCGAACCTCAAGCAGCGGTGCCCCCCGCTGAAGCAGGGCGCGACGACCCGCGTGCAGAGCCCACCAAGGGGCCACCAAGAGGCGGGGAGAGAACGGAACGGCAGCCAACATGGTCCCGCCCCGCTACGGCGAGGACAGAAGCCTGTCAATGGAACGGCCACGTACCTTGACAGGAGCGGTCCCTTCCCCTAAAAAGGCACGCGAAAGAGCAGGAGCCACGGGTGTCCACCAAGATCTGCCCGAATTGCAACGTAGAGGTGCTCGCGATCGCGAACCTCTGCAAGTACTGTTTTCACGACTTCCTGTATGTGGCGCCGAAGAAGCAATCGCCCTTGTGGACGCTGCTTTTCCTCGCCGTAGGCACGTCGTTCGTGTCCGCAGCCGTGTTCGCCTACATCTACGGGCAACAGAAGGCGATGAACATCAGCATCGACAAGGAGAACAAGAGCCTGGTATTCACGACGAAATACCCTGATCACACCGAGGCAAAGCGGGTGCTATGGAAGGATATCTCCTCCGTGGAATACCTTAAGAACGCGGGATCGCCCCCGTTTCAGGTCTGGGTTGTGACCGTCTCGGGCGAACGCCACGAGTTTGCAGCGGGCAACGAGATGCAGGACGTGGAAGCGAGGCAGTTGGCCGAGACAATCGGCAAGCCCTTGACCGAGAAGGGCGGGTACGAGGGATCGCGACGCGATCAGTCGGGCGCGCCGTAGCAATTAGGGTTATCCCGCGCATCCCCGGAGCCTCCTTGCTCGAATCTGCGCTCGGTCTCCTCTCCAGCGATCTAGCAATCGACCTGGGCACCGCCAACACGTTGGTATATGCGACCGGGCGCGGCCTGGTGGTAGATGAGCCGAGCGTCGTCGCGATGGCCAAAGGTCCCACCGGCGTGCTGGGCAAGGTGTTGGCCGTGGGACAAGAAGCGAGCCGGATGGTCGGTCGCACCCCCGGCAACATCGTGGCTGTTCGCCCCCTGAAAGACGGCGTTATTGCTGATTTTGAAGTGACCGAAGCGATGCTTCGCTACTTTATCAACCAAGCCCTCGGTCGCCGCGCCTTTTCGCATCCGCGCGCCGTGGTGTGCATCCCCTACCGCATCACCGAGGTCGAAAAGCGCGCTGTGCAGGAAAGCGCGCGGTCGGCCGGGGCGCGGGAAGTCCTGCTCATCCCCGAGCCGGTGGCGGCCGCCATCGGCGCCGGCCTCCGCATTCAGGAACCCATCGGGTCGATGATCGTAGATATCGGAGGGGGCACCACGGAAGTCGCGGTGCTCTCCATCGGCGGCGTGGTGACCAGCACCTCGATTCGGGTGGCTGGCGATGCGATGGATGAAGCGATCGTCGCCTACGTAAAGCGAAGGTACAACGTTCTTATTGGCGAACGCACTGCCGAAAATGTGAAGCTCGCCATCGGCTGTGCAGCGGCACCGCCCACGCGCCTCAGCCTTGTTGTGCGCGGTCGCGACCTCGCAACGGGCGCGCCCCGGCAGATAGAACTCACCGGCGAAGACACCGCAGAGGCGCTCGCCGATTCGGTCGCCCAAATCGTCGAAGCGGTACGGGCCACCCTCGAACGAACGCCCCCCGAGCTTTCTGCCGACATCATCGACCAGGGCGTGGTGCTCGCGGGTGGGGGAGCCCTGCTCCGCCACTTGGACGACGTGCTTCGGGATGCAACAGGGCTGCCCGTGGTCGTCGCGGAAGACCCCCTCCGTTGCGTCGTGATGGGCGCAGGGGAATGCCTCGAACGCCCCGATCTCCTCAAGCGGGTCGCGCTGTAGGGGTCTTTATCGGTCCGCGCAAAGGGCGGGATCGGCAGGAGACACCCAAGACGACTCCTCCGGGTTCATCACCGGGAAGTCTGCGATGCCGGCGGAATTCAGAGTGCCAGCGAGGCACGCCCGCTTGGCGGCGGGCGCCTCCGCTCTCAGCACCCGAAAGGGTCCGAAGGTGGCCTGTTCCCGCCACAAGGCCGATGGTGCCGTGGTGCGGCTCAGGATCCACGTTCGCCAGCCGACCGAAGGCGTGCGGAGCGAACCCGGCGGGGTGCCCGGCGGAATCGGCGAAGGCAGCAGCCCCGTGAGCAGCACACCTCGCAGGTCGCCCGCAGCCAGGTCCCCCGGGGCCGCATGGGCCGCGATGAACGCGGCCGCCGCACGGAGCTCCGTGGCATTCGCGGGCACGACTGGCGCCCCCCCCCCGGTGCGCACCGCCAACCACGCTTGCGGGGCCGAAAGCAGTACCACAACAACAACAATGCCGCCGAAGCGGCGCACACCCCCCCGCGCCTCGACCGCCTCGACCACCCCGACCAAAAAGACCGCGAGCGCCGGACCCGCCACGACCAGAACGTGCCGCCACTGCGTCCACAGCACCATCGTGGCGGCCAGGCTCGCCAACGGCGCGCCGAACGCCATCGCCAGCGCCACGCGCCGGCTGCGTGCGATGCGGACTACGGCCCATGTCGCACCGACCAAGGCCAAGGATTCAGGAAGGCCAACCTCGCCGCCACGGCGCAACATCACCCAAGCCAGACCCAGGCCCCGGGCCGCCGAGCGGGCCGCCCCATCCATATCGGGCGGGCCTCCCTCGATGCCAAGCCCTGCGCTCAGGCGGGCCGACTCGCCGAGGTGGGCCGATGAACGCCCGATTCCATCCGCGACCACCCCGGCGATGCCGCTGATTTCCCCCCCCACGATCATCCCCACGAGCTGAGCAACGGCCAGCAATCCCAAAATCCGTCGCAACCTCCCCTCCCCCGGCACCGAAGCCGCGACGGCGAGGGTGAACGCGCCCACGACCAAACCGTGCTCGCGGGCCGTAAACACCAATCCGATGGCTCCTCCCCACAGGGCGAAGCGCTTCACCGTGGGCTCTGCCAACGCCCTTTGCCCGGCCCAGATCAGCAGGGTCAGCACCATCAGGGAAACGGCCTCGGGCTGAACCTGGGAAGCCACCAGCCCGCCGTGGAGGCAGACCGTGCCCAAAAGCGTTCCCCCGAGCCGCGCCGCCGCACGCACATCCTCGGTACGGGCCGCCGCAGCAGCGACTTCCCCCACGAGCCAAGCTGTGAACCCGACCGCGAACGCGTTTACCACCAGCGCCCCGACCATCGGGTCACCGAAGCCGAACCACCCGGCGAGCGTCGGAAACAACGGGGGCAAGGCCACCGGCTGCCCCGCTGCACGCACCCTCGCGGCCA
>CAMBIK010000253.1 GCA_945867435.1 Klebsiella pneumoniae
GGCCTCCATGTAGGCGGCGGCCGGGTTTAGCCACGCCATGGCCCCAAGCAGGTTCACCTCGATCATCTCCCGGTCCTTCGCGAAGTTGTACTCGCTCTCTTCCACGCGCGGCATCACGCCGGCGTTGTAGATGAGGCAGTCTACGCTGCCCAGGTCCGCGGCGATACGATCGAACAGGAGCGGGGCTTCGTCAAAGTTTTTTACGTCGTGCGCGTACACGCGAACCTTGTCGGGCCCCCCGCAGGCAGCCTGAAGCACCTCCATCTCAGGCATTCGACGCGACACCGCGGCGACGCGCACGCCCGAGGCCGCGAGCTGGCGAACCATCTCGGCCCCGATGCCCACAGAAGCCCCGATGACAACGGCGGTGGTGAAGGCAGCCATGCAGTCTCCTAAGAACGCCGGAGCTAACCCGGCACCCCGCAGCGAGGGCGATTGTCCTCGCCGACCTCGACCTCGCCGACCGTCACGCGGGCGGCGGAAAAGCCCTGCGGGTCAAGTCGGCCCCCCTCGAGCCCGAGGAGCGGCCCGAGCGCGGTCCAGACATCGCGTGGCTTCCAACCCTCAGCGCGAAGGGCGCGCAGCTCCGTACTGGCATGCGACTTCGAGAGCTTCTTACCATCCAAACCTATCAATAACGCGACATGCATCCAGGTCGGCGGGGCCAGCCCCAAGCTCGAATAGAGCCGGATTTGAGTGGCGGTCGCGGCCAGGAGGTCCCCTCCCCGCACCACTTCGGTGACCCCATCGCGGTGATCATCCCACACGACGGCAAGCGGGTACGCGGCCTCGCCATCGGCGCGCACCAGGATCGGGTCTTCGTCGGGAGAAAAGCTCTGATTCCCAGCGGCACGGTCGTGAAAGGTTACCCATCCGCGGGGAGTGTCGAAGCGCCAGGCACCGCGGTCGTGGGCCTTGGTGCGACAATGACATTCAAGGTACAACCTTGTGGATCGAGTACACAGGCATCGAAACGCTGGGATCCCGGCCAGCGGATAGGTTCGAGAGGACTGGGGGGCCACTTCCTCGTCCCAATCCAACGTGAGCCACCGCAGATCGTCACGTTGGGCCTCCGCAATATCGGGACGAGCGCGACCGCTGTCTAGGTCTTCCATACGCAACAGCACCCGCCCGCCCTGCGACCTCGCGCTGAGCCAGGCCGCGCCGAACGCGAGCGCATTCCCCAAGTGAAGGTGCCCGGAGGGTGTGGGTGCGAGCCGGCCGACGATCATCCGCCGCTCAGGACAGGCGCAGACCGCCGTCTACATCGATGACCCGACCCGTGAAGTAGTCGTTCTCGAAGATGAACTTCACCGTGAGGTACATCTCTTCGGGCTCGCCGATGCGCTTCAACGGCACGGGAGCGCTCACCTTTGCAAGCGCTTCGGGGGGCATCCCTTCCAGGATCGGCGTGCGCGTGAAGCCCGGCGCAATCGCACCGGTGCGGATGCCGTAGCGAGCGAGTTCGCCCGCCCACAACGCCGTGTCCGCGACAATCGCCGCCTTCGCCGCCGAGTAGTTTCCCTGGCCCATGTTGCCATGCCGGGAGATCGAGCTGATGCTGATGATCACGCTGGAGGCGACCTTGTTCTGGATGATGTAGGCGGCGAATTCACGGGCTCCCAGGAAGACGCCGGTCAGGTTCACGTCGAGCACCTGCTGCCACTTGGAGAGCGGGAACTTGATGACCGCACCCGTCTCCCGGTCCACCTTCACGAGCAGGCCGTCGCGAATGATGCCCGCATTGTTCACGATGCCGTTCAGCCCCCCGAGCGCAGCCGCCGCCTTCGGGATGAGCTCCACCACATCCTCCTCCTTCGCCACGTTCGCGAGGAAACCGACCACTTTGCCCGGCAAGCCGCGCGCGACCGCCTCGGCCTCCACGGCGCTCACCGCATCGGCATTCAGGTCGCAGAAGGCCACATCCGCGCCGTCGCGAGCCAGCGAAAGCACGAAGTGGCGGCCCATGCCGCTCGCGCCGCCGGTAACGAGGATCTTGCCAGTCTTGATGTCCATGAGGGAGGCTCCGAGAGGGTGCCGGGGTATCACGCCCCGGCGGCCGTCCGCTCGCCGAAGCGGTCAGCTCACGGTCACAAAGCGCAACTCTGGGAGCAGCACGGCCGTTAGCGTGCCGCCAGGAATCGTGCCGCATCCGGTGTCGATCGCGATGCAACGCCGATTCGCTATCGGTTCCTCACGAATCATGTGCCCGACGACCACAGGACGGCCGCAGTCGGCGACGTCGTCCGCGTCGTACCGCCCCCAGCGAAGCCGCTGAGCGGCGTTCTCGAACAGCCAACGCGCCTCGGCCTCCGGATGCGCCCCGAGAAGCTCGTCGGAGCCGGGGGCGGAATGAGCGACCCAGAAGCGCTCTCCCTGCACCTCGAGATCGACCACATCCGCGAGCGAGGCGAACCATTCGCGATGATTGCTGGGAACCCGGTCCCGCTGGGCATTCACCTCGCGCGGGGTTCGACCCTCGATTCCGTAGCTTCGAAGAGTCGATTCACCGCCCATACCCGGATGGAGCGAGTAGCGGTCGAAGCCATCCCCGTGAAGCCAACCAAGGACCCACTCCTCGTGGTTGCCGATCACGCCCACGGCCCCCCGGGCCAGCAGGAGGTCCACGCATCCCCGTACGTCGGGACCCCGATCGACCACATCGCCAACCGACACGATGGGCAGCGTCCCTGTCATCTCCAGCAGGCGTGCCAGAAGGTCGGAGCGGCCGTGGATGTCGCCGATTACCGCTACCGAAGTGCCGTACGACACAGTTTGAATGCCGGGCATCTGGACTCCAGGTTTGGACTCAGCCGAGCAGCCCAACGACCGCCGCGAGCATCGCCGGCACCTTCTCGGGCTCAGTCCCACCTGCCTGGGCCAGGTCGGAGCGGCCACCGCCACGCCCGCCGACCATTGCCGCGAGCGACCCGATCAGCTTTCCGGCGTTGTACCTTGTGCCCGCGAGGTCCTTGCTCACGGCCACCAGGATGCGCACGGCGCCTGCATCGCAAGCGGCGAGCACGATCACTGCGCTGCCGAGCTGGTCCCGGAGACGGTCGGCCTCCTCGCGCATCCCGGCGGCATCGCCGCTGAACGGCGCGGCGAGCACCTTGACCCCTCCCACATCCACAGCAAGCTCGCGCAGGTCCCCCGAGGCCGCCCGAGCGGCGTCCCGCTTCGCGCCATCCAGCTCCTTCTGAAGCGAGGCGCGCTCCAACAGGAGGCGGGCCACGGCCTCGATCAGCTTGTCGGGGGAAGTCTTCAGCGAAGCGGCGGCCCCCTTCACCGTGCCCTCCAGTTCGCGCACCCACGCCTGCGAACCGGGTCCGGTCTGGGCCTCGATCCGCCTCACGCCGGCCGCAACCCCAGCTTCGCTTACGATCTTGAAGAAGCCGATGTCGCCGCTTCGACGGGCGTGCGTGCCGCCGCACAGCTCCTTGCTGAAGCCCGCGACGCTCACAACGCGCACCCGGTCTCCATATTTCTCCCCGAACAGCGCCATCGCGCCGCCCGCCTTCGCCGTATCGACGTCCTGCACTTCAGACACGACCGCCTCGTTGGCAAAGATCTGATTCTGAACGAGATCTTCCACGGCGCGCAGCTCATCTGATGTCATGGGCTTGTGATGGCTGAAGTCAAAGCGCAGTCGATCCGGCCCGACCAACGAGCCTTTCTGCGCGACATGCGTGCCGAGCACCGCCTTGAGTGCGGCATGCATCAGGTGCGTCGCGGTGTGGTTCAACCGCGAACGGTTGCGCCGGGACCCATCGACATGCAACTCCACGGCCTGACCCGCACGCAGGGTGCCCGTCGTCACGCGGACATGGTGAGCGTTGAGCTCGCCGGAGGGACGGGTAGTATCGACCACCAGAGCCTCCCCGCCCTCCCATCGCACCACCCCGGTATCCCCCACCTGCCCGCCGCTCTCCCCATAGAAAGGCGTGGAACGGGTGGTGACCCAGGCTTCGCTACCCGAGGGCAGCATCGAAACTTCGACACCTTCACTCACGATGGCCGTGACCGTGGTCGATTCGCTATCGGTGTCGTAGCCCGAGAAAGTTCCGGGGCGGGTGCGGGCGAGTTCCTGCCACAGGGCGGAGACCGCCTCCTCCCCCGAACCCTTCCAGCCGGCCCGACCCCGCTGCCGCTGCTCCTCACGCAGGGCCTCGAAGCCTGCGTCGTCCACGCCGAGCCCGCGCTCGGCGGCAATGAGTCGGGTCAGGTCGACGGGAAACCCGAAGGTGTCCGCCAACGCAAACGCAGTCTGGCCCGAGATCCGCACCGGCTTCTTCTCAAATTCCCGATCCAGCAGCGCCAGGCCTCGGTCGAGCGTGGCCGCAAAGCGCTCCTCCTCGACCTTCACCACGTCCGTCACGAAGGTGGAGCGTTCCTGGAGCTCGGGGTACGACTCCCCGAACCTATCGATGCACGTCTGCACGGTTTCGTGAAGGAACGAGCCTTTCAGACCAATCTTTACCCCGTAGCGGATGCCACGGCGCATGATCCGACGCAGCACATAGCCGCGTTCCTCGTTGCTGGGCATCACCCCATCCGCGATGAGGAATGCGGCTGCACGGGTGTGATCGGCGATCACCCGAAGCGCGGTGTCGACATCGCCGTTGTCGCCGTAACGGACGTTGGCGAGGCGAGCGGCATGCTCAATGATCGGCGCGAAGACATCGGTATCGTAGTTCTGCACCTTCCCCTGCAGCACCGCGGCC
>CAMBIK010000254.1 GCA_945867435.1 Klebsiella pneumoniae
TAGGCTGCAGCGTGCTTCGCTCCACGGGATGGCCCCTCGCGCTCGCGTTCGCCCTCGCCTGGGCGATTCTGCCGCTGATGCCGGCGTTGGCATCGGGAGAAATCCCCGGCCAACCTTACACCGACCTCTACCCCTCGATCTGGGGCCTCGACGTATTTTGCGCCGGCCTTCCCGCCTTCACGACGCACACCGCCCGACTGGGAGCGCCGGAGGGCATCGGGTTCTACTACTCCAGTCCCCTTCACGGGGTGGCAGGATGGCCGGTCTGGGCGATCTTCGGCCCGGTCGCCGCCTATGTGGCCACGCTGGTCCTCGCTCGCGCCGCGACCGTCCTGTGCGCGTTCGGCCTGTTGCGGGCGTTGACCCTGTCGCCCGTCGCCGCCGTGGGGGGCGCCCTGTGCTTCGGCGCCTCGCCCTTCTTCCACGGGTATGCGGTGGAAGGCATCGTCGAGGGCACCGACGGCTGGACCCTGGCCCTGTGGGCGTGGATGGTCGTGCGAAACCGCCGCGCAAGCGCGGTCGTCGCGTTCGCGCTGACGATGCTGTCGAGCTGGTACCTCGGAATGGTGGCGTGCCTGCTTGCGATCGTCCTTGGCGCTCGGTACCCGGCCGCCCGCTGGAGCCTGCTTGGGCTGGTGCTCACCTCCCCGGCCTTGTGGGCCTTCAGCCAGGCCTTCGGAGGCAATGTTCCGCTGGATCCGGCCATCCGGGTAGCCATGAGCGCGCCGTTGGACCTCCCGCGGCCCGGGCTGGCGGAGGGGCTGAACCCTTTCGCCATCACGACGTTCATCGGCGTTGCCGCAGCCGCCCTCGCCCTCCCCGCCGCGAAGCGCCAGCCGGTCTGGGCCGTGGGAGCGGTCCTGTGCGCCATCCTCTCCACCGGGCGAGGCCCGTGGTGGGACCTGCCGGTTCTGGAGCTCGTGCGCTTCCCGTATCGTTGGCACGCCGGAACGCTGCTCTGCCTCGCGCCGTTGGTGGCCGACACCGCCGAGCGAATGGGAAGGCCGCTCTTGGCGTGTCTGCCCTTCGTCGAGGGCCTCCTGTTGTCACCGATCGAACCCATCGTGCCTTCCGCACCACGCGAACTTCCAGCGATCTACCAACAGATCACGGCCACCCGGCTGCTGGAGGTGCCGGGCCCGGTCGCGATGGCCCCGGGAACGCCCAACGCCTCGCGCCCTCGGGCACGGTGGATTCTATACGCTCAGATCGAGCATGGCGCGGCCTCGCCGTGGACGCTCGACTTCAACGGCATCTCCCGCGATCGGGATTCGCGTTGGCTAAGCAGCTTCGCCTCGTGGGACCCGCTGGTCCGGGGGGTGCCGCAGGCGCCAGACGTCGCGGCGGCACGGGCGGCGGGGGTCCAAGAGGTGCTCGTACATCGCGATTTGCTACAAGAAAACGCCGATTCTTTCGAAGCCGCGCTCGTCGCGGGGGGGGCGATGGAGATCGCCCGCGAAGGCACCTTGGCCCTCTACCGGCTTTGACGCCAAACCTCGCCGATCAGCCTCGCCGCGCAATGACGCGGCGCCCAGGCTTCTGGATTCGCTTGCGCGCGTAGGGTGCCGCGCTGCCAACGCCCGGAAAAGTTGGCGTTTGCGCTTGGTCCTGCCGCCCGCAGCGGCGCGAATCTCCCGACGAAGGCAAGCGAAGTCCAGGGGGGCTTGCTGCGGCGGCTCGGGTCCATGGCTGTCACGACTACGTCACGACGCTGAGCCCCGAGCGGCGTCAGCGGGTGGTACGCCTGAACCCGGCTGACAACGCCGCCAAGCCCGCCAGCCAAGCCATCGCGTTCACCCCGGTCGCGCAGCTGCATCCCACCGGCTGGAGTTCGTCGTCGGGGGGCGAGTCGTCAGGCTCCTCTTCCGGATGCACGGACAAAGCATCGGTGAACTGAGCGATCCAGTCGATGTCCTGGTCGATCCTTGAAGCCCCGAGGCCGCCTCCCTCACAGTCGCTCACATAGGCCATCACGCCGACCACCGCGGCACTCCCATCGGCATACCCGCGAAGCACCGGACCGCCGGAATCCCCATAACAGGCGTTCTTCGAAGCACCTGGGTCGAACGTGTACAGCAGGTCGTCGTCGTAGTCATACAGCGGCACCTCCACCGTACGGCGCGTGGGATTGGGGTTCGTGTCAAGCTCGCTGGTCGAGCCGAACCCCACGAGACGCACGAGAGTGCCCAGGTCTTCCTCCCGGGGCGCTTGGTCAGCCAAAGGCATCGCGGGCGCGTCGAACCCAGTCGGGAGCTCAACCATAGCCAGGTCGTCGCGGCTGCTCTCGGCGTCGTAGCCCTCATGCGGAGTCCAACTCAGGGCTTCCACCGTGTTGCTGTCGGATGCATCCGTGTACTCGACGGCCCCAGTCACATAGATGTGGCCTACCTGCACCCACCCCGAACTCACGACGCAGTGGGCGGCGGTAAGGACCCAGGTAGGCGCCACGAGCGTGCCCGAGCAGATCGCGCCGTACTCGTCCGCCTCGTTGGTGATGGAGAGGAGCACCACCTCGGGCCGATCGGGGGCCAGCTCGCCCCCGACAATCGGGGGCGGCGCGGCGGCGAGGGCGGCGGGGAAAAACAGCAGCACGGGACTACCGTAGCACCCCGCCCAAGCGGCCGTAGAGCGCGAACTTAAGGTATCGACCCTCGGGGTGAGCGATGGCGACTGGGTGATCGAGGGGCTCCCCAGAACGGTGTAGGCTGCCCCAGCCGCCGCCGAGCCCCTCGCGGACAGCCTCCTCCCAACGCTCCCCGGTGAGCCGGGCCGTGCAACTGGAGGAAGCGAGAAGGTCGGTTGCGTAGCCAGCAACGTGGCGATGGAGGCTCTTGTACGCGGCCCGCGCGGCGGTGTCGGCCTTGGCGGCGTGGGTGAGCGAAGGGGGGTCGACGATGACGAGATCGCTGGGCTCCCCCTGGAAGGTGAAGGCATCCGTAGCGACGAACTCGTGCTGAGTCGCATCCAGGCCGTTGAGCCTGAAGTTCTCGCGGGCATCCACCAGCGCTGCCTCTGCCACATCGACCGACGTGACCCGCTTGGCACCGCCCAACGCAGCGGCCACCGAGAACCCCCCGTTGTAGCTGAAGAGATTCACCACGGTACGGCCACGACCCCACTCGCGCACCAGGCGGCGGTGCTCGCGCTGATCCAGGAACAAGCCAGTCTTCTGCCCCTCGCGCACGCGAACGAGCATCTTCATCCCGTGCTCCTGTACGACCAACGCATCCGCCGGGTCGGGGCCCCTCAGCGTTTCCCCGCCCTGCTTGTCATCCACCCTTCCCACGCCGAAACGGCGGAAAACCGTGCGCGCACCGGTCAGCGGCATCAGGATGTCAACGATGGTGCCCAGGTGGCGTTCCCAGGCCTTGCTGTAAAGGCGCACGACGAGCACGTCGCCGTAGCGGTCCACTACCAGGCCGCCGAGACCATCCCCTTCGCCGTTGCAGACGCGGAAAGCGTTCGTTTCCCCGCCGATCAGCGACCTGCGGGACCAAGCGGCGCCGAGGCGGGCGCGTAGCAGCTCGGGGATCGGCATCGGGTCGCGCCCAAGGATGCGAACAGCGATGGTGCCCTCGTCAAAAATCCCGTAAGCAACGCGCTTCCCGCGGGTGTCGAGCAGTTCGACGCCTTCGCCCAGCGCCGCTTTCCCGAAAACGCCGTCGTGGTACACCCAGGGGTGGCCGCGGGCGACAGGGCCCACGGTATCGGCGGTGAGGGAGAGGCGCTTCATCGGAGGGAGGCGAGATAGCGCGGCACGATGGACTCGTACACCGCGAGGGTCGCCTCCCCGAGATCGGCCTCGGGATGAAAGATCACCCCGAACACGCGCCGCCCCATCCGCACCCCCGCCACATCCCCTTCTGGTCCGCGGGCGATCACCTTCCCAAAGTCGCCAAACACGCCCCATCGCCGGCTCTCGAACGCGCCGGTGCCGTGAAGCCCCGCAAGGCACGGGTCCTCACCGACGAGGTCCACCGGAAAAACCCCTTCCCTGCTCTGCTTCAGCTCGCGCAACTGGGCGCCCATTGCGGCCCCCAAACACTCGAAGCCGTAGCAAATGCACAGCGTGGGCAGGTCCGCGGCCACACGAAAGCGCAATCCCTCCAGGAGTGGCTCCCGCCAGGGGCCCTCCTCCAACGGCGACCCAGGGCCACCCCCGAGCACCCACAGCGGGGCGTGGGCAGGTGGAAGCGGATGGCCGCCGCGCACGTCGCAAACTTCTACCTCATGACCAGCTTCGGCGAGCAAGGCTGAAAGCGCGGCCGTGCCTCGGTTGGGCACGCCCGCGTTGAGGTCGAGGAGGTAGGCGCTCATGAACCGATGTCGCCTCCCCCGGCTGCTTTTGGGTGCTGGACTCGTTAGCCTAAAGCCAGCATGTTGGTTGCACTCACGTTTTTTGCCTGCATCGACACCGGTGTGGTGTCGACCGCAGAAGACGCCCCCGAAACTGCGCCGGTGATCGACCCGAACACCCACGACGCGGACCATGACGGCACCGTCGACGCGAACGATTGTAAGCCGTACGACTCCGACATCCACCCCCGCGCCCCCGAAGTGTGCGATGGCATCGACAACAACTGCGACAACGACATCGACGACGGCGACTACGACGCCGACGACGACGGGTTCGATGATGTCGTTGCCTGCTACCCGCTCGTCGGCAG
>CAMBIK010000255.1 GCA_945867435.1 Klebsiella pneumoniae
TGCGCACTGCCACGATACGTTCGCCATCGGTGCGGCTACTGATTACCAGACCTTCGAGGCCAATCTCCGGCGGAAAGTACGACAGGGTGACCGCGCCCACCGTGACTTCTTCCCCGAGCGCGGCCTCGGCTAAGGTCTGGACCATCGTCCCCGCAAGTCGGGCGACCAAACTTGTCTTCAGCAGAGCAGCCGCGATCAGGATGAGCGCAAGCGGAGCCATCCACCAGCGGAAGGCCCGCGATGGCTTACGTTTCGGCTTCGGACGGGGGGGGCTCACGCCGTTTGCCCATATGGGGCACCACGATTATGTGCACGTGCGCTGCGGGTGTAGCTCAGCTGGTAGAGCACGAGCTTCCCAAGCTCGTTGTCGACGGTTCGATTCCGTTCACCCGCTCCACCTTGGATAAACGCGTCGAGGCCGGCCGGGGTCGCACCCTGTCGGCCTCGCGCCCTTTTTGGCCGCCGATGGGTTAGCACTCGTCACCATGCCGCCCACTACGCCCGACATTAAAGAAGATGGCCAGACCGCAACGAAGCCGCGCACCGACAAGCCGCGGATGTTCAAGGTCGTACTGCACAACGACGACTACACGAGCATGGAATTCGTGGTCGAGGTGCTGAAGGTGGTTTTCAGGAAGTCCCCTATCGAAGCCAACCGGTTGATGCTGCAGGTCCACGGATCGGGCAAGGGGATCGCAGGCATCTATCCGTGCGAGGTCGCCGAAGCCAAAGCCTCGGAGGCCCTCGACCTCGCCAAGACCCGTGGCTATCCGCTACTCGTAACGACGGAGCCCGAGTGACCCTCTCACGCGAACTGAACATCGCCATCTCCCTTGCCATCGATGAGGCCCGCAGGCGCAGGCACGAATTCATCACGCTGGAACACATCCTCTACGCGCTCCTCACCGACCCGGCTTCTTCCGAGGTCCTGGAGGCCTGCGGCGGGGACCTGCAGAGGCTGGAGCAGGGCCTCGACAATTGGTTCGATGAGCAGGAATCGTTACCGGTCACGGCTCCAAAGACGTTGTTGGCCGAGGCGTTGACCGACGAGCCCAAGGAGCCCAAGGTGGGCGAGCCCAAGGTGGGCGAGCCCAAAAAGACCAAGGCTGGCGAGCCTAAGCAGGCCCCAACCCTCGAGCCCAAGCAGACCAAGGCCTTCCAGCGCGTGCTCAACCGGGCCGTGGACCATGTGTATTCGAGCGGAAAGACAGAGGTTCGCGGCCCCAACGTGCTGGTAGCCCTGTTCTCGGAGACGGACAGCTACGCAGTCTACATGTTGCGGGAAGAGGGCATCGAAAAACTCGATATCACCAAGTTCATCGCCCACGGTACCCGCAAAGTCGTCGCGGACCGACCCAAGGAAGACGGCGGTTCGGAAGGTTCCCCTTCCCCCGCGAAGGACCCGCTGAGCGCCTACTGCGTAAACCTCAACGCCAAGGCCACCGCCGGAAAGATCGACCCGCTCATCGGCAGGACCGCCGAGCTGGATCGCACCATTCAGGTGCTGGCACGCCGTCGCAAAAACAATCCATTGTACCTTGGTGATGCAGGCGTCGGCAAGACCGCGATCGTGGAAGGCTTGGCCAAGGCGATCGTAGAAGGCAACGTGCCCGACCTGCTGCGTTCGTGCATCATCTACTCCCTGGACATGGGCGCCGTCGTGGCCGGCACCCGGTACCGCGGCGACTTCGAAGAACGGATGAAAGCCGTCATCGAAGCGCTCGTCGCGCGCCCCGAGGCGATCCTCTTCATCGACGAAATCCACACGGTGATTGGCGCTGGGGCGGTGAGCGGCGGGGCGATGGACGCCTCGAACATCCTGAAGCCCGCCCTTTCCTCCGGAGATCTTCGTTGCATCGGCAGCACGACCCACCAGGAGTTCAGGCAGGCCTTCGGCAAGGACCGGGCCTTCGCCAGGCGCTTCCAGACCATCGACATCGGCGAACCTTCAGTAGACGAGACTGTGCTGATCCTGGCCGGCCTGGCGCCCGCGTACGCGCTGCATCACGGCATCACCTACACTCCGGAATCGTTGGACTCGGCCGCGCGGCTGGCCGCCCGCTATGTGAACGAGCGTTTCCTGCCCGACAAGGCGATCGATGTGGTCGATGAAGCCGGCGCAGCAAAGAGGCTTTCGCAGCCGGGTGGCGTGGTGGATGTGGCCGATGTGGAGGCGGTGGTCGCCAGGATCGCCCGCATTCCGCCCAAGACGGTCAGTGAGGCGGAGCAGTCCAACCTGAAACAACTGGCGTCCGACCTTAAAGAACGCATCTTCGGACAGGACCCGGCGGTCGATGCGATCACCTCCGTCATTAAGCTGAACCGCGCCGGGTTGGGCAGCCCGAACCGGCCGATCGGCTCGTTCCTCTTCTCCGGGCCCACGGGGGTCGGCAAGACCGAGCTCGCCAAGCAGCTTGCCGAGGTGCTGGGCGTACACTTCCTGCGCTTCGACATGTCGGAATACAGCGAATCCCACACCGTTTCGCGGCTCATCGGAGCGCCTCCCGGCTACGTCGGTTTCGACCAGGAAGGCCTCCTTACCGGGGCGGTCAGTCGCAACCCGCACGCGGTGCTCGTCCTCGACGAGATCGAGAAGGCGCACCACCAAATCTACAACATCCTGTTGCAGGTGATGGACAACGCTTCGTTGACCGACAACAACGGGAAGAAGGCTGACTTTCGCAACGTGATCGTGATCCTGACCACCAACGCCGGGGCGCGTGACGCAGCGGTGGCGGGCATGGGCTTCGCTGCGCCGGGCGCCCAGCACAAGGTGTCCGAGGCACTTGCGAAGCTCTTCCCTCCAGAGTTCCGTAATCGACTCGACGGCAGCGTAGTGTTCGGACCGCTGAGCCGCCCGGTGATCCTCCAGGTGGTCGACAAGTTCGTGCGTCAGCTCGCTGGTCAGCTTCAAGCGCGAGACGTCACCCTCGAAATCACGCCGGCCCTGCGCGAGTGGCTCGGAAACGAAGGGTACAAACCTCAGTTCGGCGCGAGAGAGATGGCGCGGGTCATTCAGGAGCACCTGAAGAAGCCCCTGGCCGACGACCTGCTGTTCGGTCGTTTGATGAAGGGGGGCAGCGTGACCGCCGACCTCGTCGACGGCACCGTGCGCTTCACCTACCCTACCAACGGCGGTTGACGGGCCCCTGACGATCCTCTACGTTGCACGTCGATGGAGTGAGCCATGGCGCAACCGTTCGTCGTTCCCGAAGGGGTCGTGTTCCTTATCGAAGACGATGGGGTAACCATCGAGAATCAAGGGGATATCCAGCTACATACCGACTTCGGGGGGCGAAAGCTCAAGCGAATCGTCAGCGCCGAGGGGTCGATCGCCCTGCATCTCGGGGGGTCGGCGGGGCTGTTGGATGCCGCCGGGAGCATCACTGTGGGGGGATCCTTGGAGGCCGCCTCCGTGGCCAGCGGCGGGGCCCTGGTCGTGGCTGGCAACGCCGCAGTGGGCGAACTGCGCGCCGCGTCGGTCGAGATCGCGGGCAACCTGTCGGGCGGCCAAGCCACTGCGACCGGGAATGTGTCCGTTGCCCAGGATTTGGAGGTCACCGGCCTGCATGCCGGGGGGGACGTGCGCGTAGGCCGGGCCGCGGTCGTCGGCGCACTCCATGCGGGGCGAAACCTTGAAATCGGTGGGAACGCCCAGCTCGCGGCCCTGCACATTGGCGGGGATGCCACCTTCGGCGGGAACGTCACCGCCATCACCATCCGCGCCAGCAACGTGAACATTGGGGGGGGCACCGTGATCGCCCGGGGGATTCAAGCGTCCACGCGCGTCAGCGTGGGACCTGCAAAGCTCACCGTAGATGCGATCCTCGCGCCCGAAGTCACCCTCGATGCCCGCGCCAACGGGCGCGTGACCGTCGTGGAATCGAACAACGATCTGGCAGAAAGTAGGATCAAGGGTGGCTTCCGCCTGTCAGACTATGCGGAGATGTTCGGAAGTGTCTCCGCGTTTCTCTCGGAACGTGGCCTCACCTCGATGGATGGCGACGTGCCACAACCCGCGGTCGTGCAGCCCAAGCCTGTCGTCGCGCCGCCAGTCGTGGCGGTCGCAAAGCCAATCGTGGCACCGCCGCCGCCTGTCGTCGAGGTGGTGCAGGAACCGGAGGAAGACGAACCCGGAATCACCGTCACGGTGCCGGCAGCCCCCGCGCCCCCTTCCGAGCCCCTCTCTGCGGAAGACCCCTTGGCTAGCGCGCCGGAACACCCCATACACCCTCAGCTTGCTTCGACCGTGCAGCGGATCGCAGAATGCTATGTGGATGGCGACGTGCCGGATGCCGTGGTTCGCCTTGCCGACCTGGTGGAGGGTCGCCGCTACGCGGAGATCCGCAGCGAGATCACCCACATCTGGTCCGAGCTTCTGAAGCACCATCAGAAGAAGGGAATCCGCATCCACCATCAGGTCACCACGACGTTCAACTCCGTGAACTCGCTGGTCAAGAAGATGTGATCGGGGGGAACACCCCGCGCCCCCGCTTGTCGCCCCCCCCCCGAAGCGGTAGGATGCGCGCACTTTGGAGCTGAGGCATGTGGCTGCTGCCCCTTTCGCTGCTGACCGGATGCAACAGCTACGAACTGTTCCGAGTGACCGGCTTTGAACAGGCCACGTTCAACAACAACGCCGACATCCTCTTTG
>CAMBIK010000256.1 GCA_945867435.1 Klebsiella pneumoniae
ACGTCGGCCGCCTTGGTGTAGATGCCGCCGCCGATGCGGGCAAACAGCGCGATGGAGGATGCACCCACGGCGAATGCGTGGAGGCTGGTTCCCAGCAGCGTGTTCGCCTCTGCATCGCCCATCGGGTTCACGAGGAACACCACGAACAATCCGATGAGCGCCAGCCCTGCCACGCACAACCCCATGACCGCGCCGCCATCGAGGGCGGTGAGCAGCGCGTCGGCCTTGCTTCCGGTCGCGGCGGCCTGTGCGGTACGCACGTTTCCGTAGGTCGCAGCCTTCATCCCGATGAAGCCGGCCCCGAGGGACAGCGCCGCGCCGGCCAGAAACCACACGCCTGCCATCGGAGTCAGCGCGAAGGACAACGCGACGAAAACTGCCGCGGCGTAGACCGCGAGCACCTTGTATTCCGTGGCGAGGAACGCCATCGATCCTTCACGGATGTAGCCCGCGATCCGGGACATCGCTTCGTTGCCCTCGGGAAGGGCGCGCACGCGGAAGTAGAAGAAGGCGGCGATGAGGAGGCTGAGCACCCCTGCCGCTGCGGGCAGGTAGAGCCAGAATCCGAACGGGCTGACCATGAGGCGTCTCCAACGGGGCGTACAGGCCGGCGAGCCGACCGGGGTAGGGGCACCCTTCTTTCACGTTCGGAGCACTCGCGCAAGCCTTTTGCGCCGGTCCTTCGGTCAGTCGGCGACTTCCGCGACGAGATCGTGGGCGGTGGCCTTGGTGATCCGAACCCGACGCAGCTGGCCGGCCCGAACCCCTTCATCCGTCTCGCTGAGCCAAACCTGGCCATCCACATCCGGAGCCTGGGACGGCAGCCTTCCCACGATCACCAGCGGGCTCTCCTTGCTAGGGCCATCCACCAACACGGTTGCCTCGGTCCCAACAAGCGCTTTGTTCTTACGGCGTGAAATCACGGCCTGCCGCTTCATCAACTCCTTCTGTCGAGCCTTTTTGACCCGCTCATCCACCTGACCGGGAAGAAGGGCCGCCGGCGTGCCATCTTCGGGGAAATAGGTGAAGACGCCCACACGATCGAATTGCTCGGTCTCGACAAAGTCGCAAAGCTCGTCAAAGTCCGCTTCGGTCTCGCCGGGAAAGCCCACGATGAAAGTGGTTCGGAGCGTGACGCCGGGGATGCGCCCCCGGATGCGGCGCAGCACATCTTCCTGCCCAGCACGACTCACGCCGCGTTTCATGGACTTCAGCATGCGGCCCGATGCGTGTTGAAGCGGGATGTCGACGTACTTCAACACGCGCGGCTCCTCCGCGATGGCGCGGAGCGCGCTCTCTGGAACCCCGAGCGGGTACACATAATGAAGTCGGATCCAACTGAGATTCTCGATGCGCCCGAGCGCGCGGAGAAGCGTGCCCAGGTCGGAGCCATCTCCGAGATCACGCCCGTAGGCCGTGCTGTCCTGCGACACCAGGTTCAACTCGACCACGCCCTCGTCGGCCAAGCGGCGTGCCTCGGTCACCAACGAAGGCACCGTTCGGCTTCGTAGCTTGCCGCGAAGCTGAGGAATGATGCAGAACGCGCAGCGGTGGTCGCACCCCTCCGAGAGCTTGAGGTAGGCCGAGTGGGGGGCCCAACTGTTGACTCGGGGAGCCATCTCGTCATGCAGGTACAGCGGGGTGTCGATGTAGCTTCGTTCCGCCTGCCCCTCCCGGGACTGCAGCACGTCGGCGATCCGGTGGTATTCCCCTGTGCCAAGGAAGTGATCCACCTCGGGCAGCTCGGTTTCCAGGCTTTTGCCGTACCGCTGCACCATGCACCCGGTGACGATCAGCTTCTTCGCGCTCCCCGCCGACTTCAGCTTCCCCATCTCCAGAATGGTGTCGATCGATTCTTCCGTGGCGGGGCGGATGAACGAGCAAGTATTCACCACGATGACGTCGGCCGCTTCAGGTGAACTCACCAGTTCAAACGGGCCTTGCCTCAGCTTGCCAACCATCACTTCGGAGTCCACCCGGTTCTTCGGGCACCCCAGCGAGATTAGGTGTACGCGCTCCATTTAGGGCATCTGGACGACAGTTACGCCCAGCGGTGCCTTGAAGCTGAACTGCAGGTCGGGGATGTCACCGCCAAGCACCATCGCTGAAAACGACATTCGCGTTATTGCCCCAGTCGTATCCGTTATGTTTAGCTCAGAGAGATGGTAGGTCTGCTTCCGAAGCGTCACGTTCATTTCCCTGACGGCGCCAGCGGTCTTGGGCTTCAGGGTGAGTTGATAGAACGGCTTTGGCGGCGAGGAGGCAGGCGCGAGCGTCGCGTCGAACAGGTCGTTGAGCCGCCCGAGGTCGTCGATCAACTGCACGGGCCCCCCGCCAGTGCCCAGCTCCTTCTGGACGATCACCTGTTTTGTGTCGGCCGTGTACAGCCACTGAGTCGTGCCATCGCCGACGACCGCAGCCTTCAGCGGAAGACCGATTTCAACACGGTACTTTCGAGGACGCTCCAGGAGAAGTCGCCCACGCTGCTTCTCTTCGACTCCCGTCATCGCGTTCACGGCGGTCTGGGTAAAGTCGGCACGCACCGTTTGCACGCCCTTGTAAATAGCTTGCACCAAGGGGACCAACTCGGCAACCGTCTTCGGCTCCCCAGGCGGAACTGCGCTGACAACCGCGGGTGCCGCAAACGCTGCACAGAGGGCGAAAGATGCAAGCAGGCGCGAACCGCGCAATGAGTCCTCCGAGCGAAGCGGCGGCATACTCCAGATCTTCGACTGTCGCAAGGGTCACCCCGAGAGGTCAACGCGCCTCTCGAGCCTGGATTCAACGTGGTGACGTTTGCTGACGAAGCCCTGCCAATGCCTACTCCTGCGCCAGCACCTTGCGAGGCTTGGCCCCGTCGGCCCCGCCAACGATGCCGTTTCGCTCCAACTGCTCCATCAGCAGGCACGCCCGGTTGTAGCCGAGCTTCAGGTGGCGCTGGATCATGGAGGTGCTGATCTGACGCTTCTCAAGCGCAAGCTCGACAATCTCATCGTAGTACCTAGACATTTCTTCATTCAACTCGTCTACGTCGTCCAGATCGCCATCCCCATCTCCCTCTTCGAGTCGGATCGCGGGGGCGTAGTTCGGCTTGCCCTGCGCACGGCACATGTCCGCGACGCGCTTCACTTCCTCGTCGCTCAGGAAGGGTCCATGAATGCGGGTGAGTGAGCTGACACCAGGGGGCACGAAGAGCAAATCGCCCTTTCCGAGTAAGGAGTTCGCCCCCATCGCATCGAGGATGATGCGGCTCTCCATCGCGGTGCGCACCTGATACGCCACCCGGGAAGGCATGTTGCTTCGGATGAGGCCCGTGATGACATCCGCCGAGGGACGCTGCGTGGCCACGATCAGGTGGATGCCGCTCGCCCGAGCCTTCTGCGCGATGCGGGCGATGCTCATCTCCACATCCTTACTAGCCACCATCATCAGGTCGGCCAATTCATCGATAACAACCACGATATACGGGAGTTTCTTGGGGGTCGGGATGAGTTGACCTGCAGGCCAGTCGGGAAAATAGCTCTTGGCCTTCTCAGGGGTCCAGTCAACGGACTCCGCCTCAACCTTGCCGTTGAAGTTCTCAATGTTGCGTACCTTCCAATCGCCCAGCATCCGGTAGCGGCGGTCCATCTCCTCGCAGGTCCACGCCAGCACCTTGCTCGCCAGGGAGGCGTCGGTGACCACGGGGTGAAGGAGGTGAGGAATCTCCTTGTAGAGCTCGAACTCCAACATCTTGGGATCAATAAGGATAAGCCTCAGCTCCTCGGGAGTCTTGGTCATCAGGAGTGAAACGAGCATAGCGTTGATGCCGACGCTCTTGCCCGAGCCTGTGGTGCCGCCGACCAGGAGGTGGGGGGTCTTTGCCAGGTCCGCCACATAGGGGCGGCCCTCGGTGTCCTTGCCGAGCATGATGGGCAGCGTGTGGCGTTGATCACGGAATTCTGCTGAGGCAAACACGTCCCTCGCCCAAACCGTGTGCCGCACCTCGTTCGGAACCTCGAATCCCACCACGCCACGCCCAGGAAGCGGAGCGACAATTCGAACTGCAAGAGCCTTGATCGCCATCGCCACGTCGTCTGTCAGCGACGCGATCTTGCTCAACTTGATCCCTGGCGCAGGTTCGTACTCAAACATGGTGATGACCGGCCCGGGTCGGATCGCGCTCACCCTCCCCTCCACGCCAAAATCTTTGAGCTTGAGCGTCAAACGGCTCGCGAGATCGTGAAGGCGCGATTCGTCGGCGTTAGCGACGATGGCCGCATGTTCGTCCAAAAGCGACAGTGGCGGCAGTTGAAACGGCTGATTCGTCTGGCGAACGGCACTTCCATCGTCATGAGTCCCACCCGAGCCAAGGAGCCCCGCCACAACCTCCGGCTGTCGCTTGGCCTTCGCCCCGCGGGGCACCGCTTCCGCGGAAGGGGGGGGGGCCACGCTCACCGGGCGTTCAAGCATCGGAGGATCAGCCTCAAAGCTCATCCCGAACGCGTTGGATCTC
>CAMBIK010000257.1 GCA_945867435.1 Klebsiella pneumoniae
CTCCTCGACGCTGCTCACGCTGGTCGTGTTGCCTGTGCTGTACACGGTGCTGGGGCGGCGGCACGAACGGAGGTTGTGACCCTCCTCGCGGTTTCGGGCCTCCCACGCACCGTTGTGGGGGCTCAGTTTCCCTCCGCCCCCACCCCGAAGGGCCCGTTTTCCAACCTGAACGAACTCTCGGGCTGACGATCGATGTGATTTCGGCTACGTTGCGGCACCCTTGCCCCCCTCGGAGCGCTCCATGCTGTCCTCTCGCCTCCCTCTTGTCTCCGTCCTGCTCGCGCTTGGCCTCCTCGGTTGTCCCGACTCCGATACCGCGAAGGGTGTCGAAACTGGCAAGGAAGACACCTCTGAGGACTATGTTCCGCCGACCGATGCCGACTCCGACGGCGTCACGCCTGCCGATGGCGATTGCGACGACGAAGACCCGAACCGCTACCCGGGGCGCAGCGAAGATTGCAACGGGCTCGATGACAACTGCAACAATGTGGTGGACGAAGGCCTCCCCGACGCCGACGGCGACAGCATCGCCGACTGCCAGGACACCGAAACCTGCGATGGCATCGACAACAACGGCGATGGCCTGACCGACGAGGGCTACGAAGACCTCGATGGCAACGGCGTGGCCGACTGCGTGGGCAGCGAAAAATGCGATGGTGTCGACAACAACGCCGACGGCCAGGTGGATGAGGGCTTCGACTCCGACGGCGATGGCTACACCACTTGTGGCACCGACACCGTCGCCCCCGATTGCGACGACACCAATCCCAACATCTTCCCCGAAGCGGGCGAAGTGGCGGGCGATTCCGAAGACAACGACTGCGATGGCCTCATCGACGAAGGCGACTGGGCCGAGGGCGATCTGGCGCTCAATGAGATCATGAACAACCCGGGCGACGTGCTCGACCCGGATGGCGAGTGGTTCGAGGTCGTCAACATGTCGACTCGCACCCTCATCCTCAACGGCCTCATCATCGCCGCGGATACCGACAGCGAATGGCATCAGGTCGAGTCGGATGAACTGCTCACCCTCGAGCCGGGCGAGCTGTTCGTCTTCGGCAGCAACGCCGACTATGTGACCAACGGCAACGCGCTCGTCGACTACGAATACGACGGCATCGTGCTGCAGAACGAGTCCGACGATTTGAAGCTCATCGCCGACGGCATCGAGCTGGATTCCCTGTTCTGGGATGATGGGGCCACCATGCCCGATCCCTCGGGGGCCTCGATGGGCCTGGACCCGGGCGGCATGGGCGCCGACAACAACGACGACCCGACCGCATGGTGCGTGGCCACCTACGAATGGGGCAACCCCGGCACCGACTTTGGCAGCCCCAAGACCGGCAACGAGCTCTGCTCGAACTACGACCACGACGGGGATGGCCTTTCGGGCGATGCCGGCGATTGCAACGACGCCGACGCCAACGTGTTCCCCGGTGCATTCGAAGCCACCGATGGTATGGACACCGACTGCGACGGCGTGTCGGAATCCGCCCCCACCGCGATCGCCGATTACGACCCGGCCTCGCTGTTGGTGACCTGCTCCCCCCTCACGCTCGATGCATCCGGCTCGTTCGATCCCGATGGCGATGCCATGACCTATGTGTGGGAGCTTGCGAGCGCTCCGGCCGGCTCGGTCATGACCAGCGCCGACATTGAGACCACCACCGACATCGCCCCCACCTTCCACCCCGACGTTGCCGGCGACTACATCTTCACGCTGACCGTGAGCGATGCGGGCACGGTGTCGATGCCCACCTCCATCACGATCACCGTGGCCGACCGCGGCTACAACGGCGACCCCGTGGCCTCCGCCGGCGCCGACCAAAGCACGACCGCCACGATCGATTGCACCCCGATCAGCTACGGCACGGCAGGCTACGACTGCGACCCCTGCGCGGACTACTACTTCTACCTCGACGCTTCAAGCAGCACCGACCCGGATGGGGACACGCTTGAGTACACCTGGGCCATCTCCAGCGATCCCGATGCCGTGGGCACCCTCGCCACGACCAGCACCACCGCGGCGCAGGTCTTCTTCGACGACCCCGTAGCCACCTACAGCACGGGGTACAGCAGCACCGTCGTGGTCGATGTCACCGCGATGGACTGCATGTCGGCCACCAGCACGGACCAGGTCACGCTCACCTACACCTGCACCGGAACCTAGGCTGGTTTAGTTCCCATGCCGGTCGCGTATTGCGATCTGTTAGCTATCAGCTGTTAGCTGGGTCCGAGGCGGGATGCGAGCGCCGCTCCGTTGCGTCAGTGCCGACGAACATTACCAAGGGTTGCGGTCGAGAAGGTGGCCGCGTCTTCGCCAGATTCCTGTCGAGCACGGCTGGTCTGGCGGTGCTGCATCGGAAGCTGACGGCTTCGCTCCAAGAGCGCCTAAGTGACCGGCATTGGTCCTAATCCAGCACCGTCGCCAGAAAAGCGAGGATGCTCCCGCGCGACAGCTGTTCCCCGAAGCCGCCGGGACGCACGTCGAAGCCGTGGTCGGCGAAGGGGATGAGCACCGTGGTGACGGGCGCGCCGGCCTCCACGAGCGCGTCGCGCAGGAAGGTCGTGTTCTCGGGCCGAACGCAGCCTTCGCCCTTTCCGTGCAGCAAAAGCGTTGGGGGAAGGTCGGCTCGCGCCCAGGATTGCGGAGTCGCAGTGCGGTAGCGATCGGGGGCAGCCGTGGGCGTACCGCCCAGGTACAGCTGCGTGGCCGCAACGCCATCGACCACGTCGGGTCGGTAGGGATGGTCGTGCGCCCACGCCACATCAGTCACGCCGTACACCGAGATGACTCCGCGAACCTTGGGCACCTCCCCGCCGCAGGATGGCGCGATCGAGGCATCCGCGTAAGCCGCGACGAGCGCGATCTGTCCGCCAGCGCTGCGCCCCAGCAACGCCAGTCGCGACGGGTCCACCCCGAAGCGGGCGGGCTCTGCGGCGAGCGAGGCCAGCGCGCACCGCACATCCTCGATGGCGGCGGGGAAGGGTGCGGTGCCCGCGAGCCGGTAGCGCACGTCGACCACGGTGTAGCCGGCGTCTGCGAGCACGGCCGACATGTGGGGGATCTCCCCCTTGTCTCCCGAACGCCAGCTTCCTCCATGCACGACCACCACCGCTGGCCGTGGACCCTCTCCGCGGCCACGCCACAGGTCGGCGGTGACGGTGCCGCCGAGCACCACATCGCGCTCCAAGGTCACAGCCGGCACCCCGCCGCCCGTGAGCCACAGCCAGGGCGAGAAGGACTGCCCCTCGCGCAGGTAGGCTGGAATCACAGATAAGGCAGGAAGAATACAAATCAACGCGCCCAGGCTCGCGGCCGCTGTGACCCAACGCTCGTGCGTAAGGAGGATGGCCGCCAGGCCGAGCACCGCGCCCAGCAGGCACCCCTCGACCGCTGCGAAATGGACCATCCACAGGGGCCAGGACAGCGCCGGAAGCACGATCGCAGCAGCCTGAACAAAGGAAGTGAGCGCGAGGACGCGAGCGAGCATGGAGGTGACCCTATCGCCTCGCGTTACCCGTAGGCATGGTGATCTTCTCCGCTCCGCTGTGGCGCTGGCCCACACCGAACGGCGTGCTCATGGTGACCGTGCCGGAAAACGCCCGCCCGCCTGCCCTCGCGGCGGTCGGACGCACGCCGATCCGCGCAACGGTGTGTGGCCGTACATGGCCGACCAGCATCTTCTGGGGCGACCTGGTGGAGGTTGCGTTGAAGGTCGACATGCTGCGAAGCTTGGAGCAGGGGTAGGCGGCGCCCTATTCGGGACGCGGCGAATCCGGCTCGTTTCCCGTTGCGAAGCCCTTGTCGGCTGCCTCGGCGACCGGCAGCCAATGGATGCAGGTGACCGGACAGGCCTCAATCGCATCCTGGATCAGGTCCATCGGGCCATCCTGGGCGATAGGCGTGGCTTTTGCGTCGTCTGGCAGGAAGAAGACTTTGTTGGTCTGTTCTACGCAGGTGCCGCAAGAGATGCATTCCCACTGGTCGATGGTCAGCACCTGCCCGTCGGCCTTGGCGCGGGAGGATTCGTTGTTCACCGGGCCCCAGAAGGCTTCGCCATCGTCGGCGCGGTTGAGCCCCTCCGTACCCGTGATGGAGCCCACATCCCGGTTGTTGGCCTTGGCACGGGCGATGTAGTGTTCCCGGTCCGTAGACCCCATGTCCGCATGAAGCAGCGGTTCCGAGGATCGGGCGGCGGCGGCGGCGGCGGCGGCGGCAAGCGACGAGGGGCGGCGCGCCGCGAGGGGCGGTGCCTCCACGACGGGCTCGGGCACGGCGACGGGCGGTGCCGCGACCGCGGGTGCCTCCACGACGGGCGCGGGCACCACGACGGGCGGTGCGGCCCGGACCGGCG
>CAMBIK010000258.1 GCA_945867435.1 Klebsiella pneumoniae
AGGACCCAGCGAACTGGAGGGTGTGGCCGGGAGCGATGCTGCCGTTCGCGCTGGTCGGCCTGGTGCTCTGCGCGCAGATTTGGAACGCAAGACCCAAGCCCCGATCGGCCTGACCGCGGCCTTCAGTCCACCCGAACGCCGCGGGGCACGCCGTCTTCCCCGAGGCCGTGCACGCGCGCATACTCCACGGCCGCCTCAAAGTCGTTGGAGCCCGCAGATTGGGCGTCCTTCGGTTCGAAACCGAGGTGCTTCTCCCACTGTTCCGTGATGTAGGATGTGGCGGCCGCCGTGTAGCGACGGCTGAGATCCACAGGTTGGCCGCCTACGTTGATGGCAACGACCTCGGGTGCTGTCCCGTTGAGTCGCCACGTCCAGCTGACGCCGCCGAGGGAGAGGAAGCCGTGCTTTCCGTCGGCGTCGGCCGCGATGTTCCGAAGCACGATGCCCACCAGCGCTTCTCCGGTAACCCCGAAGGTCATGACTGGATTTTCGAAGGGAAAGCACTCGAAGATGTGACGACGCGTCACGATGCCGGCCTGGATCTCGGAGCGCAGGCCGCCGCCGTTGTACATGCCGATGTCGCTGTGGGTGGTCACGCGGAGCGCATCGCTTACCCATCGGCCCAACGCGCTTTCGTTCGAATATTCTTTCTCAAGCTTCTTCGGTGCCTTTCCGAGTTGTTCGCCGTACAGGCTGTCGATGTTGGCCTGGTAGTGGGAGACCAGCCCTTGTAGCGAGGGGTCCGGGGCAACGCTGGCCGTGTCCAACACCAGGTCGCGCAGCTGGTAGCGGAAGCCGGCCACGGCGTCGTCGGCGATGCTCATCTCCACCACGCCAAGGCTGCGCCCGTAGCTGCCCGTCTGGACGATCCAGGTTTCCCCTTGCCTTACCGCCTCCGTGAGCCGCGTGTGACTGTGGCCGCCGACGATGAGATCGATGCCGGGCACGGCGGCCGCGAGGCTCTTGTCGGCGTCGACCCCGAGATGGGTCAAGGCGATGATGACGTCGGTGAGCGGGTCGAGCACCGCGACTTCGGCCCGCACGGCTTCGGTTGCGCTCAGCGTGTGCATCCGTTCCCAGTCCGCCGGCGACACCAGGGTGCGAAGCTGGTCGGTCGTGGCACCGATCACGCCAACGCGGAGGCCGTTGACGACAAACACGCGGCTGAACCCCTGGTTGGGCATCAGGGGTGCGGTGCCGCCCTTGGCCCGTATATTGGCGCTCAGCATGGAGAATGGAGCCTTCCCCCCCAGCAAGCTCAGGTTGTCGAGCCCGCGGTCGAACTCATGGTTGCCGATAGCCCACGCGTCGTACCCCACCGCCTCCATGAAGCGCAGCATCGGCGTTCCCCAAGCACCTTCCTCCTTGATGGCAGTCAGGGGGGTGCCGGTCAGGATGTCGCCCGCATCCAACAGCAAGGTGTTGCTACGGCCGCGGGCGGCGCGAATCGCGCGGACCTCCTGTTCCATCCGGACGAATCCGCCGATTTCCGGGGTGCCCGGCAACCAATCGGCGCGTTCTGGCAGGTAATGCCCGTGAAGGTCGTTGGTGTGCAGGATCGTGACGAGCCCCGGCGGCGAGAGCGGCTCGACATCGACCTTCGGACATCCGGCCGTAAACAACGATAAAGCAAGAATCGTGGTCCACGCTGGGATGAGGCTTCGTTGGGGGCGCAAACTACACCCCGGCCGCGTCGCGCACCGCACGGATGAGCGGGAAAACGTCGTCATGTTCGATCACACCGTTCTTCTTCCAGCAGACTTTCCCGTCGAGGCCGAGGACCACCGTCTGCGGGATGAGCTCGCTGTCCAGGCCGAGGGCGGCGAACAACTCGGAGGGTTCGCCCGCGAACAAGACGCTCCCGTAGCCGACCCCGACGCTGTCCGCGAAAGCCCCGACCTTCTTGGCAACGGTGAGTGGGTCGCCCGGGTGATCGAAGAGGTCCCAGGAAATACCAAGAAACTCGCCCACATCGGCCACGCCTGCCGCGGCGCGCACCAGCCGCGGGAGTTCGTCCACACACGGGTCGCACCATGAAGCCCAGTGGTTGATCACCAACGGCTTCCCGTTGGGTGTGAGTGCTCGCCGCAGGCCCTCGAGGTCCACCGCATGGCAGCCCGTGGTCGGCCTCGGCGGCTCAAGGGCGGGAAAGGTCGCTTTTTTCGGTGCCTTGGCCTTCCCGGGGGACTGCCGGCGCTGCGGAACCGTTGGCGCCGCGGGCGCGGCTGCGGGCGCGGCCTCGGGCCTGGCGGTGGGCGCCAGAGCGGGCGTGCGGGGCCGTTCCCCAGGCCGTTCGAACAGGTCGTGTTGCGCCACGGAGCGGGCGATCACCAGGGCGACGTTTCGGAAGAGGCGAGGGAGTGCCATCGGCCGGGAGCCTAACGCTCGCGGCTACGGTGGGGCTACTCGGAGACCGAGTGGCCGTCGACCACGGCGGTGGTCGTATCGCGAAGCCTTCCGGGCTTCTCGTTGTCCGCCAGTGCCTTCGCGAGTTCCTGGCTGGTCTTGCGAGCACGAACCGTCAGGACCTTGGCCATCTCATGCACCAGCTTGTAGGCCGCGAGATTGTCTTGGCCGAGGAGGGCCTCGAAGGCGTCGCGGGGGAAGCGCAGCACGGTGGAGTCGCCGCACGCCGTCACGGACGCGGACCGGGGCGAGTGGTCGAGGATCGACATCTCCCCAAAACAAGCACGGGGACCGATGTGGGCGATGACCTTGTCCGGGCGACCTTCGCTCGATCTGGTCACGTTCGCTTCGCCCTCAAGAATCACGTACCAAGCATCGCCCGGGTCGCCCTCTCTGAAGATGGTCTGCCCGTCGCGGATCCGCCGCACCTGCATGATGTGCACGATCTGAGAGAGTTGTGCAGGATCGAGAAGCCCAAACATCGGGGCCTCCAGAAGAAAGTTGATGATCTGTTCAAGGGTGATCGTCGTCATGCCCCCCTTCATACCACAAACGGCTTGGGTGGCTGACAGCGTTTCGTCTGCCATGGCGCGTTCCGCGCCGCGCAAGTGCATGAAGCATAGGGCTTCGTGGGTGACCGCGGACAGGGGGAGAGCACCCCGCTCGGCGCCTTAGTACGCGCGGAACGCCGCAGGCCGGGATCGCAGGTTGGAGGCGGGAGAGAATGGTGCGGTAGGGAGAGAGGGCGGCGAGCCCTCGCCCACGTTTTGAGATAGTCACGCCTTCCGAGCCCGGGATGTTGTGCCCGCGGTCCGTCGGGGCTACCTTTGGCACATGGGACTCCGCGATCGACTTAAGAAAGGCGTGCAAGGGGTGGTGAACCGGCTCAGCGGTGAGCATTCGGCTGCCGCGCCCGAGGAGATCCAACCGATGGAACGCCCGACCGCACCCGACCCCGACGCGAAGATCCAGTGGGCAAAGCTCAACCGCCCGAAAGACTCGGGCAGCTAAGGGGAACAGCGGCCTCGCACCTACGCCGGAGGCCCCCGCAGCGCCTCCGGGAGTGCGGAGATGGAGGCCAATAGAGACCGTTCTTCCTCCTGGGTCCAGTCCGGGAGGCGCACGAGTTCGCCGGTTCGCGTGAACAAGACGGCTCCCCGCACCACACGCCCTTGGCCCTGCGCTTCGAGCACGGCGGTGGCCGCGAGGCTGTACGCAAACAGCTGAAGTCGGTGGTGTGCCGCGGTGGCTTCTGGGTCGGGTCCCGGGTCTTCCGTCTTGTAGTCGACGACCATCCAGGCTTGGTCAGCGCGATCGCGGCACAACCTGTCCAGACGACCCTCGATGCGCACGTCGCCAACATCCAGGCGCACGGCGACCTCGGAGATCCCATCGGCCCCGAGGACCATCTCCACGTCGGGGCTGCTGCGCATGGCGCAAAGTTGCCGCAGCACCGCGGGCCAGCCTTGCGCGAGCACTTCCTCGGAGAGACCCTCCGCGCGCCCCGTTGCCAGCCAGCGGTCGCTGGCAAGCGCATCGTCGTCGATGCACTCATCCTCAAGCAGTCCGTGCAGCACGGTGCCGCGCACCGCGGCGATCTCCCTCCCCAGGTGCAGTCCTTCCCTGTGGTCGGGGGCGGCACCCGTCGCAGGGATTGGGGTGAGCCCGGGCGGAATCAACCCCGCTGCGGAGAGCGCGGTTTCCAGCCCGCTTGGCGGGAGCACCCAGATCCGGCGCCAGGGGAGGGGGACCAGACTGGCAGCCAACTCGGGGGGTTCCATGTCGGGACTTTGGACGGTGAGGGGGTCGCTCGCGGTAGTTCCGCCCCCTTGTTCAACCCGCGGGATCGACTCGGACTGTACGACGCTTTGGACCCCCGCGGCGTCCAGCATCGCCAGCCAGGAGGCGTCGGGAGAGGGGCCGCTTGCCGGCG
>CAMBIK010000259.1 GCA_945867435.1 Klebsiella pneumoniae
CCGCGGCAGCTGGCTGTGCTGCGGCCGCCGTGGGTGCTGGGGCCGGAGCCGCCGGGGGGGCTTCCGCAGCGCAGGCGCCCGCGAGGATGCCGGTCATGGCGGCGAAGAGCAAGGAGGAGGATGTCTTCATGGGCGGTCCTGTGGTGACCGATCGTTTATTCGTGCCGGAGGACGGGTGCTACCCGAATTCGCCGGGATTTGTGGGGCTTCGCTCGCCTGTGGATCCGTGGGTGCGAAGTCTTCCACGCGGTGCTATCCGTGTGGCGGAGGACTACCATGCTGCTGCTCGCTGCCTTGGCCTGCGACCCCGGAACGGGTACTCCGGTGTACGCCGGAACGAAAATGAGCGACTACTTCGCCTTCGATGGCAACCGTTCGATGAGCTTCAACAACGAAGATGTGGAAAACATCACGTGGAAGCTTCGGGTCGACAAGAAGCCGCAGACCACTGTCGTGGATGGGCGAGAGGTCGCCACCATGGAGTACTACAACGCGGCCACCGCCGAGCTGCTTGGTTCGGTGGATTGGTCCTCCGTCACGGGGGATTCCGTGATGGTGCATGGGTACTCGCTGGGCGCGATGGGCGCCCCCGTCACCTTCGACCCGCCGATCGAGATCACCGATGGCGACGACGCGATGCGCCTGGGCGATGCGACTGTCTCGGAAAGCAAGGACTCCAACGGCACTTCGGTCACCTACACGTCGACCCTCGTCGAGTCGCTGTCCACTTGCCCGACCATCCCCCAGGACGACTTCACCCAGTGTGTGCGCATGACCATCGACGACGGGGATGGGGACGCCCAAGTGGGCGCGCTCTTCACCGGAGACGTCACGCTGGTCGCGGCGTATGGCCCGGTTTACCAGACGATTCCGGGGTGGGAGACGCAGTGGGAACTTTCGGAAATCTCGTACACGTCCGACGAGGAATAGCCGCCGCCGGGGCCGCCGCGCTGTTCAGCGGCTGCTCCGAGGTGGACTATGTTTTCGGCGACTGGGAGTTCGACGTCGTTGCGGCGCTGCCGCAGGACGCCGAGCAAATGCGAATCTGCGTCGATGGCGTGGGGGTAACTACCCTGGGCGCAGGCAACGGACGTGCGGCGGTGAGCGGCCTGCCCCCGGAACCCACGACCGTTCGGGTAGAGATCTACGATACAGAGGGGTTCGGTCTCCTCGCCACATCCTGGCTCCTCGTGAGTGACGACGAACCCACCGTGTCTGCGCCTCCAGCCGAACTGGGTGCAACCCCGTGTGCGGCGGGCGGCGAGTACGCGGTCCCAGGCAGCGACGACCGCGTCCTGGTTGTACGGTTCATTCAAGAATGAGGCCTTTGGCGATTCCTCTTTGGTTGCTCGCGTGCGAGGAGTCCGCGGACACGGGGCGCGGGCGCTTCTATGTGGAGTCTGTCGATCCGGAGGATGGCTCCTTGGAAGCGGTCGCGGTGTCCAACGTGTATCTGCAGCTCAGCGCAGCTCCCGACATCACCCGGTGCACAACGGAGACCCTCCGGGTGGATGCCGTGCGAGGGGATGGCACCCTTGCCTTTCCCGTTCCCAGCGAGCTATCCGTCGAAGGCGAGGCGTTCGTGAAGCTCCATCCGCTCAACCCCGACTTGAGAGGGTGGACCTATGTGGTCTCCGTGCAGGGAGGCGAAGAAGGCTGCGCCGACGAGGGAGGAACCCCCATCGAACCGTTTTTCTCGACTTTTGAGGTCCCATGAAATCCACTTACGCCTCCCTTCTCACGTTCGTCGCGCTCGCGGGCTGTCCCGCCGACCCGCCCGCCGCGAAGGACGCTGACTCGGGGCTTGGGTACTACGAGACCGGAGTCTTGGACGAAACCGGTGAAACCGGGGACAGCAGCCAGGTCGAGACCGGCGACACAGCCGACTCTGGCGAGGACACGGCGGTTGAGGAGGGGCTCGCCTCGATCGACGCCTGGCCGGCAGCGATGGTCGTGAACCCAGGTGCAACCTATGCTATCCGGGTTGTTGGCACCCAGCGCTCCGGCGCGCGCGACGTATACTTGGCGGCAACCTTCGCGTCGGATGATCCGGCGATGGCCACGGTGGATGCTGCGGGCTTGGTGACCGCCGTGGCACCCGGGACCACAACGATCCGAGTGGCCGCCGAAGCGTTCGAAGTCGCGCTTTCCATCGAGGTTCGGGACACCCTGGACGCCGCGGTCACCGTGACCGATGCGACGACGGGCGCGCCGCTCGAGGGGGCGAGCATCTTCACCGCGCTTGGTACGGTGGTCACCGACTCTGCAGGTCTGGCGCATGTTCCGGTGGCGGCTGGGACTCCCGCGACGTTCACCGTTTGGATGGATGACGCCTACTACGCGGTTTCCGTCCTGGACACCGTGAGCCGCGCGTTCACGGTTCCCCTCCCGGTGGTGGCCGATCAAACGCCTACGGCCCAACTGCACGGCTCGATCGACTTCGCCGGCATCGCCGATCCTGACATGGGCGAGGAGGTGATGGGGCTCGCCTCAGGGACGATTCAGGGCGAACTTTCCCTGTTCGAAGTAGAGGATCTTCTGGGCCCTGACCGACTCTTGGACTACCATGGTGTCGAAGTGATGGTGCCCAGCAACCTGTTCGCCGAGCACTTCCTCGACGACTACTATGCCGGAGTGTGGCCGGGTGCGGTTGGCGTGTGGGGCATCGGCGGTCCCGTGCCGATTGCGGAGTTTGCCGCTGGTCTAAACGGAACCGGAGATGCGATGGAGCTGATCGTCAACCACCTGAGCGACTTCACCTGGAGTCAGGACGGGGGCTACCTCGCGGTGAGGGGCGCCACGACGGAAGCTCCGCTCGCCCCGTCAGTCTCGTTCAGTGAACGTGCCCGCATCGCGCTCCCTTCGTTATCTGCTGGCTTCGAAGGCACAGAAGAACAATTTGTGTGTACGTTCGACGAGACCGCCGACGGTTGGGTGCTGACCGGGCTTGGCCTCGGTGCGGGCGTCGTGGACGTCCAGCGGGTGCCGGTGGGCAGCGTTTCCGCAGACGGCCGCAGCGCCGTCTACACGCTTGCGCAGGTGGGCGGGCTCGGCTCCGGGGGCGGCGTCTCCATCGCGGTGGCGGAGGATGAGGGGGGCACGGCGTTGTTTCCTGACTTGCAGGATGTTCCCTTGATCAACCTCTGGAACAAGAGCACGCGGGAGCTGGATGTGAGCGTTGATGCTGCCGCCACGCTCGTCCGTGTCTCGTTCATCGACGTGAACGGGTTGCACCACCAGTTGATCACGGACAGCGGCTGGGTCGGCATCGTTGACATGCAGAACCCCAACTTTGGACGGGGCAAGGCCGATGTGCTGGTAGAAAGCTACAGCGTGCTGGAAGGTACGTTTGAAGGGTGGGTGAGCGAGGGCGATTGGGACCCTGAGCACCTCGCGCCTACGACCGTGGCTCGCAACACGCTCGCCCACTGAGGCCGCTCAGTTCCCCACCGCCACCGTCACCGTTCGCCCGTTTTGCGCGCTGGTCGTGCCCCCCGCCCCCCACGCCTCGTTGACGCTGCCGGTCACGGTGCGGATGAGCGTCAACGTGGCTCCGCACGCCGATCCTTCGGCCGCGAGTGCCTCGGCTGGAATGTCGATTTCGCCCACGTCGTCGGCATCGCTTACCTCCCATCCCGGGATGCAACTGCCGGAGAACGTCAGGTCGATCGTGCCATCCGCCCAGGCGGCGTCCCAGAGCACAATCAGCGCGGTGTCGGCGGCAACGCCCGCACCTGCGGCGGGGGCGGTGATCGTGAAGTCGGGGGGCACGGTCAGGCTGGTTTCCCCAATCGAGTCGTCGGCCGTCCGGTCGAAGCGGATGCTGACGGGCACCCCTCCGCTCCCTGTGTCGGAGGTGGTCGTGTACACCACGTCTCCTAAACCTAGGTCGATCGCTTCGAAGACAAGGTCAACTCCCGAGACGCTGGGGACCAGGGTCTCGGGTTCGGCGACATGAACGGGGGTCCATCCCAGGCCCTGCCCTCGCTGAATCTTGGCGTCGATCTGCGTGATTGCCCCGTCGGAGGCGACCTGGACCGAGAGCGCCAGGTCTGCGTTGACCACATCGGTGCTCTGCAACTCGTCGCACCCGAGGAACAGCAGGATCATCGCACCGCTGTATCCCAGCTTGATAGCTTCGCTGCGCTCGAGAGTCCCAGCCATGTCCATCATCCCCGCCGAAGCCGCCTCCGCTCTGGGGGTTCGCACCGAGGTCCACGCCGCCGCTGAAGCCGCCCTTTCTCGCTGGCGAAGCGAGCCCGCGTTTGCCGCCTATCGACCGCTG
>CAMBIK010000260.1 GCA_945867435.1 Klebsiella pneumoniae
GCTGCGCCCTTCCTGAGTCAGCACCTCGATCATGGCGCGAAGATTCGGGTCGCCGTGGCGCGAGACCAGCACCCCCCGCCCGCCGTTTCCATCCCAGGGTTTCAGCACCACGCGATCGGGAAGCGACCGCGCAAAGGCAAGGATTCGCTGAAGGTCGCGACTGATCAGGGTCGGGGGTGTCAGGTCGGCGAAGGCCGCCGCGAAGAGCTTTTCGTTCCGCGAACGCAGCCCCGCCGGAGCGTTGAGCACCAGGGTGGACGCCGGGACGAGATCGAGGAGGTACGTCGTGAAAATGTACGTCATGTCGAACGGTGGATCCTTCCGCATCCACACCAGCCTGAACCCAGACAGAGGAACTTCAGAAGTTTCAAGGCGTTCAAACCCGTTGGCCGTGGTGACCACTCGTTGCGCCTTCGCAAAGGCGCGGCCCCCTTCCCCCCAAAGGTCGTTGGGGTGGCACCACCACACTTCCCAGTCCCGCTCGGAGCTGGCCCGCATCAGGCTGAACGTAGAATCGCCGGAGAGGTCGAGCGTGTCCAGGGGGTCCATCACAAACAACGAGCGCATGCCCCCTCCTACTTCCCAATACAAAATCGCGCGAACAACCGATCGAGGACAGATTCGCGCACCACGGCGCCATCCACGTCGGAGAGGGCTTCGAGGGCGGCATACACGCGTTCCACAGCCACAGCGGGACCGGCCTCGGCCAGCGCTTCAGCCGACTCGTCCAGGTGGACAGCCACCCGTGCGAACGCCTCGGCCTGGCGGGCGCTCGTGAGCACCACGGCCGCCCCGCCGGGCGCCTCGCCCACCACGGCCGCGAGGATCGCACGGCGCAATTCGATCAATCCGGCGCCCGTCCGCGCCGACACCGCAAGCCCCTCGGCGGCGTCCAGATCCGCCATCGTGTGGACGATCAGGCAGCCGGCGGTCACGACCGGCTCCGGCGCGCCCGGAGGCACACAGCGCAAAACGAGGTCCGCGCCGGCCTGCTCTGCCGCGCCACGCGCCACCCCGAGGGCTTCGATCACGTCGTCGGTAGCGCGCTCTCCGGCCGTATCCACCAGCATAATTCGCACCTCTGCCAGCTGCCACGAGGCTTCGACCGCGTCACGGGTCGTTCCAGGGATGGCCGAGACGATGGCGCGGTCACGCCCCAACAAAGCGTTGAAGAGGCTGGACTTCCCCGCGTTCACCGGCCCGGCCAGCACCACCCGTGCCCCTTCCACGGCCACGCGGCCCCCCTTCACGCTTTGGGCCGCGGACACGGCGCGAGCGGCCTGCACGGCCAAACGCGATGACAAACCGACGTCGTCCGTAAACAGAAGGTCCTCCCCAGGGTAGTCGAGGATGGCCTCCAGCTCGGCCGCGAGGTCGGTGAGGGCATCGCGCACCTCGGCCACCTCGGCGGCCACACGCCCGTCGAGCCCGGACCTCGCGGCATCCAGGCCTCGCCGCGACGTGGCCTCGATGGTGGCGATGACCGCTTCGGCACGCGTCAGGTCCAATCGGCCGTTCAGAAAGGCGCGGCGTGTGAACTCTCCGGGCCGCGCCAGGCGGCAGCCCAGCGCCCGCAACAGGCGCTCCACCAGCATGGGATTGCCGTGACCCGACAGCTCGACCACGTCTTCGCCCGTGTAGCTGCGTGGGCCTGAAAAGCAGGTGACAACGCCGTCATCGAAGCATCCATCGTCGTCGACGAAGCGTCGATGACTTGCCCTGCGATCGGGAGGAAGCGCCCCCACCACACGCGCCGCGTGTGCGCGCGCTTCAGGTCCGCTGACGCGCACGACCGCCACGGCAGCATGCCCCCAAGCGGTCGCGCAGGCGCAAATGGTGTCATCGTCGGCCACGCGGCGCTGCGCTACTCCTGCGCGGCGGCGCCCGGCGTCGGCACATAGATCTCGACACGGCGCTCGGCGCCTTCCCCGACCGAACGGGAGGCGACTCCGGCGATTTCTGCGACCTCAAGGTGCACCAACCGCCGATCGAAGCTGTTGAGCTCACGGCGAATCACTTCGACTTCTCCGGTTTCCGCGACTTTTTCGGCCAACTTGCGGGCCAGGCTGCGCAGGGCCTCGCCATCGTTGCGCCGCGGGCGGTCGTCCCGACGGGGGCCGCGATCGTCCCGACGGGGGCCGCGATCCTCCCCGCCGAAATTGCGGGGACCGCGGTCATCATTGCGGGGACCACGGTCATCGCGGGGACCACGGTCATCGCGGGGGCCGCGGTCATCGCGGGGACCACGGTCATCGCGGGCGGGCCGGTCGTCTCTGGGGCGGTCGCCGTCGGGGCGCGCCACATCGATGCGGCACTGCACGCCGGGGAAACTATCTGCGAGGGTGCGGCCCAGCAGGTGTTCGATGGCGCGCAGCGTGGTGCCCTGACGGCCCACGAGGTGCCGCGCGGATTCCCCCGCGTCGACAAAGACCACCGCGGTGTCGCCATTCATCTCTGCGCGCACCAGGGCCTCGCGCCCCATCGCCGACAACAAACCCTTCATCCACCCTTCCGCCGCAAGGGAAGGCGCGATGTGGGTCACATCCTTCGCCCAGGCGAAGATCTTCACCGTCGTCGCCCCGGAAGTGCCTGATGCCTTAAAATGCGCAAGATCAAGCTTGTGTTCGACAGCATTGACGGGCACGCCGAGCTGGGTAGCGGCGATCTCGCGAGCGGCGAGGAGGGTGCGCCCTTCGGCGACAACGTGGGACTCAGGTAGCGACATTGGCGTCTCCAAGGGACAGGACGGGGGGAAGAGAGCGGGTGTTGTACCACTGTTGAACGATGGCGAGCACGGTGTTCAATGCGTAGTAGAGCGAAACGCCCGCGGGAACCGAAAACATCATCAGACCGAACACCAACGGCATCAGCTTCATCATGGTCTGCTGCGTGGGATCCATTCCACTCATCGTCGGCATCATCAGCTGCTGCACGTACATGCCTGCGACCACAAACAGGCCCAGAAAGCCGTAAGGGTCGGGAGAGCTCAAGTCGCGCAGGTAGAAGAAGTCCGCGTGGAACAGGTTCGGCTCGTAGGCCAGAGCGGAATAGAGCGCAAAGAATACCGGCATCTGAATCAGCATCGGCAGGCAGCCACCGAGCGGGTTGACCCCATGCTTGGTGAAGAGCGCCATCTGCTCACGGTTCAGCGTTTCTTTGTCGTCCGGGTACTTGGCTTGAAGCTCCTTGATCAGGGGCTGAAGCGCCGCCATCCGCCGACCCGACACCACCGCCGCGCGCGTGAGCGGGTAGGTGACCAGGCGCACCAAGAGCGTGAGGGCGAGGATCGAGAACCCCCAGTTCCCGATCTGCTTCTGCAAAAGGTAGAGCGTTTGAAGCAGGAACTTGGCGAACAAGCCGAAGAGTCCGAGCGAGGCGGCCTCCTCAAGCTCGTGCCCTGCCGCTTCAAGCTTCGCGAGATCCTTTTGGCCCGTATACAGCGTATACCGCGCCTCGATCGGCGCGCCGGGCGCGACCGAGGTGTCAGGCAACGTCAGGAAGGCCCCCACACGAGTCGCATCCACACGCGACCAGGACAGCGTGCCGGCCGTGGCCGAATTCTCAGGCGCGATGGCCGCCAAGTAGTAGCGGTCCCCAAGCCCGAACCAGCTAACGGGCCCTGGAACCTCGGTGCTGCCTTGCTGATCGGCAGGAACGCTGACCGCTTCGAGATCGCCATCGACCAGCGCCGTGAGCCCGGCGTTGATCGGGTAGGCCCCGGCATGCTGCTGCAAGGCGTCGGCCACGCCCACCCAGAAGGGCCCCTGAAGCGGTCGATCGGACTCGAACCGCACGGACACGTTCCAGGTCTCTGCGGTCGCGCCCGGTGCCACAGTGCGAATGATCTTCAAGCCGTCTGGGGCGCTTCGTTCCTGGACCAGCGGCGACTTGGAGGTGATGTTCCAGGTTCCGCCCACTCTCTCGTCGCCCCGGCCCGCCATCATCAGCTGGCCGTCCACGAGCAGATCGAGCTCCGCTTCCCCCGCTTGGTACGGCGTCCAGGGTGTTTTTATCCCGCCGACCCAGCGATCGTAGAGCCAACTCCACCACGACTGCACGGGCAGCGCAGCCAACGTCTGCTTGAATCGAATCGAATCGACGCCGCCGCAGTCACTGACCCTCAATACAGACGTTTCCGAAGCCAACGACGCCTGGTCGCCCAGGCAAGCCGCTTCTGCGGGCCCGCCGGCCGGCGTCGAGGCTGCGACGGGGGCGGTCGGCGCGGAGATCACCTCGGCCGCAAGCACGGCTTCCGGTTCCT
>CAMBIK010000261.1 GCA_945867435.1 Klebsiella pneumoniae
AGGTATCCGCATCGATCGCCTCGGATTCGTCGGCCTCGCTGTCGCAATCGTTGTCGAGCCCGTCACACACCTCGACCCCCGCCGGGCTCACCGCCGCGTCGGCGTCGTCGCAATCTTCGCACGCCGTGAACGCATCGCCGTCTCCATCAACCCACGCCACGCTGCCGTCGCAATTGTAGTCGTTCAGGTCGGTGCAGTCGGCCTCGGAGGCACCTGGATGGAAGTCGGGGTCCATGTCGTCGCAATCCCCACCGACGCGGATGCTGTCCCCCGGATCCTCGCACGCCCAGACGGCGGTCCCATCGTCTCCATGGCCATCGCCATCGCGGTCAAGGTACCAGGCCACGGAGTCGGAAGGGTCCAACGAAGCGTCGTCATCGTCGATGGCGGCGTCGCAGTCGTCGTCACGCGAGTTACACAGTTCGGGCGCATCCGGGTACACGTCGGCATCCGAGTCATCGCAGTCGAAGGGGTCGGTAGACCAGCCGGCACCCACCTCGCAGCGCTTCGCCGAGAGCGACGCATTCCCGAAGCCATCGCCGTCCTCATCCGCATACACCGTCGTGGCGGTGCTGGGATCGAGGCTGTCGTCGTCGTCGTCGACCAGGGCATCGCAGTCGTCGTCGACCTCGTTGCACAGCTCGATGGCGTCGGGGCGCACGTCGGGGTCCGCGTCGTCGCAATCGGCGCAGATCGGCCAACCGTCGACATCGCCATCCGTGTCGTCGGCCACGCCGCTGCAATCCTCGTCTCGGCCATCGCAAACGTCGGCCGCGCCCGGGTAGACACCCGAGTCGGTGTCGTCGCAATCGTCGCCGACGTCGGCGTAGCCGGCCGCTCGGTCGCAGGCGGACACCGGTGCGCCAGGATCGCCATGACCATCCTTGTCCCCGTCAAAATACCAGGTCGGTGCCGTGCTAATCGTGTCGTCGTCGTCGTTGCAGTCTTGGTCGGCCGGCACGCCATCGCCATCTCGGTCGTCGGCCTTGCCCCCAGCTTCGAGCGCGGGGCAACCGAGCATCAGTCCAAGGAGAGAGACGAGCGTGCAGAGTCGAATGCGTCACCCGAGGCGATAGTCTACTTCGGCGCTCCCGCGACCGCCGTAGGAACCGCGCGAACCCCGACCAACGCGAGCTTCACCTGCTTGCCTTCGAGCCAACCTTCCGGCACATCGTTGGTCTCGTAGCTCCACGTTCGGGTTTCCGCCGGGGCCAGGGGCTTCTGAAGCGCCTCTTCGATCGGCATCCTGCCTGGGCCCATCTCGGCAGCCACCGGGTAGGCAACCGCCTTGATCTTCTTGCCATCGGCGCCCAGGTACTGAAGCTCGATGTTGGCGTATTCCAGCGCAACGTCGCCATTGTTGGTCACCGCGGCGCTGAAGCCCCAGCCATCCTTCGGACCCGCGGCGTCGTGGGCGAGGTTTACTTCCACGACAACGGGCGGAGCAATCGTGAGGCGCGCCGCGAACTCAGCCACGTCACCGAGCTGCTTCGCGCGCTTTTTGAGCGCGCCATCGGCCGCGGGGTTCGCCATGAGGAAGGAGGTAAAGGCTTCAGCCGTGTTGGCCTCTTCCGCCAGCGCAAACGCGGCGTTTGCACGCCCCTCGATCATCGCTTTCTTCTTTCCGGTAGCTGGGAACTTGGTGAGCACGGAGTCGTAATCGGCGAGCGCATGGCTGGATTCCGCCCGGGCGACCATCAGTGCTTCCAGGCGTGTCTTGGCCTGAATTCCGTTCGTACCGGTGGGGGCGGTGGCCAGGTAGGCATCCCAAGCTTCAATGGTATCCGCCGTTTTGGCATCGCCATAGGGGTCGGCACACGCAGAGAGGAGTGTGGTGAGCAACAGAAGTCCAAGCATGGGAATCAAGCCTCTGGCGGCGATCCTATCCAACATTGTCTGCTGAATGTCAAGCCCCCTTTTCGCTCTCTCGCTTCACCCACGCGGTCGCGTCGGTCAGACCCTTCTTCGCGATCGCATCCTGAATGAAACCAGGAACATAGCCAGTAAACCGGATGTCAACCGAATATTCGAGTCGCGAGCGAGGTCGACCACCTGGATCCGGAATCACACGCCAGTAACCTACCGAATCATCAAGATCCGATCGCCTCGAATAGTCCAGGGTCCATGTCAGATAGTTCGCTTCGGGATGGTAGCGGTGATGAATGTAGTACTCCACGTCCATCCCCATCACGCTGAGCAGGAATCGCGTGTACATCTCGTCTCCCGCCACCCGGTAGTTCCCGCACTCGGCCACCCGTTCGACCCAGGCGGGGTAGTGAGCATAATCAAGTATCTTCGACCATATTTTTTTGGGGGCGGCGGCGATGTCCAGCACCGCGATGCCCCGCCCCCCGGACGCCACTTGCTGCTGTTTCAGGACTCCCTGCCCGGAGGCGAGCGCAGCCAGATCGGCTGCAGAAAGGAAAACTGTGGGAGGGGCGCCCGCGTACGGCGTGACGACGCCGCGGTGCGGATGCGGAACGTTCGGGTCCGCGGCCAGTACCGTGGCGACAAGAAAGAACACGCGACACCTCCCCGCCGCCATGGCTAATCCAGAAACGCGGGTGGCGCGGATAGGTGATAACCGAAGCGGGATGACCGAGATTCCCGCCGCCGAGCGCCTGCGCGTGATCGAGGTCTACGCGAGCATCCAGGGAGAAAGCACCTTCGCCGGACTCCCCTGCGTTTTCGTGCGGCTCGCCGGTTGCAACCTGCGTTGCACCTGGTGCGACAGCGAGTGGACCTTCACGGGCGGCGAACACCGCAGCATCGATGCCGTGGTGGCCGAGGCGTCCGCGTTTGGGATCAACCTGGTGGAAGTCACGGGCGGGGAGCCGCTCGTACATCGACAGGCCATCCCGCTGATGGAACGGTTGCTGGCGGCCGGCCACACCGTGCTCCTCGAAACCTCTGGCAGTCGCGACATCGGCCCCGTGCCGCCCGGCGTTCATGTGATCCTCGACCTGAAGCCTCCGGATTCGGGCGAGGAGGCGGCAAACCTCTGGTCCAACATTCCGAAATTGGCGGCCAAAGACGAGGTGAAGTTTGTTCTTGCTTCGCGCAGGGACTACGAATGGGCGCGCGACAAGGTGGCGGAACACCGCCTCGACACCCAGTCCACGGTGCTGTTTTCCGTGGCCTTCGGGCACGTTCAACCCGCGGATGTCGTGGCATGGATGCTCGAGGACCGCGTGCCGGCCCGATTCCAGATCCAGATGCACAAGGTGATCTGGACCGCGGAGCAGCGCCGCGTGTAAGTGCGCGCCCGCCCCGCAATTCAGGTACACTTTCCCCCCATGTGGCTCCTGACTCTGGCGCTGGGCTGCGAAGACCCGTCCTCGGTGGATTCCGAGGCGACGGGTTCCGGCGATAGCGGCGACCCGATCCTCGACGATGCTACCGATGTGGTGATCATTGGAGCCGGGCCGGCGGGACTCGCCGCGGCCATCGAGGCGGCCGCGGCGGGGGCGACCGTTCTGGTTCTGGAGCGCGAAGCCCAGGCGGGAGGCGCGGCGAACGACGCCGGCGGGCTCATGCTGTTCTCCGGCACTACCGAGCAGGTCGACATGGGCGTGGTGGACTCGCCAGGGCTGCTCACGGCGGATTGGCCCTCGATCACCGGCGGCGATCCCACGGACCCCTGGTTCCAGTACTTCGCCAACCAGAATGTTCCCCGCGTTCACGACTGGCTCGTGGGCATGGGGATGGAGTTCTCCGGCCCCAGCGCCGACAGCCCCGCCGGCTCCGCTGACCGCATCCATGTGTGCAACACGGGAGGCAAGGGCCTCATCGCCCTGCTCCTCGACGCCGTACCCGCGGGCGTTGTGGTGTACGGCGCGACAGCGGAGGCGCTGGAAGTGCATGAGGGTCGCGTATCCGGCGTGCGGTGGAAGGATGGCGAATCGACCCACTTCGCGGCAGCCGACACGGTGATCGTGGCCACGGGCGGCTTCCTTCACGACCTGGAGCGGGTGGCCGCCCTGTTCCCGGAGTTGCCCGAAGATGACCTCGCCTACGGCTCCTTTGCGGGTGCCGACGGGGCCGGTCTCGACATGCTCACCGGACTCGGCGCTGCCACTCAGAACCTGCAGGCGGTCGGCTTCTACGCGCACGGCACGCTTTCTCCCGAAGGCGGCCACGAGGAGCTAGTTGCGGGACCGATCGGTCTTTACCCTTGGTTGAACGCAGTGGGCTCACG
>CAMBIK010000262.1 GCA_945867435.1 Klebsiella pneumoniae
GAGGTGGCAGCGAGGAAGCTCGCCGCCGTAGGCATCCGAAAGCTCAACGAACAACCTCTCGAACTCGTCTTCGTCGGGCCGAAAACCCACGAAGAGCACCACCTGTTGGCGGATGAGCAGCCGCAGCTGCTTCTTCAGCTCCGCACCGAGCGGCTGCGCGGCGTGGTCGGCTGCCGTGACCAGCATGCTGCCCGGTCGCGAGAGTTCTCCGCGTAGATGGTAGAGGATACAGCGACCCTTCTCGATGGCCGGCAAGGGGCTCTGTCGCCCGAGGACATCCACCTGGACCCCTTGAGCCGCGCCGGCCTGTTCGACGAGGTCGTCATAGTTCGTGGTGAAAACAAGCGGAAAGCGCTTGACTAACGCCGTGTGTGCGGAGCTGTGGCGAATCGGCGAGCCAAGCTGACCTTCAACCAGCGCCAGCAGAGCCGGACGCCCCTTCGCGGCCTCATAGGCCGCAGCCGCTCCCTCAACCGACGGAAAAATACCCTTTTTCCCAATGATCGCGGGTGGCTTCTTCCAACCCAGCTCCTTCGCGAGAGCACGCTGATCGGGGTAGGGCACCTCCAACAATTCCGCCGCCTCCACCGAAGCGCGATTGCCAAGGAACACGACGCAGCGGTCCTGTTTGGCCGCCTCGATCACCTCGACGGGAAGGTTCACGCTACCCCCACCTGCACCTTGACCGCCGCAAGGTGAGCACGATCGCGAACCACCGCCCCCATCTGGCCGACGGTCAACGCCGCGAGGCGCGAGCCCAGTTCCCCACACTTCTCCGGGGGCAATCCCCGAAGCCAGCCGTAGAGGAACCCGCCCGCGTAGGTGTCCCCTGCTCCCGTGGTATCCGCCACTTTCGCCGGGTACACCTCGATGTCGTAGCGCTTCCCACCGTGAAGAACGACCGAACCGCGGCTGCCCAGCTTCACGATCACCGTATCGGTCCACCCTGCGAGCGCCTCGATCGCCTCCTCGATGGGCTTGCCGGTCACGATCTCGGCTTCTTCGCGGTTGAGGAAGGCGATATTGGCGTGGTCCTTGATGATGGCTTCGACATCTGCGCCGATCATGCGTGCCACGAAGGGATCCGCCACGTCGAAGCTGATGGCCACGTTGTTGGCCTCGGCGATCTGGATGGCCTGGAACGCGGTTTCCCGCATCGCTCCACCCAAAAACTTGTAGCCGCTGGTGTGGAAGAGTCGTGAGGTGCCGATGTGGGTGGCGAGGTCCCCGAGGCCCGCAAGGTGGATGGCCGCGCCCAGGTCCGTGAGCATGGTCCGCTCGCCATCTTTGGCACTGATGAGCGACAGGCACTTGCCGGTCGGCAGCACGGGATCAACGTGCAGCGCGTGGCCCCCGCAGGAAGCCATAAGAGATTGGGCGTAGCGGACACCGAACTCGTCGGCGCCGACCTGCCCCCCATAGATCACATCGGCGCCGCAAAGACCCAGAGTAGCGATGGTGTTGGCGCAGCTCCCGCCGCTGTGAAACTCGACCCCCAGCGGGCGAACCCGCTGCATGACCTCAAGCCAGCGGGCGTGATCCACAGGATGCATCTGACCCCTCGTAAGGCCAAGCTCGACGAGCAAGGCATCGTCTTCCAGTTTCACGAGCGCGTCCATGATCGCATTCCCAAGACCGACTGCTTCGTACGCCACCAACGCTCCGTAGGGCGCTCTGACTATCCAGAAACGGGGGAAGGGGCTCGCCGTCCCTTCCCCTAACGCGCCATTCCCTCCGCCCCCTTCACCGCAGAGCAGCCCTCACCGCAGTTACCCGCGGCGCACGAGCGTTTCATGGACCCTGGGAGGTGCCGAATGCGCCAAGGGTAACGACATGCAACGGCACAAGGGGCATGGCTCCCTGCCGACCGGGGCCCCAAGCCTCCGTGCTACGCTCCCTCCGTGAAGTCGCGCCTGTTCCGTCTCGCCCCCGGCCTCATCGTGAGCGTCGGCTTCGCGGCGTGGTTCCTGATGCGGGCACATTGGGAGGAAGTATCTGAGAACTTGGCTGGGGTGAACCTCGCCTGGGTAGCCGTGAGCGTCGCAGTGCTCTTCACCGAGTTCGTGATCCGCGCGGCCCGTTGGAAGCTCCTCCTGTGGCGGATCAGCCCGAACGCCCGGTTGGGACGCCTGTTCGTAGCCACGACGGTCGGCATGGCGCTCAACGTAGTTCTCCCCTTCCGCGCTGGAGATTTCGCGCGACCCTGGCTGGGTGCTCGCGAAACGGGCACGCCCATGCTGCCCCTCATCACCGTGGCGGTGATCGAGCGGGTCTTCGATATCCTGGGCCTGTTCAGCGTCTTCCTGCTCATGCTTTTCGTGCTCCCCGAGCAAACGGAGGCCCACGGCGAGCTGGTCAGCAACCTGAAGTTCTATGGCAGTCTGGTCGGGGCCGGGGGCGTGGTTGGGCTCAGCCTTTTCCTCGCGCTGGCCGCAAACGAAGGTCGAGTACGGACGGACATCACGCGCCTGGCCAGCCTGGCACCGGGCCCAATCGCAAACAAGTTCATTACGTTGTTCGATGGTTTTGGGGAGGGACTCTCGTGCGTGAGGTCGAAAGAGGTCTTGGTGAAGGCGGTCTTGCTTTCAATGCTCCACTGGCTCAACGGTGCTCTGAGCATCTACGCGCTCATGCACGCATTCAATCTGGATCTTCCTTTCGCAGCGGCCTGTTTCATGACCGTAGCGATCGCCCTGACCGTGGCGCTTCCGCAGGCACCGGGGTTCTTTGGGGTCTTCCACATCGCGATCGAAAAGACGCTGGTCTTGTGGGGTGAGCCGCAGGATTCGGCCCAGGCCTTCGCGATCCTCTTCTGGGGGGTTTCGTTCCTGCCGATCACGATGGTTGGCGCATTCTTCTGGTGGAAGGAAGGGCTTTCGTCGTCTCGGATGCGCGAGACTTCCAGCACGACGACCACCCGACCGGTCGACCGATAGCACGACGATTCGGTGCTCCCGGCATAGGCTCGCCCATGTTCTGGCTCTTCGCCGCCTGTTGCATCCCGATGACCTTTCCAGAGGACTCCGGGTTCGAAGCCACTTCGACGTGCTTCGACCGCGATAGCGATGGCGTCATCACCTGCATCGACGACCGCGGCGATTGCAACGACGTCTCGGCCAACATCACCGCAACCTACGAAGGGGAAGAGGTGTGCAACGGCGTAGACGACGATTGCGATCGCGTGGTGGACGAAGATGTGGGCTTCCACCCCGATGCGGATGGCGATGGTCACGGAGATGCCGATGTTGTTCGGTGTGAAAGGCAAACGGGGGACCTGCGCAGCGGCGACGACTGTGACGACGCGAACCCCGAAGCCTACGAGGGGCACGAGGAGGTGTGCGACGGGGCCGACAACGATTGCGACCGCTGGGTCGACGAATGGCTCGTTTGGTACCCGGATGTGGATGGCGACGGCTTCGGGGACGAGAACGCGCCATCCTGTGTCGGCGGTGACACGGATGTCGGCCGCGATTGCGACGATCTCGATGCCCAAGTTCATCCAGACGCCAGCGAACGCTGCAACGAGTCCGACGACAACTGCGATGGCGAGGTCGACGAAGAAACGCAGCTTTGGTTGGATGGTGACGCCGACGGCTGGGGGGTCGCGCCGATGGTGAGCCTGGACGCGTGTACCACCGGGCACGCCCCCCGCGAAGGAGACTGCGATGATGGCGACGCCAACGCGTTTCCCGGTGCCGCGGAGACCTGCGAGGACGTCGCGGACCTGAACTGCGATGGCAGCGTCGGCAGCGAGGATCAGGACCGCGATGGCTCCCCGGCCTGCGAAGACTGCGACGACACGGTATGGTTCATCTACCCCGGCGCTGTGGAGACCTGCGGCGACGGGGTAGACGAAGATTGCGACCGCGAAATCGACGAAGACTGCTGACTTCTCGGAGACCCTGGTGATTCTCTCGCTGCTTCTCGCCCCAACCGCGTTCGCCTGCCCCACCATCGCGACGGGCACGCCGAGCGGCCTCCGCTTTGACATCGCCCAGGTGGCCATCGTGCGCGAGGAAGGTCGCACGACATTCTCGGTCTCCATCAACTCCGCCGCCCGTCGATCCCGGTTGCGGCTGCGCCACGACTCCCCCGTTGGCGGCGGTGGCTGCCGGAAGTGGACTCGCCGCGCTGTTCGCAACACGTCGGTGCCGGGCGTAGGGCGCACGGCCTAAAACGGCGTAGGCTGCAG
>CAMBIK010000263.1 GCA_945867435.1 Klebsiella pneumoniae
TGGCGGAAGGAAGGGCGCGACGTGCTCGTTCACTGTGCCTACGGCCACGGGCGCAGCGTGGCCGTCGTCGTGGGCGTACTGGTCCACGAAGGGCTTGCAGCGGACCCCGTGGTGGGGCTTGCGATGGTGCGTGCGGTGCGCCCGCGGGCTCGGCTCACAGCGGAACAGACGCGCTTCGTGGATGCCGTGACGCGAGATTGTTGAAGTGGCCCTTCACCTTCTCCAGCGGTGAGAAGTGAAGAGAAAAGCGTATTTACTCGCGAAGTTCTGCAGCCGCACGCTCCGGGAAAACGCCATGTCCCGGCAGCCCGACAGCGAGTGTGGGCAGCGCGACCGAAACGTTGGGACGCAAGACCAACCGCCAGGGCGTGCCTTCTTCCACCGTGATCGCAATCTCCGGCCCGCCGAGCACCTCGCCCATGCGGCCCAGCACCCATTCTGCGAGCGCCGCAACCGCCTCAAAGCCCTCGGGGAACTCCGCCTCTCCGTGAGCGGGGATCACCCAGGTTTCGAACGGCACACGTGGGGCCCAAGCGGCGATGGCGATGGCACCGGCCACCTCTGCGACCACGCGCACGCCCGCATCCCGTTCCGCATCGCGCCAGGGGGCCGGGTGACTCGGAGCGACATCGACAGGGAGTGCCAGCAGTTGCCAGACGGGGTGCCAGGCCGGGGCGTGGAGCCGAAAGCAATGAAAGCCTCGGAAACGCCGGTCCCGACGCAGGTCGGCCACGCGCTGGGCCGCAAGCAGCAGAAGCCCGGGGGCCGCTTCAGCGTGGTCGCCAAAGATCAACTCGTGGGCGCCCACCGCATCGCGACGCACCCCTTGCGGCGCCACCCTGGTTCGCACATCGCCCTCGATTCCGAGCGCGGGGACCGGGTGAGGCACGACCACAAGCCCCCCGTGGTTAGCGATGACCGGACCGGGTGCGCCACACGCCCAACACGACGCGGGCACAGCGGCGGCCTCCCGCGCCCGGTCGGGCCACGCGTCGTTGAGCAGCACGGTGACGCCCGTCGCCGGGCAGGTTCGAAGTTCACGCATGGGGGCCGACACTGAGGCTAACCGGCGGCCGCCGTTTCAGGACCACCACTCCAGACTCAAGTCTGCAAAGGCAGAGTCGTGCAGGCGAATGTCGGTCAATTCGGCGGTGGTCAGCTCGTCGTCGGCCTCGCCACGGGCGCGGGCTTCGGTGATGTTGCAGGCGCGATCGAAGCGCGCCAGATGCTCGCAGAAGCGCCGGTAGCCGTAATCCACGGCGCCGCGGGTCTTGATCACGAACTGCCAATCGCTGGCTTGAAGGAGCAGTAGCTCGCGTGCAGCGAGCGTGAGGGGCTCCGCGATCGCAGGCGAACCGCGCCAGTCAACACGGCCCAGAAGGTCAAGCAAGCGATCCTCCGCGCCATGCGCGGACTCCCACATCCACTTCGTTTCATCGTTGATCCACACCCGATGATCCCCGCCTTCCCCCCAGCTGCCTTCGGGAAGGGTCACCACCTTGTCGGCCGGATGCCTCCGCAGCACATCGGAAACCGTGGCGGGCGTGACCGTGGGATCCCCGGCGAACGCAGCCATGACTTCCTGAATGAAGCGCGGCCCCTCATGCCACCAGTGACCGAAGAGCTCGGCGTCGAAGGCCGCGACCACCATGCCGTGCCGACCGGTTCGGGCGTGATGTCGAGCGATGATGCTCTTGACCACCGCAGCGAAGTGTTGAGCGTGAGCGTAAAGCGCGCTTTGCACCTCGTCTGGAGCATAGGGCAGCTTGGCACCCAGGTCGGTCTTGGGGCCGGTGACGCGCCAGTACCGAAGCCCATCCCGCCCATGTCGCTTGTGGAATTCCCGGTATCGCCCATCTCCCGGATAGCCCACCTCGCCACTCCATACCTGCTCGCTTACCTCAGGGTGGCGAGCGAGAGCCGTGAGCCGACCGGGACCGCCATCGCTGGAGATGAGGTGAGGCTCCAAAACATTCCGCCACCCCCGCGTGTCATCCCAGACGCCCTGCCCCCACGGAACCTTGGTGAACCCCGCCGCCGTTTGCGTGCCCTCGCTCCGCGCACCTGCGAAAAGATGAGCATCGACAAAGAAGTAGCCCACGCCCTCGTGCCCGAAGACCTCCTCCACCCCGGCGCGCAGCATCGGGGTGCCATCGCCCACGGGAGGGTTCCAGGGCCCGCCGGGTCGGTAGGCACATTCGGGCAGCCAGGCGCCGGCGGGACGGAAGCCGAGGTGCCGCTCCGATGTGTGCACCCCCGCCCGAACCTGGGCCCGAGCGCTCGCATCGTGCCGGATCAAGGGCATGTAGCCGTGGGTGGCGTTGCTGGTGAGCAGCTCCATGTGGCCCAGCTTCGCCAAACGGGCGAACGCCGCCGGAATATCCCTCCCGATGGCTTCGAACTGCGCGGCGACAGCCCCGAATTGGTCCTGTTGGCTGGTCGCCAGCCAGGCGAGATGAAGATCGCCCCGAGCCGTGAACTCCTGGTGGTCGCGGCCCGCTCGCTCCCCCTGTTCCGCGAGCCATTTGGGAAATCCCGTTTGGAACCGGGGATGGCCAAGCTGTTCAAGCAGGACCGGCATGAGCCCAAGCGTGATCGGACACTTGCCGCCAGCGACGATCGAGAGGAGCGGCAGGTACGTTTCCGCCGCGGCCTCAAACAACCAAACCTCTCCGTGCGGCCAATGCCCGTGGTGCAGCACCCAGGGCAGGTGGCCGTGAAGCACGAGGCAGAAGCTGCCGACCGCCACCTACGCTTCCACCGAGGCCGAGATCTCGATGCGCCGCCTCTCCTGCCCCCACAGTTCCAATGGCCACCAAAAGTACAGGGCGACCCCCTGGAAGAGGGGGGCAACCCCCTTGGGCGAACGGCTGATGGTCTCGATCGGAAAGTGCCAGACTTGGGCCGGCTGCCGCGGCGAAAGCGTGAAGCGGAAACCCCGCTGCATGTCGACCAGGCTCAGTTCGGTGATGTCACTTAGCTCTCCTGCATCTTCCAGGCGAATTCGCTTGCCGCGGCTGGTTTCGAGAAACACATCGCCGCCCGTGGTGGAGTCGAGGTTGATATCGATCCCCACGGCGAAGCGCGTACGCACCGGTTCGTGGTAGCGATTGGCGATCTCGTAGCGCACGTCGAACACGGAGGCGTCTTTCGGGAAGACGTAGCGTTTAACCAGCCGCACCAGGCGGCTGGAACCGCCTTCCGCCACCGTGCCATCGCGAGCAAGCGAGACGGAGACTTCCGTTCCGCCTTCTTCGGCCACCGCGAGGACCTGATAGTCGGCACCTACGAAATCGCCGGCTTCGCTGTAGCGCCCGGTGCGGAGGTTCTCGAGAGTGGTCTCGGGACCGAAGAAATGGTCGACAAAGCCACCGCGAGCGTGCCGGTCGTAGTGCAGTCGAGAAGCCAGCTCCATCCCAGCGAAGTGCAGGGCGCGGTCGCTCTCGTCGATCTCGACTTCGTCGGTGTCATCGTCATCGTCGATGATCAGGGTCGTGACATCGCCCGACCCTTCCACGAGCTGCGGCAGCGCATCCCCGCGCAGCACACTCTCGTGGTGAGGCTCGGCGACCCGCGTGCGCACATTCAGCAGATTCCCCGGGATCGCCCACGAATCAAGCTCGGTGAGCGTGCCCCCCTGGGCCGGAGACACGAACGCACACAAGGAGGGGGTGCGCACGATGACCTCGTTCCGCCCATCCCCGTCGTGGTCGGCCTGCTCGACCACCAGCCGGTCGGCCTCCCCCAGGGCGATATGGACCGCGTACTCGGCGCGGATCAGATTCGACCAGGCATGATGGCGAATATCCCCAAGCTGGGCTCCCACATCGGCGCCGTGAACGTAGGCGCTGCCGATCTGTCCTCGGTACAGCGCGGCCGTGGCCTCGTCTACCGCTTCCGCGAGCGGGTCGCCTTCCTCCCGGCCGCGCACCATGGAGCGAAGCCGCGCCACCTCACGCGAGCTGCGCAGCATGCGCCGGTGCAGGCGCAGCACATCGACCGAGGTGGCCAGTGTGGATTCCCACGCAGGGATGCGCAAAAACGGAGCGACACGGGAAAGCGAAGGGTCCAGGCCGCGGCGAACATCGGCCACCAACGTTTGCCAGACTGCGCCCGCGTTGCCTCCGAGCGCAGCCGCGGCGACGGAC
>CAMBIK010000264.1 GCA_945867435.1 Klebsiella pneumoniae
CTTGACCAGCAGCGCGCCCACCAGCGAGGCGAAAATCCCGGGGACGAAGGCGCCGAGCGCGTCGGCGCAGGCCTTGACTCCGGACTCGGGGAAAGCGCCGTGAAGGAACAACGTGCGCACGATGGGGTCGCGGGCCACGACCATTCCGGCCAACACCGGAGGCGCGAGCAGGAAAACCCACCGCAGCGCCTGTTCCACGCCGTGCCGCTGCGCACTGCGGTCCCCCCGCGCCCGTGCCGCTGACCAGGTGTTGAATGCCACCACCAAAAGTGAGGCTTCTAGGAGCGTTTGAGGAATCACGCGCGCCCTGTCCGCGTACTCGAGCAAGGTCACGCTGCCGCCTTCAAGGCGGCTGGCAAAGCCCTTGTCCACTACGAGGTTTAGCGCCACCATCGCTTCGCCCGCCAGCACCGGACCGATCGCCGCCGCCGCGAGCGACAGTTCCGCCGGCCACTGCGGCCGAACCGGCCGAACGCCGGTTCGCGCCAGCACGAAACCCAGCCAGGCCAGCTCGGCGGCGGCCCCCGCACACATGCCGATCGGCAGCGCGTTCGCCCCTGCAGGGAGGAGCAAAGCGACGGTGCCCAGCATCGCTGCGGCCCGCGCGATCGGGGCGAGGGCGGCCAGCTTGAACGCCCCCATCACCTCGCAGGCGGCCCGCACCACGGCGATGGCCGCCACGCCCGCCACGAACGGTAAAAGCATCCAGGTGTGCCGCACGGCGATGGCCTGGGTCTCGGCATCGAAGGTCGCGATCTGCGGCAGCACCCACGGAAGGACTAGCGCGAACGTGACACCCACAGCGAGCGACAGCACCGCCCCGGCCGCGGCCGCGCCGCTCACGACGACGGGGAGCCGGTCGGGTTGTTCCTGGCGGATTCGCGCCAGCGGCGGAACGGCGACGGTTCCCATCGCGTTCGAGGCGAGGACCAATAAGAAGCTGGGCACCGAAAGCGCAAAGAAGAAGGCGTCGGTGGCGGGCTGTACCCCGAACCAGCTCGCGATGACGATGGGCACCAGGAAGCCGGCGCCTCGCGCGACCAGCGCCAGCGGAACAAGCCACAGCGCCGTGCGTCCAACGGACATGCGCGGCGGCCTATCGCGGGCTCTGTCGCCGCGTCGGGCTACCTTGGCTGATGCTCGCTCTCGTCGCCCTCGTCCTCGCCGCCGACCCCCAGTTCTCCGTGACACCCAACGGTTGGGTTCGCCCCAGCTTCGCCTCGCACGATGGGTTCGCCGTCGCCGCGCGGCTCGGGTTGGAGGCCCAATCTGAGGCCTACCGCGTTCGCGCCCGCATCGAAGTAGAGCTTCAGCCCGAGCCCTCGCTCACCGACGCCTTCGTGAACTTCTCGCCTTCTCCTATACTTTCGGTGAATCTCGGGCAGCTAAAGGTGCCGTACTCGGTGGCCTACCTCGCGGCCGACACCCGCCGGCAGCTCCCCCAAACCTCGATCGCCGTGGATCAAGGCAACTTTGGTCGCGACATCGGGGCGCTGGTCGAAGCGAGGCTTCCTATCGCTCAGAAGGTGAGGGCCACGCTTTCCGGGGGTGTGTTCAACGGGGAAGGTCGGAATCGCATCGAGAACGTGAACGATGCGATGCTCTACGCCGGGCGGCTCAACATCACCCCATTTGGCACGCGCGAACGCCCGTTTGAGGGCACGGGGCGGGAGATTTACCTCGGGTTCGGCGGCGGCTACGTTTACAACCTCACGGGGGAGGACAGCACCTCAACGGAGATCAACGCCTTTGCGGCGGAGCTTCAGCTCTCGGTCGACGTATTTTCCTTGCAGGGGGAATTCCTGAGTAAGGAAGTCGTGCATGCCGATGCCACCGTCGAAGATTTCGAGGTTCGCGGGGCCTATGGTCAGCTGGGCTGCTTCATCCCCGCTCCCTGGTTTCGGGAGCATGTGGAGGTGGTGGCACGGGGCGGGTGGAGCGAGCCCAACACGGCCTTTGACGCTCAGGGTTTTCAGGAGGAAGTGGCGATCGACGCCGGGCTAAACCTGTATGTGCCCGAGGCCCCGAAGTGGCTGCACGACACCAAGCTCCAGGTTGCCTATCGCCATGTGATCCAGATGGAAGGGGAGGAGATCGCGGATGATCGCTTGGATGTGGTGGGGACAGTACGGTTTTGATCGCCCCTTGACGTACGCCCCTCGTGCACCTAACGTACGGGCATGACCCTAACCCCCACCCAGCTGCGCGCCGACCTCTACCGCCTCCTGGATCAGGTCATTGAAACTCGGCAACCGCTGCTCGTTCAGCGAGGGGGCGCCACTGTGCGGATCTCGGTGGTGAACGCCGATGCCGACGAATCCGACCCGCTCAACGTTCCGCCGCTCTGCGACAACTTGATTGTCGGCGACCCCGGCGACCTTGTGTCGATGGACTGGCTGCCAAACTGGACCGCGGGGAAGGACCTGTGATTCATCTCGACACGCACATCCTCGTGTGGCTGTCTGGCCAACAGCATCGACGGATTCCCCTGGCGGTACGTCGAAGGATTGAAGCGTCGGCCGTGTCTGTGTCACCGATGGCGGCGATGGAGCTCGACGTCCTGTTTGAGATCGGAAAGGTGACGCGCCCGGGGCCGGAGATCCTCGATCACCTGGAGGCGGCGATTGGGCTGACTCTGTCGTCGGTCCCGTTCGCTAGCGCGGTCGCCGCTGCGCGCGGTCTGGGGTGGACGCGTGACCCGTTCGATAGGTTGATCGTGGGTAGTGCGCTTGCTCAGGGCGTGCCGCTGGTCACGGCAGACGAAGGGATTCGACGGAACTACCCGCTGGCACTCTGGGAATGATCCTCCTCCTCACTCGCGTGCACATCTCTGATCGAGCAGGAAACCGCAACCTCCACCGGGTCTGATTCCGCCGCTGCGCTCGACACCGGAGCTGAGCTCCTCCCCAGCCCTGGCTGTCCGAGCCCCGCCGGCTGCTTCCAGTACCTGCCCCGGATCATGGATTCCGCCTACGACCCGAGCACTCTGCAAGCGCGGCGATGCTACCTTGCCAGCGTGACCCTCCTCGCGATGTTCGCCTGCCACACGCTCACCAAGACCACGTACACCACGGATTCCGCTGGGGCGTGCGGCGACCCCGTCATGGTCCCCGGCTACGGCTACGCCGCCGCGGGAACGGTCCCGGCCGACCCCGATGGTGTCAGCTATGGAACCTCCCCCACGCCCTACCACGTTCGCTATTCGTGGTCGGGAAGTCCGGCCACCGAAGCCACGATCCTTTGGCGAACGGACGACAACACCACCGCCAGCCGCGTGGAATTCGGGACCTCCGAGGCGCTCGGCACGATGGCATTGGGGGGTAGCTTTACGCTGTTGACCGGCGGGGGGCGCGTCCACGAGGTGAGGCTGTGCGACCTCGCTCCCGACACCACCTACATCTACCGGGTCGGCGGCGAATCTAGTTGGTCGCCCGAGTACAGTTTCACGACTGCGCCGGCCCCAGGAAGCGATGTCCCCGTCGTGATTGGCGTTGCGGGGGACTCTCGCGACAATCAGGCCACCTGGGGCGCGCTGCTGGCCGGGATGGCCGAGCGAGGCCCGGACTTCGTCGTTTTCTCTGGCGATGCCGTGGATTTCGGCGGCAACATGGACGAATGGGGCGCTTGGCTGGATGCCGGTCAGGGCTACATGGAGAGCCACGCTATCGTCATGGTCCACGGAAACCACGAGTTCTACGCCCAGAACTTCTTTGGGCTCGTGGCCCAGCCCGGGGATGAGCGCAACTTCTCCCTCGACTACGGCCCGGTGCACCTGTCGGTGCTGGATGACAGCATGGCTTCGGCGGACCGAGCTACGCTGGCCACTTGGTTGGATGCCGACCTCACGGCCGCCACGGCCACTCCGTGGAAGTTCATCAACCACCACATGCCCGCCTACTCCAGCTGCACCACCCACGGCAGCGACGAGGAGCTCCAGCAGCTTTGGTCACCTGTGGAAGATGCCCACGGCGTTCAGCTCGATCTCGCGGGTCACAACCACAACTATGAGCGGAGCGTGCCGCTGCGGGCGGGGCTGGAGATGCCGGCGGGCGAAGGCACGGTCTACGTCGTCAGCGGCGGTGCGGGGGCAGATCTATATGCGAATGAC
>CAMBIK010000265.1 GCA_945867435.1 Klebsiella pneumoniae
CGGCTACCTTGCGAAGACCGAGAAACAGTGGCCAGAACGTGGTGGCGTTAGCCCCGATCCCGTGCAGGAGTACGAGCGTGGGCTTGCCCGGCGAACCCTGGAGGTCGTACACCCTGATCCGCCCGACCGACGTGCCAATGTCGCGCGCACGCACGCCCCCCACACGCATGGCCCACCGCAGCCCGAATTCGACGACATCGAGGATCATGGTGGGCTCAAATCACCAGGAGTTCGCCCTGGCGCGGTTCCCGCCCAATGCGGAAGCTGTCGACAGGGATGCGAGAACCCAGCACTGATACATCTGATACATCGCGCCCGGCTTCGACCAGCGCCACCCCCACCAGCGCCGTGAACGGTCCGAACATGGCACCATGCCCCGAGAAGCCAGCGAGCCGGATCAGGTTCTCCCTGAGGGGGTCGTAGCTGAGGAAAGGATTGTGATCGGGAGTGGATGCGTAGAACCCCGAGGTAGTCGCGGTGACGCCCGCAAACTCCCCGACGGCAGGGATCACTTCGGCGATGGCGGCCCAGGCCTCGTAGGCCATGCTCTCTGTGCCCGCGCTGTGCCCGTAGGGGTCCACGACGCGGTCCTGGTCTTCGTAGCTGAAGTCCGGCTCCGGCTTCGCGTCGTGCGCCCAGCCGATGAGCAGCGACCTGGCGTTCTCGGGGCGGCAGTACGCACCTGAAGGGGCGACGACGAGCGGCATTCCCACCAGATCCGCCTCGGTGAGGGAGCCGGCGCGCTCCACGAACCAGAGGTAGCGCTTCAGAGCCAGGATCGGCAGCTCTGTCGCGCCCAGCACCCGTGCGAGGCGCGGGGACCAGGCGTTGGTCGCGTCGATGAACACGTCGGCCTCGAAGCGCCCGCGCGGCGTGGTCACCGCCTGGATTCGGCCACCCGCAGACTCGACGCCCACCACCGGGGCGTGCTGAACCAGCACGGCACCGAGTCGCACCGCAGCGGCGGCCGCCTCGTTGTAGACCGCAGCCGGGTGCAGGAAGCCATCGGTGGGGCACCAGGTGGCCCCCAGCACGGCGTGTCGGTCGAGCCACGCAAAGCGTTCGAGCAGCGCGGCGTGGTCGAGCCGTTCGGCCTCGGTGAGGCCGACGCGGTGCTGCATCCGCACCCGCCTTTCCCCGGCCTCGACCTCTTCCTGGGTCGCGAGCAAGAACAGGTACCCGTTCTGGACGATGGGGGTGTCATCGCCCCCCACGAGCTCGCGAAAGCGTCGGTAGAAGTCAACGGAGTAGCGCATCCCGGCGACCGTTTCCGGCGTGCTGAACTGCTGACGGATCCCCGCCGCGGTGCGGCTCGAGCTGCCCGCGCCCAGGTGTTCCCCCTCCAGAACCGTGACGGCCCACCCGCGCACGCTGAGCGCGTGCGCCATCAGGGTTCCGGTAATTCCCGCTCCGATCACGACGGCGCGCTGGCCCAAGGCGTTCTCCCGCGGCCGCCGTCCCTAACGGGTTCCCGGCCGGGTGTCCGCCCGGTCCAGGTGTTCCGCCTGCCGTATCGTTGCGTGCCGGGCTACGCTCAGCCACAGTGTTTCCATCCTTGCGCCAGCTTGCGCTCATTTGCCTCGTCTGGGCGGTGGTGGCTTGGTACACGGTCGCCGTGTGGGCGATCACTGCGAACTCTACGGGCGGGGTCACGGCTTTTGCCCACTATTATGCAGTTCGTGCCCCTTTTGTCGGCGCCCTGATGGGGCTGGTCTGGTCTCCGGTCTTTGCCCTGGGCTACCACCCCAAGCGGCTGCGGGGCGGTCACGACGCAGGGCGTGACCCCTTCGCCGAAGACACCGGTTGGCGACACTGGATGCGCTTCCTTCGTGGCGCGGTCATTGGTCAGCTCGTGGGCGCATCCACCAGCTTCCTCCTGCTGTACTTCTGGCCGATGGAGATGCAGCGCACCTGGAACGATGCCACCAAGTGGGCCGCGGTGACCGACGCGGTCAAGTGGGCGGCGGTGTTCTGGGGGCTGTACTGGTACTTGTTCGTGCCGGCGGCGGGCGTCGCCGGTGTGGTCAGCGTGTGGATGGCCCTTCGGCATCGTGAAATCCCATCGTTTCGCTCCGTGGGGGCGATGCATCGCCTGCGGGATCGACACGAGGAGGAGGAGTCTTGACTCTCCGACCCGTGGTTCTCTGCATTCTCGATGGGGTGGGCTGGGGGCGGCGCGATGACACCGACGCCGTGTTTTTGGCGGACACCCCGAATCTCGACCGGCTGATGGCCACGTGCCCCTGGCGGCTCCTGGCCGCGCATGGCCGGGCGGTGGGCCTGCCTTCCGATGCCGACATGGGCAACAGCGAGGTTGGCCACAACGCGATGGGGGCGGGCCGGGTGATCGACCAAGGTGCCACGCTGGTCGGGCGTGCGCTGGCCGATGGGAGCCTGTTCGCCGGGGCGTCCTGGAAGGAGCTGACGGCTGTGCCGACCCTCCACTTCATCGGTCTGCTCTCAGACGGGGGCGTTCATAGCCATGTCGAACACCTGCGTGCTCTGGTTGCCGAAGCGGTGCGAGCGGGGGTGAAGCGCGTCTGCATCCACGCCCTCTCGGATGGGCGAGATGTGTCGGCCCGGTCGGCATTGAAATGGATTATTCCGCTTGAAGAAGAATTCATGCGATACGGTTCGATGGGTGCCGATGTGTCGTTCGCTTCGGGTGGCGGGCGAATGGCGATCACTATGGACCGTTACGAGGCCGATTGGCCGATGGTGGAACGGGGGTGGCGCTGCCACGTTCGCGGGGAGGGCCGGCGGTTCGCATCGGCAGGGGAGGCGGTGGCCACGCTGTACGCGGAGAACGCGAAGGTCGATGACCAGTGGCTCCCCGCATGGGTCGTGGAACGAAACGGGGAGCCGGCCGGCCGGATCGTCGATGGGCACGGAGTGTGCCTGTTCAACTTTCGCGGCGATCGCGCGATCGCCATCAGCCGTGCGTTCACCGAGGGGCCCCAGTTTCGGGCCTTTGACCGAGGGCCGGTACCACGGGTCGTCTTCGCGGGAATGATGCAGTACGACGGGGATCTTCAGATTCCGCCTCGCTTCCTTGTCGAGCCCCCGGCGATCGACCGCACCGTGGGGGAGCAGTTTGCGGCTGCGGGGGTTTCCACCTTTGCGGTAGCCGAAACCCAGAAGTATGGTCATGTCACCTACTTCTTCAACGGAAATCGGAGCGGCCGGTTCAGCGAGCGTCTGGAGACCTGGGCCGAGGTGCCGTCTGACCGGGTGCCGTTCGATCAGACCCCCGCGATGCAGGCGCGTGGCGTGACAGACCAGGCTGTGGCGGCCATTCGGGCGCGGTCCACCGATCATATTCGCTTGAACCTTGCGAATGGGGACATGGTGGGCCACACGGGCAACCTTGCCGCCACCGTGGAAGCCGTCGGATGTGTTGATACATGTGTCGGGCTCCTCGAGGCCGCATGCCGCGAAACGGGCACCATCCTCCTGATCACCGCCGACCATGGCAATGCCGACGAGATGTTTGAGCTGGACAAGGCGGCGCGGCCTTTGCTGCTCAACGGGGTGCCGAAGCCGCGAACCAGTCACTCGCTCAACCCAGTCCCCTTCGTGCTGGTCGACCCGCTGGGCGAATGGACGCTGGCCGACCTGCCGGGCGCGAGCATCGCGGACGCGAGCATCGCGGACGCGAGCATCGCGGACGCGAGCATCGCCAACATCGGCGCCACTCTTCTCGTCCTTCGCGGCCTGACCCCCCCCGCAGACTACCTCCCCCCTCTGGTGCGCCATGTCGGTTGATCTTCGCTCGGATACGCTCACTCGCCCCACCCCGGGCATGCGCCGCGCCATGGCTGATGCCGAAGTCGGGGACGACGTTTTCGGGGAGGACCCAACGGTGAACCGGCTGGAGCAGCGGGTGGCCGAGCTGCTGGGGAAGGAAGTCGGGCTCTTCGTTCCGAGCGGCACGATGGCCAACCAGATCGCCATCCGGTGCCTGACCGAGCCCGGGGACGAGGTGATCCTCGAAGCC
>CAMBIK010000266.1 GCA_945867435.1 Klebsiella pneumoniae
TGCCACCCGCTCTCGTCCACATCCAAGCCGTACCGGTCGGCAAGATGGTAGTCCTCGGGGAATACGCCTTCCACGCGGTCGGGGAGCTGCCCCGGGTACAACAGCCCGTCCACAAGGCCCTTCTCGAGCGCTTCGGCTGCGCTGTAGGGTCCCGCGTCCACGAGCGCCATCAGCACATCCGTGGACAGCCCTCTCCCCTCCGCGATGCCCGCCACTAACGTGGCGTAAAGGTCATCTACGAGCGCCTCAAGTTGCTCGTGTGCGCTGTCGCTGGAGCTGGAACGTGTGAACGGCTCGGGTCCCGACTTGTACTCCGAACGTTGCGCGTATTGGGCACCAACGCCGATAAGATCCAACGCACCCTTGAAGTACTGGACTTCCGCGGAGATGCCGACAAGGTCCAGGGTGCCTGCCGGATGCAGGTAGACCTTGTCGCACGCGGAGGCGAGCAGGTAGGCACCGTTGCTGGTGCTTCCCCCCAACCACGCGACGACCGGTTTGCCGCTGCCTCGGACTGCTTTCACTAGTCCTCGGAGTTCCTCGACCTGAGCCATCGAGAGCTCGAGCCCGTCGATTCGAAGGAGAAGACCCTTGATACGCCCGTCCTTTGTCGCCTCGTTCAGCCGGCGGAGCAGAGAAAAGTAGCTCTCCTCGGGTTCGGAGAACAGGCTGCCCATCGGCTGATAGGGGTACGAACCTTCAAGACTCATATCGGCGATTTGGCGGCCGGGAAGAAAGAGCTGGTCCGTGCCGCGCACGCTCGTCAGGTAGCCGCCCCCGCCGGCCGATCCGCCGCTGTCCCCGCGCCCCGTGACGCCGACGCCGATGTCGGCGAAGCGCATCTCCAAGGAGCCGCCAAAGCCGATGTCGGCCTCGGTCGCCAGCCCCCTGTCGGCCCAGGCTCGGACCCAGATGCCGCGCGCGGCCCGGAGGCGGAGCGAGGCCTCGACCGAGGAAACCAGGCTGCCCGAAATCGGCGCATCCGCCCGGTAGTCCACTCCCAGCGTGACCGTGTCGCCAGACGGGCGCAGCGCAAATCCTGCCGCGTATCGAGTGACGACGCCGAGGTCGGGTGCGGGTGAACCCAGATTGAGTACGGCGCCGCCCATTCCGAGCCACGAGGTGGGCCGCCAACCCACGCCAAGATCCCAACTGACGAAGTTGTCGCTTCCACCCTCAGGGAGCTGCCAGTGCACGGCAGAGCCCACCGCCATCGAGTCCGTGACCTCCAGCGAGACGCCACTGGTCAGGGTCCACCACGCCGACGTCGGGTCCAACTCGCGGTAGCTGATTCCCGCGCCGAGTCCCGCGCCACTTGTTGCGAAGGTCAAGGCGTTGCCTGTACCCTGGGTGATGTCCGCCGTGTCGTAGTACGCTGCCCACACGGGGTCCCGGTCGAAGTTGAGAAGGGCCGGGTTGAAGTACAGCGTTTGAGCGCCGTCCTCTCCCGCGACGGACTTGAAGGGAAGTTCAGGACGTTCGACCGGCGTGGCGAAGGAAGCGGATGCAAGCAGGAGCAGCATTCGGGGATTGTAACGGGCTCAGGACCAAAGCATAAGTCTTGACATCGTGCAAGCATGACTCGATCGCATCACAAGCTTTAATATCCATCTAGCTTTTTTTGTTGAAGCTCTTGCTCATACATGCATGCTGCGTGACAATAGCGGAAGCGTCTCCTCCGCCATCGGTGTCTCACCCGATGAACCCAGTCCCGGGCACCCCATGCGCCATCACATCCTGCTTCTCTCGCTGCTGCTGTCCACGCCTTCTCGCGCCCAGGATGTCGCCGCCACGCCGGAACAGGTGCCGCCCATGCCTGCTGCGCAGGGGGCCGCTCCCGCTGCGACCACGCCCGCCGTCGATTTACAGCCTGCTCTTGCTCAGCTTTCGTCATTGCCGGTCTTTTCGCGTTCCGTCGTTTCGCTCGATGTCGTGAAGGCGCGTACGGGGGAGTCGGTTTTCCGCTTTGGCGATGACCGCGTTCTGAAGCCGGCGAGCACGATGAAGCTCGTGACCAGTGCCGTAGCCCTGCGGGAGCTTGGTGCCTCCTACCGGTTCCCAACATGGATCAAATACGATGGTGCGGTCGCTGCAGATGGCGTGCTCGACGGCAATCTCTACGTCGTCGGTCAAGGCGATCCCACGATGGTTGTGGAGAGAATGTGGAGAATGATCGAGGATATCAAGGCGCGTGGAGTGACTGAGGTCGGTGGCGACGTGGTGTTCGACGACAGCTACATGGCGGGAACGGGGGTCTGGATTCCAGGGTGGGAGAAAGCTCAGGATCTCGAGGATGGGCCTACATATTACTCGGCACTCGGCGCGCTGTCTGTCAACTACAACATCGCCACCATCGTGCTTCGCCCGGGTGCTGAGATGGGAGATGCCGTGGTGGCCTCCTTCGACACGCCAAGTGACGTCCTTGTGCTCGACAATCAGATGACCACGGGACGCGCTCAGTCCAAGTACTGGGTGAAGGTAGATCGCACCATCGACGAGAAAACGAATAAGGTCGCCACTTATACGCTCACCGGCAACATGCCTGTCGGCCACGCGGTCGATAGCGTGTTTCGCACGCTCGCCGATCCCGCGGGCAACTACATCTCCGTTTTTCGCGACCTCGCCCTGAGCGCGGGGATCAAGGTCAAGGGCCGGCACCGGGCAGGGGCGGCCCCATCGGAGGCGAAGCTATTGTTGAAGGTCGAGTCCGAGCGGCTCACCGAAATCCTCGCGGACATGAACAAGCAGTCCAACAACTTCATCGCGGAACAAGTCTTGCGTGCGGTGGGGGCGGAACGGGCGGGCTTGCCAGGAACGACTGAAGGCGGCGTTAAGATTTTGTCGGAGTACATGGCTTCCCTCGGGGTGGCTGCCGATCGTTACAAATTCGTGAATGGATCAGGACTTTCTCGTGAATCGGTCGTCTCACCCGGCGCAATGGATCTCGTCCTGGTTGACATGTACAGCAACGTCGATGTCGGGCCCGAGTTCCTGACCACGCTCGCGGTCGGTGGTCGCGACGGCACCCTGTGGTCGCGGTTCAAGGACGACGGAATGGAGGGCCGTGTCCGGGCCAAAACAGGCTCTCTATCTGGAGTATTTTGTCTAGCTGGCTACGTTGCTGCAGCCGACGGCACGGACTATGCGTTCTCCTTTTTCTTCAACGATCTCGACGGGTCCACCGCCCGAGCCCGTGCGGCCCACGACCAACTCGTTCGGGTCCTCGCGGGGGTTACTGGAAATCTGGCAGAGGCCGGAGATGGCGGCTCGGACTGAATCCGAGTTAGGACGCATCGCAGCCTCTTGGAGTCCCCGCATGTCGCCCACTCGTTGGTCCGTCCGCCTCTCTGTGCTGGGGTCGCTCCTCCTGGGGTTCGCTTCCTTTCCTGCCTTGGCAGCTGATGAACCTGCGGCACCCAAGAAAGATGCATCCGCCGGGGCCACCGACGCCTCTGCCGACTTCAATCGGGAGCTGCTCTCAGTCGAACAGCAGGTTGATGCTCTTAAGGAACGCGTTTTCCGTAGCAAGGCAACGTTGCAGTTGCTGAAGGAGATCGTGATCGAAGGCAGCTCGTCGGGCGCTCGCGCAGCGATCTGGCACGTCAACAGGCTCTCCTCCGCCTTTCGCCTGGAATCCCTCCAGTACCTGCTGGATGGCCAGTCGAAGTTCAGCAAGTCCGACCCCGCGGGAAGCCTGGATGCGGCTCGCGAGTTCAAGATTCACGACGGAGCGCTGCCGCCCGGGAACCACAACCTTTCTGTTGATCTCAAGATTCGTCCTACAGGCGGGGGAGTTTTTACCTACGCCAAAGACTACGAGATCAATGTGCGGAGCAACTACGCCTTCGCTGCCGAGCTGGGCAAGGCCTGTACCGTGCGCGCGATCGTCAGCGATCGGGGCGGTGGCGTGAACTCGTTTGAGGAGCGTGCCAAGGTCGATTTCGAGCTCAAGTGTGAGCGGGTCACGGATGGGAAGTAGAC
>CAMBIK010000267.1 GCA_945867435.1 Klebsiella pneumoniae
GTACACGGTCACGCCGCCGGCACCGTCGGGGACGGCAAGAGCGGCTTCGGGCTCCAGGGGAACCGCATCGGTCGGTGCGAACCGCAACGTCAGCGCCGCTCGGTGGGCGGCTGCTGCCAGCGCGCCCTCGGTATTCCCTTCGCGGCGCACGGCGCGTGCCAACGGGGTCGGCGTGCGGAGCGGCCCGGGCTCGATCTCCACGCGCACCGCCGCCGCCGCCGCCCGTGCTTCAGCTCTTGAATTCGCGGAGACCGCGGCGACGATCTCGCCGGCATGCTCGACCTCGCCGGCCCGCTTGAGCACCAGGACCCGCACCTCGCCCGGCATCGCCTCCGCATCCGTTACGACGACCGCCCGGATCACGCCGGATGCAGCCCCGGCAAACGCCACGGCCCCGTGGCGAAGCCCAGGCCGCTCCAGGTCGGCCACGAAGGGGCGGAGGCCCAGAATCACCTCTGCGGCCGGGGCGGGAGCCGACGGCAGCGAGCTGGAAGTCACCGCGACGCCAATCGCTGCCTTGATGGCGGCATATCCGGTACACCGGCAGGTGTGCAGCGCGAGGGCTCGCTCGATCCCTTCTTCGGTCAGCGGTTGCACTTGGTCCAGCAGCGTCGTGGCGCTCAGCACGATGGCGGGCGTGCAGTAGCCACACTGCGCGGCGTGAGCGGCTGCGAAAGCGGAGGCTATTCTGGCCTTTGTCTCTGCTGGCACGGAGGCGAGCGTCGTGACGACCTTCCCCGCGAGGGCTTTGATCGGAAGCGTGCAGGTGAGGCGCGGCTTGCCGTCGACCAGCACGGTGCAGCAGCCACAGAGGCCTTGTGGAGCGCAGCCGGGGCGCACGCCCATCACCCCGAGCTGTTCATCGAGGACCGCCAACGCCGAGCTTTTGGGTTCCGCCACCACGGTGACCGCGACATTATCCAAGGTGAACGAGAACGCATCGGGCATGCTTTGAGCTAACCGCTAAGGTGTTCCCTCGGCGAAGCGGTACACCGCGCTGTGCGCGGGCACCAAAAGCAGCTCTTCCGCAACCGCCCGCGCTTGGGCGCTGGGGTCATCCCGAAGGCGAGCAATTTCGCGTTCCAACCCGGCGTTCGCCGTTTGCGTTACATCCAGGTGCCCTTCGGTCTTCAGCAGGTTCGCTGTAAGTTGATTTTGAGTGACCAACCCCTTTTCTCCCCAGATCGCGAGATACAGGATGGCCAAGACGACACCGGTCGGTAGCACGTTCCACAGGAGTCGTTGTTGGAGGAGTTCCATCTTGACGTGTAAAGAGTATCACCTTTGTCGCTTTTCGCAATGAGCCAGCGACACGGAACTGCGTGGAACCTCATGCTGGCGTTGCTTTCGGCGGTATTCCTCTCTGGCTGCGGCGTGCGGTATGTGCTTTTGAGTGCCGGGTATCAGCTGGAGCTGCTGGCCAAACGGGAGCCGATCGAGCGCGTGATGGCACTGGGCACGCTCTCGGCAGGGGAGGAGCAGCGCCTCCGAATTTTCGAGGAGGTGAAGACCTTCGGCGCCACTCTCGGGCTGTCCGCCACCCACAACTACGGCACCTACGCCCGCACATGGGACCGAACCATGTGGAACCTCACGGCCTGCTCCGAGCTCTCTTTGCAGCCGCGAACATGGTGGTTTCCGATCGTCGGAAGAGTGCCCTATCTGGGCTTCTTCACCGATGGCGACGTGAGAGCGTGGCGAGACAGGCTGGAGCGCGGCGGGGATGAGGTGTACGTACGCGAAGTGGGGGCCTACAGCACGCTCGGTTGGTTTCGGGATCCCGTGCTCCCGTCGATGTTGCGTTGGGAGGAAGCGCGGATCGCGGAGACTGTCTCACACGAACTGGCGCACGCCACGCTGTGGATTCCGGGCTCGGTAGGATTTAACGAGAGCTTTGCCAGCGTCGTGGGCGATGCGGCAGGGGAAGCCTACCTGGTTCAGAAATTCGGGGTCGGCAGCGCCGAGGTGGGGGCCGCTCGCGATGCAGACCACGACGCGCGTGTATTTTCGTCCGTGCTGGCCCAGCTTCACGACGATCTCGACGCGCTTTTTCGAGACCCGCTGAGGAGCGAGGAAGAAAAAAGGGTGGTCAAGGCAGACCTGTACGCATCCTTGGAGGCGCGCGTGGCCGCGGCCGACCTGCGGCGTACCGAAGGCTGGCTGCGCCGGGTTCGTTCTTCCGCATGGAACAACCCCCGGCTTTCGCAGTTCCACACCTACAACAGCGGGGAGGGAGATTTCAACGCCATCCTCCGGTCCTGTGATGGCAACCTTGCGGTTTTCATCGATCGGATCCGCAGCATCGTGCGCGGCCGGGCAGACCCGTTTGTCGCGCTCAGCGAGGCGGCCGAAGACCTGCACCCTTAGGTCCAATGCGGGTCACTTAGGGCCAGCGAATAGCTTTAGCCATCATCAGTTGGCCAAGTCAGACTCACGCTTGATGTGTACCGAGGTCAAGCAGATGCTCGGCGCCTTCCATTGGATGCTGAAGGTTAATTGCTGACCGACTCACTTAGAGATCGCCTGAGTGACCGGCATTGCTCTAAATCACGGTACGTCCGATTTTTTTGACATCGTTTCGATTGACGAACTGCAACTCTTTCTTCAAGTCGGGCCCCTTCGGGACCGAAGCAGAGATTCGTGGGGTTCGATATGCGAACTGCACGCGGAGGGCATCTGGCATGGCTTTTGCTAAATCTTCTTGCGGACCCCCTACCGGAGGAACGCTCATGGGCTTCGCATCACCCTCGTCTCGTTCGGCCCCTTCCAGCGATGGCAACCCGCTGCTGAACAAGTACTTGAAGCGGATGGGGCAGATTCCGCTGCTCACCCGCGACGACGAGGTCGAAGTTGCCCGACGCATCGACTCGGGGGGTCCCGACAGCCAACTGGCGCGTGCGGAGCTGGTGAATGCAAACTTGCGGCTCGTGGTGAGCATCGCCAAGCAGTACACCTACCGCGGCATCCCGTTGAGCGACCTCATCCAGGAAGGCAACATCGGCCTGATGAAAGCCACGGAGAAGTTCGACCACACCCGCGGCTTCAAGTTCTCCACCTACGCCTCGTGGTGGATTCGGCAGAGCATCATCCGCGCGGTGGAAAGTCAGTGCCGCACCATCCGGATCCCGATTTACAAGCTGGAGATCGTCAACAAGGTCCACCAACTCCAGAAGGAGATCTTCCAGTCTCGGGGCGTGGAAGCCACGCTCGACGAGATCGCCGTACGGTTGGAAGTGGATGTGGACCGGCTTGAGGGGCTGATGCGGCTCACTCGCGAGCCCCTCTCGCTGGACGCGCCGGTGAGCGAAGATAGCGAGGCTTCGGTGGGCGACTTTGTGGAGAACCCGCACGCTCAGCTCCCCTCTACGGCCCTGGAGGAATCCGCGCTCCGCTACGAGATTGAAGAGGTGCTTGCCTCACTTTCGCCTCGGGAGGAGAAGGTGGTTCGCATGCGGTATGGAATCGGCGAACCGATGAGCTACAGCCTGGAAGAGATCGGCGGCCAGTTCTGCCTCACCCGCGAACGCATTCGTCAGATCGAAATCAAGGCGCTTCGGAAGCTGCGCACCTCGCGGCGCCGCAAGAACCTGGAGAGTTTCGTAGACTGAACGTGCGTTACCACAGCACGATGACGCCAGGGGGAGCCGGAACCCGCGGGTCGCCTTCCACTGCGGTTTCGGCCTCGCTGAGCAGGCCGTAGCGGGACTTCAGGGCCCGGGCGACTTCGGGCGGGGTGCGCTCCGTCAGCAGCAAGAACGGGTACAGCACCGTGATCGGCATGTCGCGGCGCTGGAACGGGACGGCCTTCACGGCGGCGGCGATGCAGGCGTCGGCGGCGGCATCGCCGAGGGTTGAGAAGTCGGCAGCGGCCCCTTCCACCGCGCCGGAGGGGGGCACGGTGAAGCGGACCACCACCTCTCCGTAGACCGAGGGGTGCGCCGCGATCAAGGTCTCAAAACAGGGGCGGACCGCGG
>CAMBIK010000268.1 GCA_945867435.1 Klebsiella pneumoniae
GCCATCGGAGCGATGCCGAACACCACGATGTCCTGCTCCCCTTCGGAGGCGGTCGCGCCGAGGCGGATGGGCAGCACCATGTCGGCGCCATCGTAGCGAATCTGGATGGGCGAAAGCCAGGGTCGCGACTCGGAGACCGCTTCGGGGGCCACCCGGGCCACCAGGAACTGCGCGCCCGCTGTCACGGCCTCTGCGAGCACGGAATCTGCCCCCAGCGGCAGTACAAAGCCGTTCGCGTCCAACCAAGTGTCCAGTCCGTTCGCTCCAACGGCGTCGATCAGGTCCAGTTCGTACTCTCCCACGGTGAAGTGCTCGCTGGTGGTGCCCCCGGCGAAAGATCCGGAACCCAGCCCGCCCACGGCGTGCCCGGCGCTGCCGCTATCAGAGGTTTGTGTGAACGCCGGACTGGAGGAGCTGCCCATGCACCCCGACGAGCCCCCCGGACCGACATCCTCCCACTCGCCCGAATCCCCGGGGATCCACAGCACATCGTCGCAAGAGTAGGCCACCATGCGGGGGGCGGTGTACACGTCGAGGATGTCGAGCGCGATCCGATCCGTGACCGTGATGTCTGCTGCGTTCACGCTGCCAGGTACTGGAATAATCAGGCCGAAGCTGGATGCATCTCCATCGTAGTCGTTGGCGAGGGTGAGCACGGTGCGGGTGCCATCCGTGGCCACGACGACCTGACTGGCGCGGTTGTGAACGCTCGCTTCGCCTGTCGCCACATAGGTGCCGCAAAAAGCGTGGGCCGGGGGGGCAAGGGCAAGCACCGATAAGAATGAGATCATTTTGGAAGCTCCTTCGAGACCGGGCCCGGCGCAACCGTACCACGAAATCGGGATAGCGAGGGGGGGGCATCGGGCATACAAGATGAGCACGCATGCACGCTCTCGCCACCATGATCGCACTGCTCAGCGGATGCGAAAAGCCCGCAGTTGAAGGCGCTTCTGATGCCACGGGGGATCTCACCCTCACCGTGAGCGAAAACGTCGTCACCTACTTCACCGCGGATTGGACCTCGGGCGCTCTCGGGCGGACCAGGGTGGAGATCGATGACGGAGAAGTTCCCGTGCTGGTCACGGACTGGCAGGAGGGGCCGAGCGGCACAGGCGTTCCCATCCTCGGCGTGTGGCCCTCCCACACCTTCACCGCAAGGTTGGTCGACGAGGAAGGCACGGTGCTCGACAGCACGTCGTTCACCACCGAGTCCGGTCCGACCGAACTTAGCCAGATGACCTCCGTCGGAACGGCAACGTGGACCGGCTACGCGATCGTCGAGCTCGCCAGCATCGAGTTGCAGACCGTGGCGATTCTGGCCCCGAACGGGCAGCCGGTCTGGTACTGGCAGCGCGGCGCCCAATTTCTCTCGCGTGCGGCGCTTCGGAAAGATGGGCGCGGAATCTGGCTCGTCGGGATGCCCTCGGAAGACACGATCCTCGACAGCTGGCTCGGCTCCGTGGACTGGGATGGCAACCTGCTGGTCGACTTGGAGCCGTTTGGGAACAACGGCGAGGGCATGACCCACGACGTGCTGGAACTAGACGACGGCCGGTTGCTCTTCCTCGGCCCTGAAACACGGATCGTCCAGGAAGTTCCCTACGTCGGGGACACCCTCTTCGCGCTCGAAACCGATGGCACCGAGACCCGCCTCTGGTCTTTCTGGGACACGTTCACGCCCGACGGGGAGATCGCTGCACCCCCCTCGTGGAGCCACGCCAATGCGCTCCAGTGGAACGAGGAGCGTTCTACGGTGTGGGTCGGCGCACGTGCGCTCAGCACCCTGGTGGAGCTCGACCCCGCCACATGGAAGCCGGTCAGCCAGATCGGGGGCCCGAAGCCGACCTTCATCCCCGTACTCGAAGCCAAGCTACCGTACGCCCAACACCAGTTCGCCTTCCAGGGCGATCGCCTCGCCATCCACGACAACCGCGACCCTGATATCGGCAGCCGGGTTGTGGTGTACGACCTGGACTTCGCGGCGCAGACTCTGACCGAGACCTGGGAGTATGTGCCGGATCCGGTCCGCTACGATTTTGTGCTCGGCGATGTCGCTTGGCTGCGCGAAGACGCCCTGCTGATCACCTGGTCGACCGCCGGTTTGATGGAGGAACGCAGCCTGGACGGAAATGCCCCCTGGAGCGTCGTCTTCGACCTCGGCACGTTCTTCGGCTACACCCAGCACATCGATGCGCTGCCCGGGTCAACGCCCGTTCAGTAGGTGATGGTCGTGCCGTAGTAGACTTGGCGGGAGCTGTCCCAACTGTAAATGCGGTTGTTGTTCGAGTTGTATTGCAACTCGGTGTTGTACCCATAGGCGTTCCGGAAGCTGATGCCGGGGTTGCTGGAGGTGCCTGTCGCGGTGTCGTACGCGTAGTTGATCTGTGCGGTGCCCGAGCTGTAGCTGTTCGACACATAGAGCACGCCGCAGATCATGAAAGCGTTGCCCGTGCCAGTCTTTCCGGCGGATGTGGTGTTGTAGGTGGCGGATAGCGTGAACGAGGAGGGGTCCACCTTGCTCACCACGATGCGGCCCGAGTTGGCGGCGGTCGCGTAGATTACCCACAAGCCCTGCTCGTCTGCTGCGAAGTCAATGTCGGAATACCCGCCCCATTGGTAGTGGGAGGTGTTGCGGAAGCCCGCGCCCGTCAGCGTGAGTGAGCCCGTGACCGTGTTCGTCGAAAGATCCACCTGCACGACGGTGTTGGTCGCCGCCCGGTTGTAGTAGAGGTATCCGTCGTAAACCAAGCCGCCCGTGCCGTCGTATTGGTAGCTGAGCGTGGTGGTGGTCGGGCCTGTGCCGCTGGTGAGGTTGGCCTCGCTTGCATAGCGAGTGATCGAGGATCCCCCATAGCTCTGCATGGTCCAGACATATCCGGAGCCGAGGGTCTCCAGCGGGTCGGCGAACCAGGCGCCGTAGGTGGGGCCGACGGTGCCGACCGATGTGGGTCCAGACATGGCCGTGAGCGTGCAGGAACAGGCCGCCGAGGAGGGGTCCGTGTCGTCGCAGTCGTCGTCGTTGTCGACATACCCCGAGGGGGCATCGCAAGCCGTTGTGCTAACGGAGGCATCGCCGGAGCCGTCTCCGTCGGCATCGATGTACCAAACCGTGGCGTCGGTGGCGTCGGATTCGTCTACGGAGCCGTCGCAGTCGTTGTCGATGGTGTCGCACACCTCCGACGCGGCAGGAGAAACGGCGCTCTCCGTGTCGTCGCAATCGTCGTCGTCGGCGATGTAGCCGGAAGGTTGCGTGCAGGCGCTCTCGGTGTCCAGCGGGTCGCCGTAGCCATCACCGTCGTCGTCGGCGTACCAGGTGTCCGCATCGACCGAGGTGCCGTCGTCGACCGTGCCATCGCAATCATCGTCCAACCCGTTGCATTCTTCGCTCACGCCCGGATTGATCGCGGCGTCGGCGTCGTTGCAGTCGGTCGCGTCGGAAACGTAGCCGGAGGGCGCATCGCAGCCGACGGTGGCCGCGCTGCTTTCGCCGTAGCCATCGCCATCGGAGTCCACATACCAGGCGCTGACATCGATGGCCCCGGCCTCGTCGGTGGCCCCATCGCAGTCGTCGTCTATGCCGTTGCACCGCTCGTCTTCGCCGGGGTTGATGTCCGCATCTCCGTCGTCGCAATCGGCGTAGTCGGCGACACTTCCGGCGGGCGCATCGCAAGCGTCGGTCGAACTTGCAGGATCTCCAAAGCCATCCCCGTCGGTGTCGACGTACCACTCGGTCACGTCGATGGCGTCGGCTTCATCCGACGAACCATCGCAGTCGTCGTCTTCCCCGTTGCACACTTCGCGGTCTCCGGGGCTGATGTCGGCATCCCCGTCGTCGCAGTCCGTGGCGTCGGAAACGAAGCCCGCAGGCGCGTCGCAGGAGGCGGTGCTGACGCTTGCGTCGCCGTAGCTGTCGGAGTCCGTGTCTGCGTACCAGGTGATCA
>CAMBIK010000269.1 GCA_945867435.1 Klebsiella pneumoniae
GATTTTCCGCCCCTATCCTACGGTTTCCGACCAGGTCGGTGTACTTCTCGACGACCTGATGGGGGGCCGCGGCTGGAGCCGCTTCGCCATCGTGAACCCCAAGACCCCGTTCGGCGAAGGTGCCGCACGGATCTTTACGGCGTTGGTGCAGGCGCGGGGCGGCGGGATCGCCGTTGCCACCGACTACGAGGTCACGACGACCGACTTCCGCGGCGTCGGCAAGGTGCTGGACACGAAGGACTTCGAGACGCGTGTCGCGCAGGCCCAAGGGCGGGGGTATGGCGGGGATGGGCCCACGGCCCCCCGCCGTCCATTCGTGGATTTCGATGCCATCTTCGTGCCCGATGGCTACCGCAACGCCGCCCTCCTCGCTGCGGCGTTGGCGTTTCAAGAGTTCCCGATGGGCAGCTTCCGTCCGCATCGTAACGATCGTCCGCTCGGACTCGTGGGTCTCAACGCCTGGAACAGCCCCGAATGGCCGAGGAGGGGCGGGGATTATGTGGTGGATTCGGTTTTCCCCGATGCGCTGTTTGTGGGTGACCGGCGTGCTACCGTGCAGACCTTCATCGAGCAGTGGCTAGAACTGAAGCAAGGGGATGTCTCGGTGGTGGCGGCCGTGGGCTGGGACGCGCTCATGGTGGCCGCTCAAGCACTGAACGCGGAAGGGGCTGACGTGAGCGCGAACTTGCTGGCTACTGAACTGGTAGATCCGGTGGGCGGTCTGCACGGGTTCACCGCCGAGCGTACCGCTCGTCGGGACTGGACTCTGCTCACGGTGCGGTCCGGGGCGGTGGCGCCGTTGTACCCGGCCGCCGATGAGCCGTAGGTCGGCCACGGAGGAAGACCCGGACGAGGCCTGGGTGATTGCGACAGCACACGACGTCGGCGGCCAGACTCCCGGTGGGTTCGGCATCGGCGACGACGCTGCGCTGGTGAGCGCGAGCACGGTCGTCACCACCGACAGCATGGTGGAGGGAGTGCATTGGGACCATCGACTCTCCGCCGCGGATGTCGGTTGGAAGTTGGTGGCCGTGAACGTGTCCGACATCGGGGCGATGGGGGCTCAGCCGGCTTGGGCCACGCTCGCGATGGCGCTTCCCGCACCCCTCGACCGCGGCTGGGTTCGTGACTTCTTTGTGGGTTTTGCTGAGGCCGCGGCCCACTTCGGACTCGCGCTCGTTGGGGGTGACACCACGCGCTCTCCCGGCCCTCGGGTCCTGACCCTCACGGTCGGCGGCGAAGTCGCACGCCCCGTTCGCCGTCAGGGGGCCTTGCCGGGGGACGATCTCTGGGTCACCGGGGAGCTGGGTCGCGCTGGCGAAGCGTTTTTGGCCGAGGTGCCGAGTGCGGCGGCGCTGGCGTGGCTTCGTCGTCCTGACCCGCCCATCCGATTTGCGGCGGCGCTCGCCGAACGTGGCCTGGCTCACGCGATGATCGATGTGTCCGATGGATTGGCTCGGGACCTCGGCAGAGTCTGCCGCGCATCGGGCGTTGGGGCCTGGGTGGATCCCGCGCGCCTGCCGGGTGGTCGCCCGATCGCCCAGGCCGTAGCGTTCGGAGAGGACTACGAGTTGGGGTTCGCTGCCGCTTCAGGAGCCGTGGATGCGATATGCTCCTTGGCGACGATGCACGGGATTCGGGTCACTCGGGTGGGCGCCTTCACCCAATCTGCCGACTTGGTTCTGCTAGGGCACGCCTCATGGCCGGTGCCCCGCTTCGACCACTTCACCGAGGTTCCCCGCTGAGCTTGCCTATCGCCACCCTCGGCATGCTCGCCGCGCTCCTGTGCGTTTCGGCCTTCTTCGCTACGAGCGAAGCTGCGCTTTTCTCTCTGCAGCGGGTGGATCGCGAAGCGTTGAAGGACGATCCGAGCATCGGGGAGGCGATCCGGCACCTCCTCGCTCAACCCCGCCGGCTGTTGGCCGCCTTGTTGATGGGGAGCGAGGCCGCGAACATCGCGTTGGCCTCCGCTTCGGCCCAGATCGCGGTCACGGCCTGGCCGGACTTCCCCTGGATCAATATCGTCGTCGTCGCGCCGATCCTCATCCTGTTTGCCGACATCATGCCGAAGACCATGGGAATCCGCTTTGCTCGACCGATTGCCCGCGTGGTCGTGCGCCCCATCCAGTTCTGGAACGAGCTGGTCAGTCCGGTCCGGTTCGTGCTCACCTCGATCGCCGATGGCGTCTTGCACCTGTTCGGCGTTCGTCGCGAAACCGAGAGCGACGCGTTGCAGGAAGTGCAGCTCCGCTCCCTCATCGACCAAGGCTTGCAGGTCGGCGTGATCCAGCCGATGGAACAGGAGATCATCCACAACGTTTTCGAATTCGGGGACCTGCCGGTCTCGCGGGTGATGACCCCGCGCCCCGACATTTTCTCGTTGTCGATCACCACGCCGTGGCCCGAGCTCCTCGCGAAGATCAACGAGCTTCGCTACAGTCGTGTGCCAATGTGGTTGGGTTCGCCGGAAAATATTGTCGGCATCTTGCTGATGAAGGATCTGATTCGCCTGCGCTTCGGTCCGCCTCCGAACGCCCGGCAGCTCCAGAAGCTGCTGCATCCCGCCATGTTCGTGCCTCCGAGCAAGCGAGCCCAGGACCTTCTGCGGGAATTCCGCCAGAAGAACGTGCACCTCGCGCTGGTGGTGGATGAACATGGGTCTTGCGTCGGTCTCGCGACCCTCGACGACCTACTCACGGAGCTGGTGGGAGCGCTGCACGACGAGTCGGATGCGGTCGAGAAGGATGCCGTGGAGCTCCGTCCGGGCGTGTTCAACGTCAACGCCGGGATGGACGTGGATGATTTCGCCGTGAGGTTTGGCGTGGAACTGCCGGAGGGCGAATATGTGACCCTTGCGGGCTTTGTTTTCCACCGTCTCGGCCGCGCTCCCGAGCTTGGAGATGTAGTCGAGTGGGAGGGGCGCATCTTTGAGGTGGCGGCGCTTGAGGGCCGTCGGATCACGGAGGTGACTGTGGCCTTCGGCAGCCGCTCCGGCGAGGTGCCCGAATGAGCGTCGAACTCGAGATTCTGGTGCTCGTGCTCTGCATTGTTTCGCAGGGCTTCTTCTCGGGAACGGAGATCGCCCTGATGGGCGCGGATCGGCTTCTCCTCAGGGTTAAGGCAGCGGATGGCGATGCTGCCTCGGCCCGGGTACTCACGCTCCTCGAACGGCCGGCGCGGTTGGTCAGCACCTGTCTCGCGGGCGGAGCGCTATCCAGCGTGGCGGCGGCCACTGTGTTCACGCACCTCGTGACCCGCGTGCTGCCGCAGTTCCCAGATTCGTGGAGATTGGCGGCGAACCCGACGCTGGTGGTCGCATTGTGCTTCCCTCCGGTCGCCATCATCTTCGCAGAGCTGGTTCCGAAGACGGTCTTCCACCAGAATGCCACTCATCTTGCGCCTCGTCTGGTGGTGCCGATCCTGGCGATGGCCAAGTTGCTACGCCCGATTTTGTGGGTCACGGAGAGCATCACGCTGGCCGTGGCGCGCATGTTCGGCGTGAAGGATGGCGATGGCCACCAGCGCGTGCGGCGCGAAGACATCCAGCTTCTGCTCGACAACTCGCCAACTGGAGACATCCACTCCGAAGAGCGAGAGATGATCCTTCGGGTGTTCAGCTTCAGCGAGAAGTTGGTCCAGGATGCGATGGTGCCGCTGATCGAGGTGGTCGCCGTCCCGGAAACCGCCACGGTCGCGGAGGCCGTGGCCATCGCTGCGGAGCACGGTTTCTCTCGCCTCCCTGTGTATCGGAAGCGGGTGGACCGGATGGTGGGCGTCGTTACCCATAGCGACCTGATGTTCGCCACCGACCTCACTTTGCCGGTTTCGAGCGTGATGCATGAGCTGGTTTACGCGCCCGAAACCAAGCGGGTGGACCAACTCTTCATCGAGCTACGGCGTCGGCGGCAGCGCA
>CAMBIK010000270.1 GCA_945867435.1 Klebsiella pneumoniae
GGCGGCAGCGCGGGAGGCGTTCGACGGACGACCGCGCTTGCGGGGGGCGGGGGCGGACGCCGACGCGGGGGACGCCGCAGCAACGGATACTTCCGCCCCCGTTTCCCCGAGGTTGCGGGCCTTGCCAGCAGGAATATTGCGCTTCACCCGGTAGAGTCGCACGCTTTCGGCCGACATTCCCGCCAGCTCGGCGACCGCCGAGTCCCGAAGCACGCCAATCAAATGGGTGAATGCCGCGAGCCGGGTGCCCCCGGCCACCGCCTCGGGAGCGACCGCCTCAACCTTGGGCGAGGCCGCCTTCGGCCGCTTGACGCCGGTCTGTGCGGAGAGGTGGCCGCGGTAGGATGGAAGCCTCATGGTACGTCGGAAATTTCCAACCGTTCCGCGAGAAACCCCTGCTTGCACCCCGATGGCGTCGTCGGACACTTTCCCAAATTGGTCGAGGTACTGCATCAGCGGGTGGGGCGTGTGTGCGGGCACCCCGCGGGCCTCGCGTGCGCCGGCCACTTCGCTCTCATTAACCCCTGCCATCGCAGCGATTTCCCCATCGGGCACCGTGCCGAGCATGTCCAGGTAAGCATCCACCCCGGTGGCGAACGAGGACGAAGCGGAGGATGAGGACTTGGACTTGCGGGGCATGGGCGACCTGTGGGCGGCGGCGGATAACACACCTTGGCAAATCGGTCGGTCAAATTTGTGCGTCACGCGTCCGAGGAGCGGCGCTCGCGAACAAAGGGTAGATTGTCGCGATGCTGCTTTCGCTCCTGTTCGCGTGCGATCCTTCTGAGGGTACATCGAAGGATGAAACCGGTGATACCGCTGGTGACTCCGCCTTGCCCGAGGCGTGCGGCGTTGTCGAGGCGGATGGGCTTTCGTCGGATTCGTGGACCGAGGGCGGCCGACTCCCGGCGACCGGCATCAACGGGTTTTCGAGCGCAGATGGCGGATATCCGCTCTTCGTAAGCTCTCACGCAACCGGGGTGTGGCGCCGAGACCGCACAGACGCGGCCTGGACGCGCCTCATCCTGTCGATTTCCCACACCGTGGCCGACCTGGGCGTCTCCGCCGACGACCCAAACATCGTGTACCGTTCGGCAGGGGGTGCGCTTAATATAAGCTACAACCTTGGTGAATCTTGGGAAACGCGAACGCTCGGCCAGCCGGTGCCCGACACTTTATTGACCGCCGTTTATTCCATCGCCGCAGCCCCCTGGGATGCAGCAACGGTGTTTGTGGTGATGAGCGACGGGCAATTCAAGCGCTCCGAGGACGAAGGCGAAACCTTTGTCGATGCCGCTAAGTTGCCAAATCTGGATATGGAAATGACTGGCGACCCGCAGAACACTCACGCGTGGCGACTAATTGCGCCGGCGGAGAAGGGGGGGCGGCTCCTGTTCACCGATGGCGGCGGGCTGTGGACCTCCGACGACCTGGGGGAATCCTGGGACCCCCGATTCCGCGCTCCGGTCGGGGGCCACTCCCTACAACGGGACCCCGCCGAACCGGCGCACATCCTGGTGGGCGGCAGCGACGGCCTCGCGGAGTCCTTCGATGAAGGCGATACCTGGGTCACGGGGGGTGCCGGGCCCGACGTTCATCTGGTGGCCTTCGACCCGACCGGAGAGTTCGTGGCGGCTGCATCCAGCGACACCCTGTACACCTCTGAGGATGGCGGCGAGACCTACGCCGCGGCACCGTTCGACTGGCTGCACGCGAGCGCGCTGTTCGTGGATTCCGACCGGCAGGTGCTGCTCGGTTGGGCCGAAGGCGTGGTCGGCTCCACCGACCGGGGCGCCAGTTGGACCGTCGCTGATGCGGGCATCGAAGACCCGGGGATGGCCGTGGTCACGGCACACCCCTCTTGCGATGCCATCTTGTTCGCGGGTAGCCGTTGCAGTGGCGGGCTTTTCCGCTCGGTGAATGGCGGCGGCTCCTGGCACGCCATCGACCACTACTTCCACTATGTGATGAACGTCGTATTCGACCCGTTCGACCCCCAACATGTCTGGGGCGTCTCCGACGATGCCTTGCTCGAAAGCAAGGATGGCGGTGCTACCTTCTCCACGTCCCTCCAGAAGTTTCACTTCCACGGCTTTGCCATAGACCCATCCAACCCCGACCACCTGCTGCTCGGCTCCGTGGGCTCCGACCAGCTCGGCGACGACCAAGGCCGCGTGTACGCAAGCAAGGATGGCGGAGCCACCTGGGCGGATAGCTCCACCGGCCTGCCCGCGGCCGACATCTCGATCCACACCCTCGCCTTCTGGCCCGACAACGCCGAGGTCGTCGTGATGGGAACCTACAAGGCGGGGGATGCTTCTCACCAGTCGGGAACGGGGATGGGGCTGTTCCGGTCCACGGATGCGGGTACCACCTGGGTCGCGGTCGGCCCTGATGTGGATAATGTCGCCTGGATCACGGAGGCACCGGGGGGCCTGGTGGCAGCGACCGACGACGGATTGTGGGCTTCGACCGACGAAGGTGCTTCATGGGCACGGGTGTCGGACGGGCCCACGGGCTTCCTGCTTGGCGCCGACTTCGTGGGGGAAACTGGCCTTGTCCTCGCCAAAAGCGGAGAGATCTGGCGCACCGACGACGGCGGCACGGGCTGGGACCGATTCGATACCCCGATGGGCTGGAATGGCACCTCCTGGTTAGCGCAGGTCGCGATCGCCCCCAGCGGCGAGGTCGCGTGGGTAACGGTGTTCGACAACGGCGTTTGGCGAATCGCGCTGTGAGGGCCACCCACGCCCCCTACGAAATCCGCCCCGAAAACAACTCGAAATCACTCACCAAACGCCGCAGCCGGGTTCGCTCCTCGGCGTCGGTCGACATCTCCTCGACAGGGTTCAACCCCGCCGAAACGGGCACAAACTCCGGCTCGCCGGCTAACGTGGAGGGCGGGGCCGAATACCAGGCCCCATTCCGGCGAAGCCAGCGGGATTTTCCCGCCACGAAGCACAACTGATTGAACTTGTACTTGCGTAGGGTGCGCCCCTGGGAGTCGTACCAGCAGCTCTCCATCGCCGCCAAGCTGGTCTCCGGATCCCTCACGATGGAAGGCCCAACGGGCGTTCCCACCGCATCCAGAACGGCCCCGTGCACGTCGCGGGCGCTGACCGGTCGGTCCACCCTTCGGGGGGCGGTCGCGCCGGGCTCCAGCCAAAACAGGGGCACGCGGTTCCCTGCATCGGTCACGTTGTTGAAGTGGTAGGACCAGCCCATCTCCCCAAAACACTCCCCGTGGTCCGACCCCACGACCACGAGGCTGTCTTCGCCCTCGTGCACCTCGCGCACGAAGGCATCGACCTTGGGGGCGATGCGCTCCCACGCCACCCGCTGCCGCGACTTGAGCCTCCCCATGGTACCCGGCGCGATCGGCTGCTTTTCGCGAGTCATGAACGTTTGGTTCACGAGGTGGAACAACCCGATCACCTCGGTCAGCCCGTCGAGTCCGCGGGAGAGCGGCTCGAAGATGGTGGAGACATGGTAGGGAAAGTGGGTCTCCATCAGGTTGATGAACAGGAAACTTGGGATTCCTCGCTGGTCATTTTGGGCCAGAATCCGCCGGGCCCGGTCGAAGATGTCATCCACCGTGTCCTGCAACCAAACCTTGCCCGCCTCGATGTCTTCCGACAACTTGCCGCGGATCCAATCGGTCGAGAGAACCTTCTTCCGTAGGCGCGGCTTCCCGACCAGCACCATCAGCTCGTGCAGCTTACGGTGCTGGGGCGGAACTTCCTTCCAGATGCGCACCACCTCATCAAAGCCACGGTCCAGACCGAAGATTTCGGTGGTGGCCACGTTGGCGGTGATCTGATGGGTGGAGTAGCCCAAGGCGCGCAGGCGTTCGG
>CAMBIK010000271.1 GCA_945867435.1 Klebsiella pneumoniae
AAGCATGCAAAACTGTCCTGGATGCATTGTAAGTCTTAAATTTTGTTCTTTGGCGTACTTTCCACAACGTTGTAAAATTTCTTTAATTTCGTCAAAGTCTTTAAAGTCAAACCAGTTTAATTTATTTCCCCAGGATCTCGCCAAGCGGAAGAAAGTGTCCACAGCGGTTTCTTTGGGCCTGCTTGGCGGCGGTCTCGCTACGATCGGGCTCGGCGTCTACGAGCTCACGATTCCCGCAAAGCGGGAGTACGGCATGAGTCCAGGCTTTCTTCCTGGAGTGATCCTCACCAGCGTGGGCACCACCGTGCTGCTTGGCGCTCTCTACGTTCCCGCGTTCTCCCGAGCCCACCGCGAATATGTGCCCAAGTGGTACACTGAGGAAAAGGCAACGGGGTTGGTTGATGGGTACAATAGGGCGAAGCTTGAGGAATTGGGCATCAACCGCGACGATGTCCTGGGGTATCTGAAGACCCGCACCCAGGTCGATCTCGTCGTGACGCCCTTCATTGCGGCCAATCAGGTCGGCGTAAACGTCACGTTCTGAGTTCTGACGCCAGGACCAGAGTGAGCGATTGGCCGCCCACAGCGTGGCCCTCATCGTCCACGTTGGTCGTGATGGATCCGCTGGCTGAGTCCCAGTAGAAACAACATGCGGTGTCTGGGTCTCCGACCTCGTATGCTGCGGTCACAGTCATCTCGCCTACTTCATCACCGGAGAAGGCGGTGAACGTCGTACACTCATCGTTCAAACAGTTGGCTTCGCGGGGCTCCCCTTCGTCGAGGGTCCACCATGAGCAGGGACATTGGATTCTCGGGTTTGAGCGAAAGCACGAGGCGTGCCAGGTTGGGTGGAAGCTGACAAATCCGCGGTGCGGGCCGCTTGGCGTGACAGGAACGCCGCGCTGGGTGCCGCTCGGCTAGGCCGATCCGCCCGCCAAAATCCGCTCCCTCACGCTCGTGGGCAGCGCGACGAGCCGACCGCTGCGGTCCACACACACCAACTGGATGGTGCCTTCGACCATCGCCTGCTTCCCACCGCCTCGCCAGACCGACTGGCTGAAGATGGCGCGATAATCGCTCTCCAGTTTCACAGTCGTTCGGATCTCCAAAATGTCGCCAAGTCCTGCCGGCTCCCGAAAAGACAGCTCGCACTTGTACACAACAAATCCAATTCCTTCGTCTTTCCAGAGCCGCACCAGCTCAGGGGGCCCTAAGAGGTGTTCGCGCGCCCGTTCGAAATAGCGAAGGTAGTTTGCATGATAGACCGACCCTGACAGGTCGGTATCCTCGTAGTAGATCTGAAGGGATGTGGTGAACACCTACTCGGGTCCGCCTTCGTCCCGCAGGCCATATTCCTTCATTTTCAGTTGCAAGGCCTTGCGTGAAATATCCAAGCGACGTGCCGTGCGGGTCACGTTGCCCTTCTCCACGTCGAGGGAGCGAAGGATCAGGTCGCGCTCCAAGCGCACCGTGTGTACCCGCACATAGTCCTTGAGTCCGATTCCGCCCGGCTCGACCAGCGCGCCGCCCCCGATTCGATCGGGTGCCGGGGGAGCCGCATCCGGCAAGGCATCCTTGGCGAGCGAATCGCCGTCGGCCAGCAGCACCCCGCGCTCGATCGTGTTCTCAAGCTCTCGGATGTTGCCCGGCCAATGCCAATCTACGAGGCGCGACATCACGGCATCGTCGACGTCTACGACTTGCTTGCCGAGCCGTTCGTTGAAGCGGGTGACGAAGTGGCGCACCAGCAACGGGATGTCGTCCTTGCGTTCGCGGAGCGCAGGGAGGCGGATGGGCACGACGGCCAGGCGGTAGTACAGGTCTTCGCGGAAGCCGCCTGTGGCCACCTTTGCTTGAAGATCAACGTTGGTGGCCGCGACGACGCGCACATCCACCCGGGTGGGCCGGGTACCCCCGACGCGGTCTATGACGCGCTCCTGAAGCACTCGGAGCAGCTTGACCTGAAGGTCTCGGCCGAGTTCGCCGATCTCATCGAGGAAGAGCGTGCCGCCATCAGCTAGCTCAAAGCGACCTGGCTTTGCCGACGCCGCCCCCGTGAACGCGCCCTTCTCGTGCCCGAACAGCTCGCTTTCGAAGAGGGCCTCAGGGATGGCTCCACAGTTCACCGTGATGAAAGGTCCGTTCCGCCGCCCGCTGGACTGGTGCAACGCGCGCGCGACCAGCTCCTTTCCTGTGCCGCTCTCACCGACCAGCAAGACCGTCGTGGGCGAGTCCGCGACCTTCTCCACCAGCGAATACACGCGCTGCATGGCGGGAGTACGGCCGATCAGGTCGAACCGACCGGACTCCTTGTCGATCAGGCTTTCCTCAAGCCAGTTTCGACGCCGTGCTTTCTCCACGCGCAGCGCCTTGTCTACAGCCTGCTTCAGCTCATCGAGGTCGAAGGGCTTGGTGATGAAGTCTTGCGCCCCGAGCTTCAGGGCTTCCACCGCCGCATCCACGGTCCCGTGGGCGGTGATGAGGATGATGGGCAAGCCAGGCTGTTCTCGCGTACACCACGCGAGCAGCTCCAACCCGCTCATTCCAGGCATGCGCAGGTCACTGATCACGAGGTCGAAGGGGGCTTGAGTGAGCGCACCGACCGCCTCAGCGCCATCGGCCGCCGTCGTTACTTCGTGTCCGTCGCGCGCGAGGTGCGCCTTCAGAACGGTGCGGATGGAAGGTTCGTCGTCGACGACCAGGATGCGAGTGCGCATGGGCGCGCGGTTATCAAGGTGCGGGGGTTGCGGTGCGAAAGCGGTCGCGTGTTGAGTCAGGAGCTTGTTGCAATCCGTGGCAACTCCTTTCGTCGCTGGCGCGTTGGGAGTATACATCGCCTCGATTGGAGTCCTATGCGCACGCTTCGTATCGCCCTAATCGCTAGCCTCGCCTTCGCCGGACTCGTGGCGGTTACCCCAGACGCAGCCGCGGTCCCGGCGGCTGCTGCGGGAAGCGCCGCCGACTTCACGCTCCGCAACCTCGATGGGCAGTCGGTCTCGCTCTCGAGCTTCCGCGGGAAGGTCGTGCTGGTGAACTTCTGGGCCACCTGGTGCGGCCCTTGCCAGGTGGAGATGCCCCATCTGCAGAAGCTGCACGTTGAGCTTGGCCAGAAGGGCTTGGTGATCCTTGGTATCTCTGCGGATGACTCCAAGCTGTCGGCGTCGGTGAAGCCTCTGGTGAAGTCGAAGGGGCTCACCTACACGATCCTCCAGGACCCGGACACGCGCGTCGTGTCGCAGTTCAACCCGAGCAAGACCCTTCCCTACAACGTCATCGTCGGCAAGGATGGGAAGATCGTCTCGACGCACGCTGGATACAACCCGGGGGATGAGGTGGCGCTTCGGGATGAGCTGATCGCGCTTTTGGCGAAGTAGAGCGTGCGAATCTGCCAGGGCCTCACCTTGCTCTGCCTTGCCTCGGCTGGCCGTGCGGAAGCCGGCGAGGAGGAGGTGCCGAAGCCCGGTTCGCTCCAGGGTGGGTCCACGCAGGGGTTGGAAGAGGTCCGCTTCCGTTTCTACTCTAGCGACGACCGCCTCGCCGATTTCCCCGATGAGCCGGTGTACGACTACCAGGAGCTGGTGCAGCGGCTGCACATCTCCGGCGGTAGCTCCTTGCTCAGTCTGGGCTTGCAGGCCGATGCCGTCTGGCTCTTCTCCAACGAATATGAGTTGGATGGTCGCCGAGAAGCGGAACGCGTTCTCTGGGGCGAAGGCCTGATGGGGCCTCATCCGAACGGCTGGGTGGGGGTGGAAAAGCTGTGGTTGCAGGGGCAAACCGGTCGGCTCGCATGGACCTTAGGCGACTCCTACGCTGCGTTCGGGCGGGGGCTGTCGCTCAACGTCGT
>CAMBIK010000272.1 GCA_945867435.1 Klebsiella pneumoniae
AATGGCCGTTCGCAAGGCCAGAATCGCCTTTCCGTACTGATGCCCGACCAGGTGAACATGCACCACCCAGACGTGCGTGTACGGGTCGGAAGGGTCGGCCGTCCGCGCCGCCTCCGCCACCGGCAACAGGTCCGACACCGGCGAGCTCCTCGCCTCCATCAACGCAACCTGGGTCTTGAGTGCCCTGGCGAGCTCGGGGCCGGCACGCCTCGTCAAATCCATGGACGACCACGCTCGCGCAATCTCTGTAGGTTGGTCCATGGCATTCGCCACTAGCGCACGCACCTGGGCAACGGCGGGATCTCTTCGACCCATCTCCACCACGGCGGCGACGGCCTCGGCTGCGGCCGGCAGGGCTTCGGGATGGTCCCTCGCCAAAAGCCATCGCGCCTGGGCGGCGAGGAGGCGGGCCTCTGCGATGACCGGTGCGGGCCCCTCGCCTCGAGGCGTCGGCAGATCGCCTAGCAGGCCGATCATGCTCTTGGCATCGCCCTTCGACAGCAGAGCGCGGGAGGCCCCGAGGCGCAGGGCGGGCGGGCCTTGCACCCCCAGCTCCGCGGCGAGGGCGAGGGCCGTGTTCAGATCCCCATCCCGGAGCGCGAGCGCGGCCAGCGCGGTAGGCACTTCGGGATCTCCCGCAGGCAAAGCCCGGAGTCGGGAGGAGGCATCGAGCCGGTCCTGGGCAGCCGCGAGCAGGGCAGCGGCACGCGGCAGCCCCAGGTGCGAAGGCCAGGCGGCGGCGAGTCGGTCGAGTGCCGTGATCGCGTCGGTGACGTGGGTTGGATCGGCGGTGAGCGCATCGACGGCGACCAACTGACAGAGGGCATTTCCTTGAGCGGAGCACACTCCGACCGCCGCGATGGCACCAGGAAGGTCGCGGCTGCTGCGAGCGAGCGCGGCGCGGCCTATCTGCGTGGCGGGGCCCCCGAGCCCCAGGGCGATCGCCTGTTCGGCAGCGAGGATGCCGCTCCCTTCCGGCGCGTCGGATTGGCTGCTCAGCAGCGCGTACAGCGCGAGCGCGTCGGGGTCCTTGCTGCAACGCGCTACCGCTCGACGGGCGAACTGCACCGCCTCGGCGTGAGCCGCGGGGCCGCCCCGAACCAGCGCGCCCAGCGCCTGGGCGTGCAGGTAGGCGATCGGCTCGTCCACGGGGCCGACCTGGGCGGCCAAGCCCGCGAGCGGGTCCGCCTGAGCGGCGCCGGGTTCCGCCGACGCAGCAATAGGAACTTCGCCCGACACGGGCGGCTGCAGCATTTCACTGGCCTCGATCGCGAGCAATACGAGATCGTCCTGCCTTTCCCATGCGAGGAACCCCAGATACCCCAACCCACCGAGAACAAGCGGGATGCCGAAGATGCGCGCCCACGGCAGGGGCGCTCGGCGACGCCTCGGCACCACGGCGACCGGAGTGGGCGGGGGCAGGGGGGCCGGGGCGGCCACGAGTGCGATGACGGGAGCCACCACGATTTGACCGGTGGCGAACAGCGGTGCGAACAGGGGGTGGGCGGCCACCAGAATTGGTGGGTTGCCGGCTGCGATAATCCAATCCCGACCCGTGAGGCGACCCGCCTTGAGCCGATCAACCAGCGCCGAGCCATCGAGCACCAGGGTCCCCGAGGAGGAGCGCACCTCGAAGGTGGCCGAGAAGCTCGGGACCGCTCGGCAGCGGTCGCACAGGGGCAGCGATGCCGAAGGCGCGTTGGGGACATCGACCGAACGCCCACAACGCGGGCACGAGAGGTTCACGGGCGCGGCCACGGGGCAACGTAGCCGGCCGGCTCAGTGCCGGAAATGCCGAACCCCCGTGAACATCATCACTGCGTCGGCGTTGCGGGCCGCAGCGATCACCTCGTCGTCACGAATCGAGCCTCCAGGCTGGACAAATGCCCTCACCCCCGCTGCGACGGCAAGCTCCACCCCGTCCGAAAAGGGGAAGAACGCGTCGGAGGCGAGCACGCTGCCCGCCACAGGCCGCGTGGCCTTGGTGGTCGCCAGCCGCACGCTGTCCACCCGACTCATCTGGCCCGCACCGACCCCGTTGAGCACAAAGCCCCCATCTTCCGCCCTTGCGAGCACGATCGCGTTGGACTTCACGTTGGTACACACCGCCCACGCGAAGCGAAGCGCCTCCAGCTCCAGCGCGTCCGGGGCGCGGAGCGCGGGTGTCCACGGCCCACATTCCCCAAGATCCCAATCCTGAAGCAGCCAGCCGCCGGCCACACGCTTTGCGTCCCGACCCGGCGATTTCGCTTGAGCCCAATCGCCGGGAAGCTCCATCACCCGCAGGTTTACGCGGCGGGCGAAGGCCTCGGCCGCGCCGGCATCGAAGCCCGGCGCGGCGATGACCTCAAAGAACACCTTGCTGGCGACGACGGCGGCGGCATCTTCGGCCGTAAGTGAACGATTGAATACGAGGATTCCGCCATACGCCGAGACCGGGTCGGCCGAAAGCGCCAGCGCGTAGGCCACCGCCATCCCGCCGGGGTGCACCGCGGCCCCGCAGGGGTTGGCGTGCTTGATGATGGCACAGCCCGGACCGGGAAGGTCGAAGGCAATGCGCACAGCGGCATCCAGATCACCAAGGTTATTGTAGGACAACTCCTTGCCCTGAAGCTGCCGCGCACGCCCCAGGGACCGCCCCGCCTCCAGCGGGGTGACGTAGAACGCCGCGGTTTGGTGGGGATTTTCACCGTAGCGGAGCATCTGCGAGAGCCGCAGGGGAATCGCCCCTTCTTCCGGGAACGGCTCACCCGCGGGAGTCCCGAACCAGGTCGCGATCATCGCGTCGTAGCAAGCGGTGTGACGGAAGGCCTTGCCAGCGAGGGACCTACGAAAGGAAAGGTCATCCTCGTTAATCGCAGCCAAGACCGCGGTGTAGTCTCGTGGGTCGACCACAACATGCACCCAGCGGTGGTTTTTAGCCGCCGCGCGCACCATGGCCGGCCCCCCGATGTCGATGTTCTCGACGATGTCGTCGGGCGGGGCACCGCGGGCGACCGTAGCTTCGAAGGGGTAGAGGTTCACAGCGACCACGTCGATCCAGGCGATCCCCTGCGCGGCGGCCACCGTGTCGTCCAGTCCGCGACGGCCGAGGATGCCGCCGTGGATGGTGGGGTGAAGCGTCTTAACGCGGCCATCCATGATCTCGGGGGCACCGGTGTGGGCGGCCACAGGGGTGTACGGAATGTTCTCGGCGGCCAGGGCCTTGCCGGTTCCGCCCGTGCTGAGAATCTCGAAGCCGGCCGCCAACAAGCCTCGGGCAAACTCGATGAGCCCCGACTTATCTGAGACCGACAGAAGAGCATGGCGACGGGTCATCGAACCTTGCGGGTGGCGGCGCGGGTATCACGGCGCGGAGGCTGTCTCATCGAGGAGTCGCCACGCCATCACGCGCACCTGACCGGGCCCCACCACTGTTCCCACCACCAAGACGGGGTGACCGGCGGCGGCCCGAAGCTGGGGAACCGCGGCGTCATCGATCACGAGAGTCGACTTGGTGTTCCGGTCGTCCAACAAGAGCCTCGCCCCATAGGCCTTCAAGAGGCCCACAAATCCGCTGGAGCCATCTCCGGCGTCCGTCACATGCCAGTCCGACACCACGATCCCCGCGGGGGTGCCCAGACCGGTAACCTCGATTACACAGCCGACAAGGTGGCGAATCGGCGCTGATTCGGAGTCAAGCAGCAGCGACACCCGACCCCCCTGATACCCCCCAAGCCAGACGGTCCCTTCCTCCGCGGACACGAGCCCGCTTCGGTCGACATGGAAGGCGCAGGCGAGGGCAAAGGCAAGGAGCATGGGGGTCGGTCCGGCTTGACGGAAGCAGTCTCGCAAAG
>CAMBIK010000273.1 GCA_945867435.1 Klebsiella pneumoniae
GGCGGGGTTGCCCTTGGCGATTTGGACAACGACGGTTGGACCGACATTGTCTTTCCCACCAATGGCAAGACCCTCGTTGCCTATGACCATACCGGTCGAAAGATGTGGACAAGCGCCTACCTGGGTGCCTCGATGTACGGCACAAGCGACAACCCGGCGATCGCCGACCTCGACGGGGATGGCAACCCTGAGGTGATTTGCGGCGCGGCCATCGTGAGCAACACCGGGGCCACGCTGGGGCAGGGGCGCGCGGGGATTGGCGGGGTCAACGGGAACAACGTCGGCACAACCTCATTTGCCTACGACATCGATGGGGATGGCGTGCAGGAGGTGGTCGTCGGCAACGCGCTGTACACTCGCACCGGCTCCGCCATCTGGCAGAATGGGCAGGAAGATGGCTACCCGGCGGTCGGCAACTTCGATGCGGATGACCGGGGCGAGATCGTCGTGACCACGGGCGGCAAGATCCGCCTTCAGGACGACGATGGAACGGTGCTTTGCACCGCGCGAATCCCAGGTGCCGATTCCGCGTACTACGGCGGCCCCCCGACTGTCGCCGACTTCGATGGCGATGGCGAGGCGGAGTTCGCCGCGGCCGCCGGCAGTCGCTATTCGGTGTTCGAGAAGGACTGTTCGGTGAAGTGGCAGGCGGTCACGCAGGATGCGTCGAGCGGGAACACGGGCAGCGCAGTCTTCGACTTCGAGGGGGATGGCATCGCCGAGGCGGTCTACGCCGATGAAACGCGCCTCTGGGTGTTCGCCGGCCCAGACGGAAGCGTGAAGCTCGAGAGCAAACAGCACAGCAACGCGACGTGGCTGGAATACCCCGCGATAGCGGATGTGGATGCCGACGGGCAGGCCGAGATCATCGTCGCCAACACGGGCGGCCACAGCGGCTTCTATGTGTTTGGCGATGCCGACGGCTCCTGGCGGTCCGCGCGCCGCGTTTGGAACCAGCACGCCTATTCGATCACCAACGTGAACGACGACGGCAGCATCCCTGCAAAGCCAGCCCGAAACCTGGAGACTTACAACAACTTCCGTTCTGGTGACATCTACGCGGGCAAGGATGGCTACACGCTACCCGATTTGGCGGTGACCGTTGAAGACGTGTGCATCGACGAGTGCGGCGACGGCGTGATGGTGGCCTGGGTTTCCGTGGCCAATCGCGGCTTCGAGGATGTAACTGCCGACTTCGTCGTGACACTCATCGCCGAGAAGGACGATGGCAGCCTGTCTACGGTCGGTGAGACCACCGTGACCGACACCGTTCCGGCGGGACAGGCGCTGGTCTCGTTCGAGTACCGGATGGAGAAGGGGGCCAAGAAGATCGTCGGTCTCACCGGCAAGGTAGACGGTGGGGACAACGCCGGGGATTCGATCGTGACCGAGTGTCTTGAAGACAACAACGAGCATGTGTGGAAGGAAAACCTCTGCGTGGAATGACTGGGTTGCGGCGGCGTCTGCTGGCGGTCGCTGTCGGACTCACGCTACTGCTTGGCGCCGAAGGAGTGGCCAGGTGCTTCCCCGACCCTTCCCCGCCGGTACGCGGCATCGTGCTCCGCCCGCATCCCACGCGGATCTGGACCTTGGGGGAGCCCCCGGAGGAGCCCGGGCATCCGCCGAATTATCTGCTGACGTCGCAGGGAAATCGACATCCCGCGCTGCCGGCGCCGCCGGGATCCCCGCTGGTCCTCACGACCGGCGATTCCAGCATTTTTGGCGATGGCCTGCGGGATGGCCAAACGTTGCACGACGTTCTTCAGGCCGGCTTGGCAGCCCGCGGAGTGCCCGCCCGCGTGGAGACGATCGCTGTGCCGGGCCACTCGACGTTGCAGACGCGGGCTACGCTCGACGAAGTCGGGTGGTCCATGAGCCCGACCCTCTTGGTGGTGGGCAACCTGTGGAGCGATTCCAACCTCGACGCGTTCCGAGATGCGGATCTTTTGGCCGCGGTCGGGGGGGCGATCGGTCGCGCTGAGGGAATCCTGGTGAAGAGCATGTTCTTCCGACAACTTCGGCGAGGCCTGAATCAGGCGATGGGGAAGCCGAGCTCACGCAAGATCGCATGGCCAACCCCGGGAGCGACCGGAGTGCGGAGGGTGCCCATCGCCGACTATGTCGCCAACCTGGAAGCCATGTTCGACGAGGCCGGCAGGCGCGGCGTGGGTGTCGTCGTGCTGGGGTTGGCCAACGCCCCCATGGTGCGGGATGGCCTCTCCTCCGCCCAGGAGTGGTCGCCGTATGTGCAGGTGCAGGCGGCCGTGGCCGCCGCACATGGGGTGCCTAGGGTGGATGCGCTGGCCGTGTACCGGCAGAGCGGTCTGGGCGCGAGGGCGCTCTTTCAGGACGAACTTCACCCCTCTGCCGCGGCCACTCGCTTCCTCGCCGAGGCCGTCGCGGCGGCGATCCTCGAAGCTGGCTGGCCGACGGGTGTGCCGTTGCCGCGCTCCGCCGCGCCCATCACTCCGCCGCCAGACCCCTTCGACGGGAAGGGAGTTCTCGGCGAAAAAAGCGTGCAGTTGGATGTGCTCGACGGCTGATGTGGCGGGCGCCTATTCGCAGAAGATGTCGGAGTACGCGTCGGAGTTGTTGTCTTCGTCGCACTCGCTGACCGTGCCGTGGGCCAGGCCTGCCTCGCTGCCATCATCGTCCACAGTCACGCTGAAGCCGTAAACGCCAAGATCGCCGGGCTGAAGCTCAATCTCGATGCCTTCGATCCTTTCGCCGCTCACGATCGCGGGAAGGCGAATCGAGGTCACGAAACGAGGTAGGCCGCCCCCTTCCGCGTACACGGACAGGATCGCGCCGGCATCGACATCCGAGCCGCCCTGGTTCGCGACCTGGACAGCGATGGAGATCGGGCCGAATTCACAGCTCTCAAGGCACACATCCGTGATCGAGGCCACGAGGTCGGGCGTGGAGGGGTCATCGGCAGCGATGCGCGCCCGGTACACGTTGTACTTGGTCCAAAAGGGGTCTGGCGTGGCCGGCACGCTCCCATCTGCGTTGACGTTCGTGATCGCGAAGTCGTGAACGGCCCAGGTGCTCCCAGCCGCTGGCCAGCCCCCGCCGTCGTGCTCGATGACCTTCAGGACGCCCCAGGGTGCCCCGTAGTTGCTGACGTAGGCGATTTCGGCGTGGCCATCGGCATCCATGTCCGCGACGGTCGGGTATTCGAACACCGTGCCGCTGGTGTGCTGCATGTCTGCGTAGTTCACGGCGCCGGTCGTGCCGTCGAAGATCGTGAAGCTGTCCTGATCGGCAAACAGAACTTCCAACGCTCCGTTTCCATCAACGTCCCAACCCGAGCAACCGGCGAGGCCCGAGGTGTCGTTGATCGGCTGCGACCACCGCGCCGTGCCGTCGATCTCGTACATCACGAGCGTTTGGTAGGAGGGCCAGGCGATTTCGCTCTGCCCATCGCCGTCGAAGTCGGCGACGCAAGGGGGGCCGGGCTGCGCCGTGCTCCCGTAGGAAACGGTGGTGATCTCGGTGCCATCATCTTCCCACAGCGAATAGTTCCTGCCGATGAAGGCGATCTCGGCCTCGGGGTCGGTGTCGGCCTGGAGGATGACCGGCCAGAAGCCATAGGTGCCGACTTCGCCGCTGCTCCACAGCAAGCTCCCATCGCTGTCGTAGGCGTTTCCGCCGATGAAGATCTCCTGGTCGCCATCGAGGTCCACGTCGGCCACGGCCGCGATGCGGTAGGGGTTCGACGCGCTCGCGTTGAGGCTGAACTCCACGCTGCCATCTTCGCCGTTCAGCACCAGATCGTCGGCGATGATCTCCGGGTTTCCATCGCCATCGAGGTCCGCCACGCTGACGAGGGGG
>CAMBIK010000274.1 GCA_945867435.1 Klebsiella pneumoniae
GCTCAGATTGATTGCCGCGTGGAGCGCCGTCGGCACGCCCACGGTCCCGGCCAAGGTGGCGGAAGGCGAGGCGTTCCTGAACCTTCGTATGGTTGACAAGGCACTTTCTTGCGCTCGGGAGGCTGTCGGGTCCGCCCCGAGCGACCGCAGCGCGATGAGGCTCCTGGCGCGGGTCTACATCGACCGCGGTTGGCCGTCCCGGGCCCGCTCGGTCCTTGATGGTCTTCGTTCCGCGGGTGAAGATGTCGAGGTTTTGCGCGCGCGGGCTTCCGCTGAGCCACCGAGCCCCGAGGCGACCGCGCGGGATGTCGAAGGAAGCGGAAATTCTGCGGCCATCCTCCAGTTGGCGGAACAGTTCATGGCCTCCGGCAGCCTCACCCGCGCCAGCTTGCTGCTCGACCGACTCGGCGCGGCCAACTCGCAGGATCTCCGTGTGCGCGACCTCAGGTGGGCCTTGGCGGGCAACTACACCTCGCTCGAGCCGGTGGATCTCCTGGTCAAGCGGGCGCTGCCCGCCATCCTCGAACTCACGTCGGTCTCGGAGGATGCAGACCACACCGAAGCCCTGAGCGACCTCGCTGCCAAGTTGCTTTTGGACCCCGACACCGGGGCCGCACCGTTCCCGACCCTGTTCAAGTCGGCTCCGCTTCCTCCCGCCGCGAGCCAGCCTGTTTCGCCCGCCACCGAAGAGGAGGAACGTACTGCCACATCTGCGTTGCCCGAAGCGTCCACGCCTCCCATTCAGCTGCAGAACCTCACGGGGGCCACTTCCGGCGACACCCAGATCCTGATGGTCGTCGGGGAGGGGGAAGTCGCGGGACCGATGCACCGCCGCCGTGGAGAACCTAGCAAGACCCTCAATTTGCGCGAATGGCAGGCCTCGATGGGGGTGGACCCGCTCGTGTCGGATCTCGACGACGTCGAGGATTCGGAGGTGATGCGCCTCAACGTCGGCGATGGCCTCGTGGAGGCCGCGGTCTCCTCTCCGGTGCCGGAACCTTCACACCGTTACGAAGCCCCGATCCAGGTCATCGAAAAGCACCCGGTCCCCAGAGAGCAACCGGTGCTGGATGACTCTGCGGCCGAACGCGACCCACCCACCTATTCGGGACACCGCGGGCTTCGCTTCCTGCTGGGCTCCTTTTTTGTCGTCGGCTTCGTGGTGGTGCTGGGGTTGCTGGCGCTCCTGATCGCCCGTGCCTCGGGGCTGCTCGATGGTGCCCGCGCGGGGATCGACTTGTCCAGGGTCCTGGCGTCGTCGGACTACCCCGCGCTCGTCGAAGCGGAAGCGCGACTCGCAGAGCACAGTGACCAAGCCGCAGAGGCCGCCGAGCTCGCCCGCGCGCGCATGGTTTTATGGGCCGAGTACGACGGCGATCACGAGCTACTGGAACAGGTTGATTCCTTCTTGGCCGACCCTGTCGGGGTCGACGCGCATCAGGTCGCCTATCTGCGCGCCGCTCAGTTGTTGGCGTTCCGGAACCCGGCTTCGGCTCTGGCTGCGATCGGGCGGGAACCGCCGGGGAACGACGAGGAACGCCTGCTGCTGGCCCGCATTCACGGGGCCCTCGGGGATTCTGCCTCGGCGATGGGGCATCTGGGCACCATCACCGCAGGTGACGAGCCGCGCTTCCGTCTCGGCCGCGGCCAGGTGCTCCTCACGCTCGGTGCGCTTGCGGAGGCGCGTGCGGAAGTGGTGGGGTTGGTGGCCGAGGCACCCAATCTCGTGGCGGCTCGATTGCTGGAGCTGCGGCTTCGGGAGGGTACGGCCAAGGAACGGGCCGCGGCCGCCGGGGTTTTTCGCCGCACCTACCGCTCCTTGGGGCTTTCGCCTCGCCAGGAGGGGGAAGCCGCGTGGGTTGAAGCCGCGGCGTGGATGGAGATCGGCGATCGCGTGCATGCGGTCCAGGCGGCGGAGATCGGGGTGGCCCGGGATGGCACTCATCGTGACCTCCTGATGCTTTTGGCCCACGAGCATGTCGAGTCCGGCGATCTCGTGGGCGCGAGCCGCAAGCTCGGGTCGCTTTTGGACTGGTACCGCGCCGATCTTGAGGTTCGCCGCGATCTGGTTTTGGTGGATCTGGACCTGGACCGCGTGAACGAGGCGATGGAGCGGGCCAAGGGCGCGAACCCACCGATGCAGGGCGTGTTGGTGGCGCTGGTGCATGGCTGGTCGGGGGAGGGCGGCGCTCCCGACCCGGCGACAGTCGATGTCTCAACGCCGTTAGGTGCGTGGGCTCACGCGCTCCTCGTCGTGAGCGGGCACCACCCGAATGCGGCCGCGGTGGTGGCCACAGCCGCCTTCGGATTGGCGGGCTCGGACGATCTGATGATCCATCGACTCGCCGTTCGCGCCGATGCCCTCGCGGCCTCGCTGCTGCCCGAGCCCGAAGCCGCCTCGCGCGTGGCGGGGCTTCGTGAAACGGCCATGAGCGATGCGGCGGCGCATGTGTTCATCGGGCAGTACTGGGAGCGCGTGGGTTCGCGGCCGCTCGCGGCGCAGCACTTCGACCGGGCCGCCAGCCTTGGGCCTCAGCTTGGCCTGGCACTGTACGAAAAAGGAAGATTCTACGAGGATGCTGGCGATGAAGGCGAGCGCACCACCAAGGCCTGGGAGGCCTACCTGGCCCTTGCCCCTAGCGGTCCCCGAGCGTTGCGGGCGCGGTGAACAGGGGCCGGGTTCGGCGGCTTGCGTGGTGGGTGCCAGTGCACGAGATACGTCGGCGCGATGCAGTGGCTCAAACCCGACGCGGTGCTGGTGGATGGGGTTCTCCAGCAGGGTGTGTCGGTTTTGCTTACTTCAACCGATGGAACGGGGCGGATCCTCGAGGTTGGCAACCCGCGAACGCACGATGGGGCGGATGTCCTCGAGTTGCCCCAACGTGTCTTGCTGCCCGGCTTCGTGAACGCCCACAGCCACGCCTTCCAACGTGGGCTTCGCGGCTGGGTTCAGCACGGAAGTGGCGAAGACACCTTCTGGACTTGGCGGGAAGCCATGTACGCGCTCGCCAATCGCCTCGACCCCGAAGGCATCGAGGCCGTCGCGACCCTTGCGTTCGCGGAGATGCTGCGCGCTGGCTTCACGACGGTGGGGGAATTCCACTACCTTCACCACCAAGCCGATGGAACTCCGTACGCAGACCCGGATGAGTTGGCCCATCGCGTCGTGGCTGCGGCTCGCAAGGTCGGAATCCGGATCGTCTTGCTGCGGGTGGCCTATGCCCGCGCCGGGTTTGGTCTGCCGTCGAACCCCAGGCAAGCAAGGTTCATCGATGCCTCTCCGGATGACGCGCTCGCGGCCGTGGAAAGGTTGGCGGCGCGGGGCGTTGCGGTGGGCCTCGCCCCGCACAGCGTCCGTGCGTGCCCCGAATCATGGCTACGCGCCTTCGCCCGGTCTTCCCTTCCGATGCACGCCCACGTCGACGAGCAGCCGGCGGAGATCGAGGAGTGCCTCGCTGAATATGGTCGGCGTCCGCTCCAGGTGTTCGCGGATGCGGGGCTGCTGGGGGCACGCTTCACCGCAGTTCACCTGACCCATCCAGACGATTCCGAGCTGGCTTTGCTCAACGGATCCGGGGCCACCGTGTGCGTCTGCCCGACGACAGAACTGGACCTGGGCGATGGCTTCTTCCCCGCCTGGAAAGTGTCGGGGCCGGTTTGCATCGGCACGGACAGCCACGCCTCGATCGATCCCTTTCAGGAGCTTCGCAGCCTGGAGTGGCACAGCCGTGCGCTTTTGGGTCGTCGTAACATCACCCCCCATGACGGCGTGGATGGTTTGGCGGCCGCGCTGCTCGTGAAGGGCACAGAGGTCGGGGCGCGTTCGCTCG
>CAMBIK010000275.1 GCA_945867435.1 Klebsiella pneumoniae
TGCTTGACGCGCCCGGTCACGCTGGCGTGCATGCCACGGGTCGAAAGGGTTTCTTCGATGAGAGCCTTGGTCGCTTCGACATAGGCCCCACGTTCAACCTCGTCGATTTGGATGGCTGCTTCCAGCTCCGCGTACTCAGTCGGATGGAGGTACTGGAAGGACAGGTCCTCTAGCTCACGCTTCATCAACTCCAGGCCAAGACGGTGCGTGAGGGGCGCGTAGATGTCGAGGGTTTCCTGGGCGATGCGACGTTGCTTGTCCTCCCGCTGAAACTGCAGGGTGCGCATGTTGTGAAGGCGATCCGCACACTTCACGATGATGACGCGGATATCCTTCCCGAAGGCCAGCACCAACTTACGAAAGTTCTCCGCCTGTTCTTCAAGCTTGCCCTTGTAGGCCAGCTTGCTTAGCTTGGTGACGCCTTCCACCATCTCCGACACGGCCGGACCAAACCGGGCGCCGATCTCATCGCCGGTGGCCTGCGTGTCCTCGATCGTGTCGTGGAGCAACCCTACCGCAATGGTCTCCACATCCATGCCGATTTCAGCAAGGATGTACGCGACATTCAGCGGATGGACCAAGTAGTCTTCGCCGGTCTTGCGAACCTGCCCCCGGTGATGAAACGCCGCGTACAGGTACGCATCCGTGATCAGCTGGGAATCGGCGCCCGGCGCGTAGCTCTGCACCAAGCGGAGCACATCCTCGATCGTCGTAGTCACTACCCTCCATTGTTGCCCCAGCCCGTGGGATGTCAAGGGCCCACATCAAGTCCGCGAGGACTGGACCCAGCTTTCCCTCCGCGACCGCCGGTGGAGCTCGGCGACGAAGACGGCCTGGAACTGAGTGTGGGCGGAAGCAAGGTCGTCGTTCAGGATGAGGTAGTCGTATTCCCCCGCCGCCGATAGCTGCTCGTCGGCCTCACGGATACGACGGCGGATGATCGCCTCGTCGTCGAGCCCGCGAGCGCGCAGTCGCGCTTCGATCGTGGCGAGATTGGGGGGCAGGATGAAGATGGAGACCGCGGAGGGGTAGGTGCTGCGTACCTGCCGTGCCCCCTGAACGTCGATGTCCAGGACGATGCTTCTGCCTTCCCGCACCGCACGTTCGACCGGGGCGCGCGGACTGCCGTAGGCGTTGCCATACACTTCCGCATGCTCGAGAAGTGCACCTTCGGACAGCCATTCGCGAAAGCGTTCGGGGGATACGAAGTGGTAGTCGACTCCATCGCGCTCCCCGGCGCGAGGGGGGCGAGTGGCCACGGAAACGCTAAACTCAAGGCCTGGAATCGCCTGAATAGCGGCCTGAAGCAGCGTGGTCTTGCCGCTACCGCTCGGCCCGCTGACGACGAAGAGCGCGCCGAGGTCAGGCGCAGTCCACCGCTTGCCCAGCCCCACGAAACCGCCCGTCACGGGTCACTCCACATTCGCAACCTGCTCGCGCATGCGCTCAAGCACGCTCTTGAGTTCCACGACGCGGGAGGTGACCCCTTGCTCCGTGGACTTGCTGCCGAGCGTGTTCACTTCCCGATGCATTTCCTGAAGCACGAACTCCAACTTCCGGCCGACGGGCTCGTCGGCGATCAGGGCAGCCGCAAACTGGTCCGCATGGGAAACCAATCGCGCCAGCTCCTCGCTCACATCAGCCTTATCAGCGAGTAACGCAGCTTCCTGGGCGAGCCGCCCGGCATCGAGGCGGTCGGCAAGGAGGCGAGTAACCCGGTCCTGGAGCCTGGCCTGAAGGCGAAGTACGACACCATCCATCGCCTGTGCCACTTCGGCGCAGTTGCGACGGAGCTCCGTAAGGTGGCGGTCGAGATCGCGTGCGAGCGACGCGCCTTCAGCCAGCCGCATCGTGCCGAGATCGGCAAGGGCCAAGCCGACCGCAAGCTCCACCAAGTCCCACTCGCCGAGAGCATCTCCGTCGTTGTCGGCGATGACGAGCACCCCCGGTTGCGCCAGCACAAAGGCCAACGGAACCTCGTTCGGATCTCGCTGAAAGCGGTGGGCAACCTCGTTGATCGCAAATCGGTACTGGTCCACGAGCTTGGCATCTGCAACCACGCGAGTGGCGCCCTCGAGGCAGGCACGCCGCACGGTCAGCTCGAGGCGACCGCGGCTCACGGCATCCTTGACCAGCGTGTTCACCCGCGCCTCGAACACGTTGTACTCACGCGGAACGCGGAGCAGCACATCGCGAAAGCGGTTGTTCACCGACTTCACTTCGACCACAACGGTGCTGCCACCGTTCGAGGCTTCGCCGCGGCCAAAGCCGGTCATGCTGTTCATGGCGCCTCGCCAGCAAGCCAGGACACGTCGGCCGCGCCCAGGGCGGCAAGCCGCTCGGCCACCGCGCTAGCGGGGGAGTCGCCGTTGCGCGACGGGACCACCACGACCGGCCCCAAGCGCTTCGCCCAGGGCTCCAGGGCCACCCACGAAGCTTCCACGACCGTGGCACCCTCGGGAACGGCGGTCACGCGACGGGGAATGGAAACGGGCGCGGGCGGAGCGCGCTGAACCACAATCTCCGGCCTCGCAGAAGCGCTGCGCGCGGCGGGCGCGGACGCACCCGGCCGAACGAGGAGGCGCAGGCGGTCGCGGATTCCCATCGGGCCGGTGCTAACCGCGTGCGGTGCAGCGCGCCCTCAGCAGGCGCCCTTGTCCCCGTTGTCGCACTCAAACACGCACGAGCCGCTGTCCTTGACGTCGTACTCGCACTCATAATCCCCGTCGTCGCACTCGTAGCTGGCGAATCCATCGCCATCGTAGTCGAACTCTTCGTCCACGTTGCAATAGGTCTCGCCATCCTTCTTGATCTTGTAGGACCTTACAAAGTCACCGTTCCAGGCCACTTCCTCGTCGCCGATGAAGGTGTAGCCGCTCTGCGAGACATCGAACGCCAGCGTGGACGTTCCATCCGCCGCGTAGACCCAGTGGTTCTCATCCGTATCGGTCGTCTGGTCCACGGTACGGCTGGAATCGGGGGCGAGACTGCCGGTCCAAGTGCCGTCTTCCAGGTTGGCCTCCCACGCGAAGCCATCGGCAGAAAATACCCCTTCGAAAGCCTGGTAGACGGGATCTTCCGCTTCCGGATCCCATATCCACCACTCCTGATGACAGCCTTCCCGCTGCACGCGCCAGGCCTTGGACTCCTTCGTGCCCAGGCGGTCCTGGGTGGTTTGGACATACTCCACATCGAGATTCCCGTTGTGCCACGCCGTTCCCAGGCCGTCCTTCACCTCGTCCGATTCCATCCAGTAGCCTTCCCCGTAGGCCACCGAGTAGGCGAACTCCCCGTTCGCGGTGTCGTAGGCTCCGACCAGGGACTCGCGGTCATACCCGAGGGGATTCAGGCTGAAGCTGCCATCGCCGGGACCGGACTTTACATAGCTGACCAGATCGTCGGACCAGTCGTAGGGCGCGGCGGCGCAAGCGGGGGTCTGGTCGATCCAGGTGGGCTCGAAGACGCTGCACGCGAGCAAGCTCAAGATCATGTCAGCCCCGAAGTGGCGCCACCGTATCCCGGCTGGTGGATGCGGGTCATGTCGCTGACGAGGCGCGCAAGGTCGTAGCCACGCTCCACGACGCGGTGCCGAGCGGCCGCCCCCCTCCGGGCTCGTTCAGCGGGGTCGGCCATCGCTTCGGTCACGGCCTGCCACAGCGCATCGTCATCTTCGGGAGGAACCACCCACCCCACCTGCTCGTCCACGAGCTCTGGCAACCCGGACACGCTCGTGGTGACCACAGGTAGTCCCGCCGCCATCGCCTCGACCAGCGCAACGGGCAGGCCATCCATGTCGCCATCGG
>CAMBIK010000276.1 GCA_945867435.1 Klebsiella pneumoniae
TGTAGGCGGTGGTGCCGTCGGGGCTGACCGCCACCCCGATCGGGGTGGAGCCGACAGCGAGGGTGGCGGTCACGGTGTTGGTGGCGGTGTCGATCACCGACACCGAGTTGCCGCTATGGTTGGCGGTGTAGGCGGTGGTGCCGTCGGGGCTGACCGCCACCCCGTGCGGGCCGGAGCCGACCGCGATGGTGGCGGTCACGGTGTTCGTGGCGGTGTCCATCACCGATACCGAGTTGCTGCCGGCGATGGCGATGTAGGCGGTGGTGCCGTCGGGGCTGACCGCCACGTCGCGCGACGTTGTTGCATGGCTCCCGGGGCGGGCAGGGTCTGGGCGGGGGGTGCCTCGGTTCAACGGACGACCGCCACCGAAACCGGTGCTCCGTGCGCGGTCATGCGGTTGAGGACGCTCACCGCGAACCTCGTTTCCGTTGCCTGTGTTGTCATCTTCCTCGCCTTGAGTGCCTCCCCGATGGTCCGCTTGTATCGGAGCATCGCGTTCTCGACCCGGGCCTGGCGGTGCGCGCCGGCCTCCTTCCGCCACCGACGGCGACCCACCTCGGCGATCCGGGCGATTGCCTCTTCGCGTTGCCGGAGCACCTCGTCGCGCGACGCGGACGGGGTCGCATCCCTCTTTGGGGGGATGACCACGTTCACGCCGGCTCCACCGACCGTCGCCAGGGCCTCGTAGATCGCCCGGGTATCGTAGGCACCGTCGGCGGTGAACCGCTCGATGCCGGCACCGCGGTTTCCTCTTCGGCGACGACCGGAATGCTGGGCGCGGTGACGGTGTCGCCCGGCACGGTCACGCAGCCGGACAAAAAGGGCAGCATGGTGGTCGCACCTATCTCACACCCGACCCCCACGCCCGATTCGGAATACGCGAGCACTACGGTGTCCCACTTCCTGCTCTTCGTCCTGTCCGGCTGTGGCGCGCCCTTGGACAGCGGTGACTCGGGCGCCAGCGAGTCCCCTCAAGTCTTCATCGTGTCGCCCAAGACCGGTTCGGCGTTTGCCGCGGGAGAAGTGATTGAGCTTCTCGCGATTGTCAGCGACGATCGCGACAAGGCGGAGGAGATGCTCGTCGAGATCCGCTCCGTAAGCCGAGTCCTGATCACGGCCGGCTACCCCGACGAGCTGGGTCAGCTATCGCTCGCGGCCGTGCTACCCGGAGGCCAGCAGACGATCACCTTCGAAGTAGAGGATAGCGAGGGCCACGCCACCAGCGAGAGCGTGACCGTCACGGTCGAAGCCTTTGACTTCCAGCCGCCCGTGGTGGACGTCGTACCAGCGGCCGCGGTGTCGGGCGATGCCCTGAAGGCGCTGATCCTCACCGATGCGGTTCCGGGGGCAGGCACCCTGGTCGACTACGCCTATCTTTGGACCCGAGATGGCGCGCCCACGGATTGGGCCGAAGCGACTGTTCCAGCTGGCGAAGTACACGAGGGCGAACTGTGGGAGGTTTCGGTCGTGGGCCGCTCCGAAACCGAGGAGTCGAGCCCCGCGACAGCATCCCAAACGATCGGCAACGCGCCACCGCTGCTTGGAGAGGCGCTCGTCGAAAGCGATGGCGTCAACGCGACGTGCAACCATGGCCCCATCACGGATCCGGAAGGCGATGTCTGCACCATTCGCTACCGCTGGAACCTCGATGGTGCCTTGATCGTAGCGACTACCGAGTCTATCGTCGTTCCCGACGGACCTCGCGGTGCCGCGCTGGGGTGCACGCTTTCCGTGGGAGATGGGACCAACGGGGTGGCGGTCGATGCCCTCCCCTGGATCCTCCCGAACCACGCCCCCACCTTCGGCACCGTGACCGTGAGCCCAGCTACGTTGACCGCGGAATCAACCTCCACATGCACGCTCTCGGAGACCGTCACCGACGTGGATGGCGACAGCGCGACGTTGAGCTTTGGCTGGTCGGTGGATGGCAGTGTGACCGGCGGTTCCGCCAGCACCCTGGTAGCAGACCTCGTCCGCGGCCAAGCGGTCGCCTGTACCGCGACGGCCATCGACGGCTTCGGCGGCACCACCAGCGTGAACAGCGCCTCGGTCTCGGTCTCCAACTCTCCCCCGACAACTCCGCGTATCTCCATCTCCCCGGCGGCACCCACGGCGGGCGACCTCCTCACCTGTCGGGTGACCTCCTCCTCCACCGACCTCGACGGCGACCCGGTGAGCTGCACCACCCGGTGGGACATCGGCCTCCCCGCCGGGGCCGGGACCTCGTTCGACACTCAAGGCCTGCGGGACGGCACCGACGTGATGTGTGTGGTCACCTGCTCGGACGGATTCGAGAGCGCCACCGCGGCCACCGCCACGGTGACCCTCACCTCAGGCCTGTAGCTGCGTCCGAAAGCCCCCACGCCGACCCTTGTCGGACTGCAATGCGTTAGGCGCGCCCGCATGATTTCCCCCTTCGCCGCCCTACTGGTCTTGGGCTGTTCCGGCGGGGCCGACGACGCCCCCAAGCCCGGCGACCGCGCCGCGCCCATCACCCCTCCCGCGGCGCCCACGACACCCGCCGCGATGGGGCTCGAACGCGGCACCGGTGCCATCGTGTGGCAGGCGCTCGACCACCTCGCGGACGGTCGGTTCCAGTTCCCGGAGACATCCTCTGGAGTCGGCCTTGACGGCCGCTTCCTGCTCGACCACGCTTGGCGGGATGAAGGCTTGCGCAAGGGGGGACGTAGGGCGTTTTCGACCCCCCTTCCCTTCGCGAGCAACATGCCGAGGCCGAACTACCCCCCGATGGGTGCGCGGTTGCGACGCGAGGGTACCGAGATTCCCTTCGCGACTTCGCTTTCCGGCCCCTCAACATCGCCTTCCGACATTTGGTACGTCGACCACGGGCGGGTGATGCTCCTCACCGCGGAGAGCCCCGAGACCTGGCGGCAGCCGGGTGAACTGGTGGTCGAGGAACTGGCGGCGGCGCTTCGACAGCGGCAGCTCGCCACTTCAGGTCGTACGCCCTCGGAATTTGCGCGCACGTCGATCACCGATGGCCCCATCTCCCGACCCGGCCTGTACCTCCCGGCACCCGCGACCGCGGACTTCACCGTTCCGATCCCGGCGACCGGCAAGCTCCGCTTCGGACTCGGGATGCTGGAAGACCCGGTGACCGGGAAGCCGGTGGGGGATGGGATGAACCTCGCCGTCACGCTCGACGGTGCAGAGGTCTGGTCCGGGCGGGTGTCCCCGGATTCGGAGCCGGTTGCGATCGAGGCGTCGTTGCCGGCGGGGTCCGCTCGTTCGGGCGTTCTCCGCTTCGTGTCTTCCCCTGGCGACTCCAGCGAGGGCGACTACCTGGTCCTCACCGACCCCTACATCGTGGATGCAAGCCCGGCCCGGGCCGCACGCCGCGTGCTCGTCGTCGGCATCGACACCCTGCGCTGGGATGCCCTCGGGGCCAATGGCTACGCCCGAACCACCTCCCCCGAGCTGGACCAGTGGCTCGCCCAAAGCGTTCAGTTCACCCACGCCTACGCTCCCGCCCCTCGCACCAAGCCCAGCTTCCGTTCGGCGTTCACCGGTCGCTATCCGAACACAGCTGGGGAATCCCCCACGCTCGCCGAGATACTCTCACCGCTCGGCTTTTCCACAGGCGGCATCGTCGGAAACGTGCATCTGGTGCCGAGATTCGGGTTCAACGCCGGGATGGACCACTGGGAATACGAGAACGGCGCCAAGGGAAGCGAACAAGTGGACCGCGCGCTGTTGTGGGCGCGTGCCCATAAAGACGAAGACAGCTTCCTTTTTGTGCATTTCATGGACCCCCACACCTTCTACGAGGCAC
>CAMBIK010000277.1 GCA_945867435.1 Klebsiella pneumoniae
TTCTCATCGCCATCGCCATCGCCGTCGTCATCGCTGAACGATCCCACGGCGGGCATCATCATGATCTGGTTCGAGCCCGCGGCGGCGGCGAAGACGTCCTTCTTCCACTCCAGGATGGGCGTGAAGCTGCCGACGGGCAGCGCCTCAATCTTGCACTCGTCCGTCTGACTGACCGCATAGGCCTCGATGGTGCGTTCTTCGCAGACTTTTGGGTCCTCGTCTTCCGGGTAGCCGTCGTCGCTGCCGCCGCTGTCCGGACTCCAGCCCGAATCCCCGTTGGCATCCCCGCTGCCCGACGTCTTCCCATGAAGATTGTAGTCCGAGCACGCAGCCAAAACGAGGAGTGTGGGGAGAGCGAGGGCGCGCATGCAGTCTCTTGGAAGGGTGCCCGACCATAGCCGCAGTACCGACTCCTGACTACCGCGCCGGGAGGATCCCTGCGCCGCGCTCCCACGCCGGCTTCCCGCCCTTCCGAGGGTCGCTCGCGGCATCGAAGCCCGACTCCGTCCGCACGACCACTTGCACGGCCGAAAAAGGCTTCTCCACTACGCGGACATCGTGGCCGCGGGAGCGCAATTCCTCGGCTCCCGCAAAGTCGGACTCGACCAATACGGCATTCGGCATCCACTGGTGATGCCACCGCGGGGCACTCACGGCGGCTTCGGCGGTCAAGCCATGGAGCAGCACCCCCTGCAAAACCTGCCACGTCGCGGTGATGATGAAGGGGCCGCCGCTGCCCCCCACCGCCAGCTCGGGACGACCATCGGCGCCCACAACGACCGTAGGTGTCATCGAGGAAAGCGGGCGTTTGCCAGCCTGAACCATGTTCGATTCCCCCTGAACCAGGCCGAAGGCGTTGGGCTGCCCCAGCCGTGTAGAGAAGTCGTCCATCTGGTTGTTCAACACGATGCCGGACCGCGTGGCGACCACATGGCTGCCAAACGAAGTGTTGATCGTGGTCGTCAGGGCGACCGCCCACCCCTCCCCGTCCATCGCGCTGATGTGGAGCGTGCCGGCATCGTCTGGCGGCGCGAGCGGGAGCGCGTAATGCGCTGGGTCAAAGGTCCGATCCCCACAGTCCGCACGAACCGCCGCGATACGGGCCGGGGAGATGAGCGCAGGCACATCCACCCTTGCGAAGCTCGGATCGCCGCCCGTAGCCGAGCGGTCGGCCATGGCAAATTTGGCAGCCTCAACCTCACAATGAAGCGAGACGCCCCCCGCAGTCGCCCCGAGGATCTGCACCAGGGCGATCCCGCCGGAAGAAGGCGGAGGCATCGTGAGCACGGTCCGTTCCCCGAGGGGCGCACGAAGCGGGGCGCGGGTCTCCACCTTGTAGGCCGCGAAGTCCGCGAGGGACAATTGTCCCCCCGAACGGACAGTTGCCTCCACAAAATCGGCCGCAACCCATCCCGACCGAAAGGCTTCACCTCGCGTAGACGCCCACGCGCGAAGGGCCGCGGCCAGCGCAGGCCGACGATTCCCGGTTTGGAAGAGGATGTTCATGTCGGGCGCGGCCGCCAGACCGGCGGAGAGGTGCGCACCCATCGGAAAGCCACCTTCCGCCAGCCGGATGGCGGGAGCGGCAACGGTGGCGAGCGAGGCTCGACCGAAGCGACGATGAAGCTCTGCGAGGCCGATGCCTTCGGCAGGAACCGCGATCGCAGCGCCGCCCAAAGTCGAGGAAACCCCGCCCGCGAATGCGGACATCGAAGCCCCCGCGGGCGCAACCTCGCGGAAGTCCAGAACGATGGCTTCTCCCCTCGGCGGCACCACCAACGCGAAACCTCCCCCCCCCAGTCCACTCCCTGTGGGCTGCACGACCCCGCTGGCGAGCGCGGCGGCGACCGCCGCATCCACAGCGTTGCCGCCCGCGTGCAGGACCTCGGCGCCCGCCTGGCTGGCAAGCTCGTGATCGGCCGCTACCGCCCCGGCGACCGGGGTGCTCCCATCGAAGCGTACCGGGTTTGGGTCAGAGTTGTCGAGCTTCCTGGCAGCACACCCAACGCCCACGGCACCGAACGAAAGCAGCACCCATGCTGTGGCAGCGGGCGTCAAACGGAGGTCCTCATCCACAGGTATCCAAGCGCCAAGCACACCTGAGCAAGCCACAGCGGGAGCCCGACTCGGAGCTTGCAACGGGTGAGCATCAAAATCGGGAGCCCGGCACCCACCGACAGCCCCACGCGAATCGCATCGGCCGCCCACGTGCCTCGAAGCTGGGAAGCATGGTCCAGCACATCCGCAGCCACCATCGCCACCGCGGGTTCGTAGCCAATCGCCCCTAAAACCGCTGCGAAGGCACCGATCCAGACCGTGGCATGCCCCGGAAACATCGGCGGCAGGGACTCGATCCCCGACGCGGCGAGATCCGGCACGCCGGAAAGCGCGAAGACCCACGCGAGGCCCGCCAGCCACACAAAGAGGCTGAGCGTCCGCGCTCCCTCCCTCAGGTTGGGCCTCGCAAAGGTAGGAACGTTCGAACCGCCCCGGACCAGCCCGACCGCCGCCAAACCCAGCCCCAAAGCTGCGAGCTCCAGACCGCCGTACCCCAAGGCGAGCGGCGTGACCCCCGACCATGGCGAAAGCAGAGCCGCTCCCGTGTTGGCCACCACGAGGCGGGCACGTCGGGAGTCATCCGGCTCGGCAAGGGCAAGCCCAGCCGCGATCGCGACATTCCCGATCATCGCCGCCCCCAGCACCGTCGTGAACCACGAGGTGGTCCGCACCATCCCCGTAGCGCCGAGCGCACAGAAGATCCCAAGGATCCCCGCGCGAACCCACGGCACATCGTGGATCAGCGAATCGACGATAAAGTCTGGATGAAGGACCCGAAGCATGAAGGCATACCCGATCAGCACCACCAAGAGCAGCGGCAGCCCCACCAAGGCGGTCCGCAGCCTTGCCAGCACAAGCCCGAGCGAGGCGATCGACCCCAGCGCGACTGCATTCTCGAAGACGGGGTAGCCCATCACCGGTCGCTTCGGTTCACGACGGGATTGGTCATCGCGCCGATGCCTTCCACGCTGACCGTCACGCGGTCGCCGGCCACCAGCGGCCCCACCCCGGCAGGCGTTCCCGTCAGGATGAGATCGCCGGGTTCCAAGGTCATGATGTTGGAGACGAAGGCAATGATCTCCGCCACGCTGAAGACCATGTCTGAAGTGTTTCCCGACTGGCGAACCTCTCCGTTCACATCACACCCGACGGCGAGGCCGGCGGGAGACAGCCCGGTGACCACATGCGGGCCGACGGGCAGGAAGCTATCGAAGCCCTTCGCACGTGCGAAAACCGTGTCCTCACGCTGAAAATCGCGCGCAGTGACATCGTTGCAGACCGTGTACCCGTACACATGGGAAAGCGCATCTTCAACGCCCACGCGGCGGCAGCGCGTACCGATCACGACGGCCAGCTCCGCTTCGTGGTCCACCTGCTCGGTGGCGGGCGGGATCTCGATGGGCATGCCAGGCCCGATGATCGCGCTGGGAGGCTTCAAGAAGAGCTTCGGCTGCTTCGGCACGAGCTTGCCCATCTCCACCGCGTGGGCACGATAATTGCTTGCGACGGCCACTACCTTTGAGGGCTGCACGGGGGCCAAAAGCCGGCCGGGGCTCGCGATGCGCCCCGCTTCGCGACCGCCCAGCCAGGGCGCGTCGGTCAACAGGCAGAATCCGGACCCTTCGGCGCGGGCGTAAACCTCCTCACCGTTCACCTCCATGCGTACGATTCGGGTCATTGAAGGCGA
>CAMBIK010000278.1 GCA_945867435.1 Klebsiella pneumoniae
CCAGCACCTTCGCCCTCGGCATCAACATGCCAGCTCGTACCGCGGCATTTGATGGCCTTCGCAAGTTCGATGGTCGTAGCCTCCGCCCCCTGACCACGCGGGAATTCATGCAGAAGGCCGGTCGCGCGGGTCGCCGTGGCATGGACACGATCGGGCATGTGGTGATCCGCACCGACCCGAACGAGTGGCAATACAACGAGCGGTCGCTCCAAACCTACCTGCGGGGCGAATCGGAACCCGTACGATCCAGCTTTGCCCTCTCCTTCAACAGCATCGTGAACCTTCTGCAGCGTGCGGGAAAGGAACACATCCGCGAGGTCGTGGAAAAGAGCTTCCTGGCGTTCGCAATGCAGAGCGAAGCCCGGCGCTTTGAGCAGGACGCCGCTACTCTCGCCAGCCAGACCGATAAGAAAAGCAAGAAAGAAGCTGAGAAGATGACAAAGCGGGCCGAGCAGGCGCACAGCCGCGTCTGGGACGACGTGCAGCGCCGCTTCGCGTTCTTGCAGGCCTACGGCTACCTCGGCCCCGACTTGGAGCTCCAAGCCGGTGCGACCGTGCTCAAGTTTGTGCAGATCGAGGAGATCTTCGTCACCGAAATGCTCCTCGCCGGTTCGCTCGAAACCCTCGAACCGGCTCGGCTGTTCGGTGTCTTGTGTGCGGTGAACAAGGAATTTGGACGGGACGTGCGCTCTCGGCTCAAAATCAAGGGCGAGGACCTGGCGCTGGTGCGCGAGCTCGACAAGATTCGGAACGAAGAGGTTGTTCGCGGCTCTGAATCACTCACGGGTAACAGCGTGTGCTGGTGCCCGGAGATGATCCCGTTCGGACGGCTGTGGGCCGAAGGGAAAAGCCTCGCTGAACTTCTGGACTACCTGGAAAGTGGCGCAGATATCTCCGGCGATCTCGTCGGCGCGTTCCGCCGTGCGAAGGACCTGGCCGGGCAGCTGATCGATGTCTGGTCGGTCGATCCGGCGCGGGTCGCCGAGATGAAGCAGCTCATCCGTGACGTTGCGCGCGACGAAGTGCTGGTCGTCGACTGATGAATCCGTGGAGCGATGGCGTGCGGCTTCGAAACGCCGCACTCGCGCTCTTCCTGTTGGTGGCCTTGGGCGGTTGGTACGCCCGACTGGCGTTGAACCTTGAGATCGGTTGGCGGCAGTACACCACCGATCCCGACCGCTACGACGGGCACCCCCTCACCTTCCCGCTGTGGGTGGTCACCGAGATCACCGATGCCGAGCACTATCGCATCAGCAAGGTTGTCAAGGACGTTCCGGTCGAAGGTCCAAGTGAATCGCTGCATGTAGGCGACACCGTGAGCGTCCGCGGGACGTTCTCCAAATCCAAGTGGGTCGTAGTGCAGGACGTGATCGAGATCCACACGCTACGAAAGTGGAAGGAGGCGCTGGGCGGGGCGGGGCTTCTCGCGTGGCTCATCGCGATGCCCTTTCTGTTCACATGGGGTCGCGGCCACCTGCGGGAGCGCCACGTTGGCTGACCTGTTCACCCATGCCTGCGTGGCTGTCCTCACGCGCCTGCCTCAACGGGACGCCCGTTGGGTCGCCACGTTTGTGGCAGGAACCTGTTTGCCAGACATCGCACGCGTGCCAGCGATGGTTCTGACGCGCCTGCGTTGGGACTTTCCCCAAATTCCCGAATGGAGCTGCTATGTGTGGGCGCCGCTTCACCTCCCCTTGGGAATCGCGCTGGTAAGCTACGTTGTCGCCAGCCTGTTCCCCGAGGCTCAGCGGCGAACAGCCTTCCTGAACCTTGCGTGCGGCGGCGCTCTCCATCTCGCGGTCGATGTGCTGCAACGGCATTTCGGCATGGGCTACCTGCTGCTATTCCCTTTCTCCGATTGGGATTTCGAGTTCGGCTGGATGGGCAGCGAAGCCACCGTGACGGTGGTGCCGTGGCTGTTGCCGGTCACCGCGCTGGCGGCATGGGCGCGGTGGCGGCGCCCTACCGTTCCAGCCACCGAGTCGAAAACACCTCATCCTGAAGCGCAACCTTGAAGGTCACGCTGTCGAAGCTGATCTCCGTCTTGCTGCCGGTCTGAAGGCGGTCCTCGATCACCATCTTCATCGGGAACTGACGACCTTCGATGGCACGAACGTCGGTCATGGTCCACGTCTTGAGCATCATGCCGGAGAGCGCGTAAAGCTCCTGCTTCAACGGGATGAAGTTGGCTTGGTCCACCCAAATCAGGCGGCGCGGGTAGGCAACGGAGTTGTCCTTGGCGGCCAGATCGATCTTCCAAACCTTGTGGCCATCGAGCGTTTCCTCCGCCGTCACGCTTCCGTTGTACATGGAGCGCCAGCCGGTGGATTCCATCAAGTCCTCGTAGGACATGTCCGAGCCCATCAATCCCTGGCGGAGCATGTGCCCTGAGATCTTCTGGGTCTTTTCCACGCTGGGCAACCACATCCACAGCTCATCGGACTTCTTCAGCATTCGCGTGCCTTTATCGCGCGCAGGCTCCAGGTATTCCATGGCCATCTCCTCTTGGCCGCGCCCGTAGCTGTGCATCTTGTAGGCCTTGGTGCGGCCCGCCTTCACGACGGTCATCGTGAGGCTGGATTCACGCGTGTCGTAGGTGAGGTTCGTATCCACCTTCGCGAGCACCTCATCCACCGTGATGGCTTGGGCCAGACCCGGGAAGGCAACGACAAAGGCGAGGATGAAGGGGCGCATCGAGGCTCCGTTAGTGGCTCTGACGCATGGCGTCGATAGGCTGGATTCGGGCAGCCCTAAGCGCGGGCAGGAAGCCGCCGACGACGGCCATGGCGAGCCCGAGTAGGAAGCCGGTGACAAGGATGTCTGGGGTGAGCTCAGGGTAGACGGTCTCATTAATTGGAATGGCGGCCGACAACTTGGACGCCCCTTCGCCGAGATGTATTCCCACTCGGCCCAGGATCGTGACCCCTCCGGCGCCCAGAAGGATGCCGCCAAGCCCACCGATAGCGGCCAGCACGAACGCCTCGACAAAGAAGAGCACCACCGTTTGCCACCGACGCAGTCCGAAGGCCCGCATCACCCCGATCTCGGCCGTTCTTTCCAGCACCGACATCAACATGGTGTTCAGCACGCCCAGTCCCGTAATGAATACGATGATGCCCGCCGCGATGGCCTGGATGGCGGCCAAAAGCCCGCCCATCTCCCTGAAAGGAGACCGATCATCCCAGGAACGCACGTCAAAGGTAGCTAAGGCAGGCAAGGACCGCAACGAGTCCGCCACCTCCCGGGCGCTTTCGTAGTCGTCGGTCTGGACCAGAACCTCGGTGGCGCCGCCCTCAAGATCAGCCATCCATTGCGCTTTTTCCAGGGACACCCAGATCTGGCGGTTCTGGGTCGCGCTGCCGAGATCCACCAAGCCCGCCAGGATGAGCCGGACCGGAGCAGGCGAACCATCCTGGGTCTGGCCAAAGACGACCAGCTTGTCTCCAACCTTCGCCTCGATCTCCGCCGCGAAAGCCTTGCCCACCAGCGCCTCGTTTTCGGTGGCCGGCATCGCCCCAGCCTCCAGGAACTGGTCGAGATGAAGGACATCCACGTAGTAGGCCGTGGGGGCGCCATGCAACAGCGCGAACCGCTCGCCGATCTCCTGGTCCTCGCGCGCGCCCGTAACGCCCATCGCGATGTGGGGGTACACGCCGAGCACACGAGGCTGACCTTCAATTTGGGCGACCACAGGCGTCACATCAGGAATATTTTCGACAAGCG
>CAMBIK010000279.1 GCA_945867435.1 Klebsiella pneumoniae
CTTGAAAGTCGAGATATCACGGCGTTAGATGACTGTATGGCATGGCTGATGCGCTCAGCACCCCTCGCCCCCTGCCCTTCAGAGTGAACCGTCGCGCCGCCCTCTCCGTGGGCGCAGCCAACCTGATCGGGCGCGTCTCGGGACTTGCGCGCGATGTGACCTTCGCCGCCTTCTTTGGCGCCGGCACCATCAGCGATGCCTACAACGCAGCGGTGCGAGTGCCCCTGCTGCTCCGCGAGCTGGTGGCGGAAGGCTCCCTCCAGAACGTGGTGGTGCCGGCATTCGCGGAAACGACGGTCCGCGAAGGCGCGGAAGCTGCGTGGCGGCTGGCCAGCGCGGTGCTCGGGGCGTTGCTGCTCATCCTGGGCCTCGCGACGGCCGCCTTCTGGGTCGGCGCGGAGCTCTGGGTTCGTCTGGTCGCCGACGGCTTCTCCGCTGACCCCGCCAAGCTGGCGCTGGCCACCACCCTCACCCGTTGGCTGGCCCCCTTCCTCGCCGGTCTCTCCCTCGCGGCCTTCTTCGGAGGTCTGCTCAATGTGCGAGGCCGCTTCTTCGTGCCCGCGATGGCCCAAAACGTCCTTAACTTCGGGGTGATCGCGGCCTGCATTGGCGGTGACAGCTTCGCGCGGGTCACCGGTCTCCCGGCGATTGTCGCGGTCGCGGCGGCGACCACCGTTTCGGGCTTCGTTCAGTTGTTCATGTGTGTGCCCTCGCTGTGGCGGGAAGGGTTCCGATTCCGGCCCACCTTCGGAGGACACCCCGCGCTTCGCAAGCTGCTGTTGTTCTTCGGCACCGCGTTCATCGGTGTGGCCACGGTTCAGTTCAACGTTTTGGTGGAAAGCCAGTGGGCCAGCGGGATGGGGGAAGGCGTGCTCACCTGGCTTTTAGGGAGCTTCCGCCTCGTGCAGCTCCCTCTGGCCCTGGTGGCGGGCACGCTAGTGACCGCGCTGCTCCCTTCGCTATCGGGCCAGCTCGCTCGCGGCGAAACCGCAGCGGCCGGGGAATCCCTGAACGCAACGCTCCGCACGCACGCCTTTCTTGTCCTGCCCGCGGCGGTCGGACTGGGCGTCCTCGCTGAGCCGATCGTGGCGCTGATCTACGAGCGCGGTGCGTTTGACCACGCCGACACAGTCGGCACGGCATCGATGCTGCAAATGTACGCGCTCGCCACCTACGGGATCTGCCTCCACCGCTTGCTGGTTCCCGTGTTCTTCGCAAGCCAACGACCGCGCTGGCCCATGGTGCTCAGCCTGGCGACCCTGGCGGCCAAGGTGCCCATCGTGCTGCTCCTCACCCGCGGTCTCGGCCTCGGCGCGCCGGCCCTGCCTCTTTCCCACGCCATCACCGTGAGCGCCGAGTGTGTCGGGCTTGGCTACGGTCTAAGGGTGCTTCTGGCCGGGCGCGGTCTGGGAGTGTATCACTTGCGCCTCGGCGTCGCGGCAAGCCTGATGGGCGTGGTGGCGTGGGCACTCGCCCCGCGACTGCCGGTCGTGCTCGTCGTGCTGCTGGCCGGCGCGGTGTACCTCGCCGTCGCCGCCGCCCTGGGTGCGCTCTCCCTCCCCTCCTGGAAAAAGCCGGTCATTCCTCCGTTCGTGGAGGCCGAGACCGCCCGTTGGCTGGATCAGATTCGTGCAGGGGCCGAGGGCGCCGGCGAGGGGCTCATCGTGGGCGGGGAGCGGCTCGGCGTGCACATGGTCGAGGGTGCCCTGGTCCTTCGCCCGGAAGGGTCGCCGCTCCCTCGCTGTCCAAGCCGCGAATGGGAGGGTAGCGGGGCCGGGCTCGGCATCGCGCCAGGTCCCGCACCGAAGCTCGTGATGTTGGAAGTGGCGGGGCGGCGATGGCATGTCGCCGCCGACCTCCTGGAGGCGGGCGCTGCGGTTCGAATCGACCTTCCCCCCCCTTCGAAGACGTGAACATGCGATTCCTGGCGCGGCCCCTGTTCCTCGAGATGGCGCGCCGCCACGCCCTGCGCCCCCATGTGCATGCGGTCGGGGACAGCACCATCGTCGTCCTGCCCGGCGTCTTCGATCCCGTTTGCACCAAGGTGGGCGCCTGGATGGCGGGGGTCATGCCCCCCTACGTTCGGCAGGGCGAACGCTGGTTGGAGATTGGCACCGGGTCGGGCGTGCTGGCATGCGCGCTCGCCCGCGCCAAGGCAAAGGTTACCGCCACCGACATTGACCCCACGGCGGTGCGAAATACGAGGCTGAACGCGGCGCTTGGGGAGTTCGATATGGATGTCCGCGAAGGCGATCTGTTCGAGCCGGTCGGCGACGAACGCTTCGATGTGGTGGTCGCCAACCTCCCGTTCTGGCCCGTCAACGGATCGGCGCTGCCGTTGGGGCGCGCCTTCGCATCGGGGGAGGACTACGGCATACTTCGCCGCTTTTCGGCTGGGTTCTCCCATGTGGCACCCACAGCGTTCACGGTCTTGAGCGAGTCCTTCACTCAGTTCCCGGAAGCGCGGAACGCCCTGGGACCCGACGCTCGACTGGTGCGTCGTGAGCGCTTCTCAGGTGAGTGGATGAACCTGTTCGAACTAGGGGAACGACGGTAGCGCGCTTTTGTATTCCCCCCCCGCAGGGGCCCCATCCGCCGGTAGCGAAATCGAACAGGGTTGACTACCCTCGGGCAAAGGTGGCCCCATGAAGATCGCGCTCATCAACCCCACCCCGATGGACCACTACAGCCCGTGCATCCGCACGCTGTCGTCCTACCTGCGGGCCCACGGACATCAAACACGGATGATCTTCCTCCCCGCGGATACCTACGGGAACCGCTTTAAGTCTAGCTGGCGGGGGGACACCTGGTCCCATCTGATGCAGCTCCCCGACACGATGATCGCGGATCTGGTCGAGCTGGTGCGCGACTGCGATGTGGTGGGCATGTCGTTCCTGACGACGATGTTCGATGTCGCGGTGCAGGCGAGCCGCGCCATCCAGAAGGCCTACCCCCAGAAAACCATTCTCTGGGGCGGATTTCACCCCACCACCATGCCGCAGCAGGGGCTGGAATTCGTCGATATCGTTCATGTCGGCGAAGGCGAACACAGCTTTCTCGAGCTGGTCGAAAGGATGGAGGACGGAAAAGACTACTTCGACGTTCGTAACTTCTGGTTCAAGAAGAAAAATGGCAAGGTCGTCGGGAACCCCCACCGACCGTTGGTGCAGGACCTGGATTCCCTTCCGTACCAGGACTTCGATTTCGCAGACGACTGGACCTACGATGAACGCAACCAGCACCTCATTCGCCTGGACTGGGAATTCTACCGCAAGATCATCCCCACCTACCCGGACCGCTCGGGTGAGCTGCGACCCGCCTACAAGACCATGATCACCCGAGGCTGCCCTCACAAGTGCAGCTACTGCGGCGTGGCGTTCAATCACGACCTGTACAAGGGGCAGAGCTATTTGCGCCGGCGATCCGTCGAACATCTGGTCGGCGAAATCAAGTCGGTCACCCGGCAGCACCCCGAGATTGGCATCATCCACTTCCAGGACGACGTATTCTTCAGCACCTCCACCGAGGAAATCCAGAAGTTCTCGACCGTGTGGCAGCGCGAAGTCGGTCTCCCCTTCCGAGCCCAATGTTCTCCCACCACGATCAATGAAGAAAAGTACAAGGCCTTGATCGACGCCGGATTGTGTTTCACAGAGCTTGGCATCCAGACC
>CAMBIK010000280.1 GCA_945867435.1 Klebsiella pneumoniae
TCCGCAGGATATCCATAGGTTTTGAGTCTCCCCCCTGGACCCCCCTCCTGGTGCCGAGGGTGCCGTCCTCCAACCGAACCACCATCGTGATAGTGTTTTAAACGAAAGAATCATCAACAAACTGTCCACGAGATCGGATCACCTTCAAAGCAACACGTGAAGCGCCCAGAGCCAGACGAGCCCGCCCCAGCCGAAGGCGCCCGCAAGGGCGACCTGCACGAGGAACATTGCGGGTGTCACGAGCGGGCGATCGAGGAAGCCGATGACGCGGTCGACCGCGAGATCGGCGGTTAGCACCAGCCAAGGAGCGGGCGCTCCCGCCAGACGATGAACATCGTGGACGAGCGTCCGGACCTGCTGCCCGAAGCCCGACAACGCGAACAGGATCGCCAAGGGGGTCGCCAAGGCTCCGCGGCCCCAGCCGCCGAGGAGCCAGCCCGTGTGGGCGTGCCAGAACCCCTCGACGCGCGGCGAGTGCGGGTCGCCGGGCTGGTCGGATTCGAGGTGGTGCAGTCGATGCAGTCCCACCCAAAGCAGCGGCGGGCCGGCGTGCAGGGCGCCCAGCAACGCCAGAGACCACCGCACGCCTCGCGGGGAGCTGAAGGCGCGGTGCGTCAACAGCCGATGGTAGCCGACGGTGTTATCCAGCCCCAGCAGGATGAAGGCCAATAAGAGCGCTGCAGCGCCCAGAATCACGACACCCAACGCATGAGCGTCACCGTCCTGCCCCCGCCAGAATCCAGCTCTCGATGAGCGCGAGGTTCACGGCGGACAACGCGGATCCTCCCTTCGGCATGTCGTCCCCCGAACCGCCGACGCTGGCCTGCGTCCCGTTGATCTTGTGCCAGAGGTAGCTGTTGGTGGTGTCGCCGGGCGAGATGTAGTCCATCGAGGGCACATCGCCCGACGCAACGCCCACGATGTCGCCGTAGCCGTCGCTCGACAAGTCGAGATCGCCCTGCGGGCGGGGCGACCGGTGGCAGGTGGTGCATTCGGCGTCGAAGATGGGCTGGATGTCCGCGCTGAACGAAAGCGTCGTGTTGTCCTCGTCCACAAGGCCGTCGCAGTCGTTGTCGATCCCGTCGGTGGGATCGGAGGCCGCCGCAGGGCTGATCGTGGCGCTCGCATCGTCGCAGTCCTCACCGTTCGCCACGAATCCGAGCGGGGCGTCGCAGGCGACCTCGGCGCCGCTCGTGTCGCCGTACCCGTCGCCGTCGCCGTCCGGGTACCAGGTCGCCGCGTCCGCGGCGCTGTCATCGACGGTGCCGTCGCAGTCATTGTCCGAGCCGTCGCAGACTTCCGTGGCGCCGGGGAAGACCGCGGCGTTGCCGTCGTCGCACTCCTCACACGCTGCCCAGCCATCGCTGTCCCCATCCATTCGACCCACTGAACCATCACAGTTTCGATCGACCGTGTCGGCGCACGTCTCGGGTGCGCCGGGGTACGCCGCATCGTCTCCGTCGTCACAGTCGCCGCCCTCGGCCGAGTAGCCGCTCGGCGGGTCGCAGGCGGCCACCGCGTCGCCGGTGCCGTAGCCGTCGCGGTCGGCATCGAGGTACCAGGCGCTCCCGTCGATCGCGTCGTCGTCGATCGCGCCGTCGCAGTCGTTGTCCACGCCGTCGCACACCTCGTCCGCATACGGATGAACCGTCGCGTCGCCGTCGTCGCAGTCGCTGTCCGAGTAGAGCAGGTCGCCATCGGCATCGACGGGGACATCGATGATCGCGCCGGCCTCGATCCAGGCTTTCACGGGTGCGATCTGGTTGTCGGGCAGCGGCCCCGTACCGTAGGGCATGACATCGTAGTCACCGTCTGCAAGGTCACCGGAGAGGGCGCGCCAGAGCTTCGAGGCGTCGGGGTCGAACGGCACGACATACGTTCCGCCTTCGATCGCGAGATCGAGCAGGATGGCGTGGGGGAGTTCGACGGAGCTGCCGGAGTCCGGGCCGTGGCAGGACACGCAGTTCGCGTCGATGAGCGCGGCGACGGTGCTCCAGTCCGCGGTGGCGGGCGCTGTCGTGGCGGCGGAGTCGTCCGAGGGCGCAACGCACCCGACGGCCATCAGGAAGGAGGAGAAAAACGGCATTCGGTGGCCCTTGGCTGGCGGTGAGAGAGAATACCACCCGAGCGGCCTGTGGGACGTCGTCCGACCGTCACCGTCGCACCACGACGCAATCCCCGAGCGCTACGCCGAGGAAAGGGCGGATGAACGGCATGGAGGCAGGCACACGCGGAGACCGTACAGCCTCTCGGGCCGGCGCCGCAAGGGCGAGACGCGCGGAAAACGGGCCATTCAGAAGGAAAAAGCGGGGTGGGCGCGCAGCTCCGCCCGCCGGCCCCGCCTACGCTCCCACGGAGCGCGCGAGGAGGGGATGTGCGCTCCGCTCACTCCCCCGCCCAGTTCTCCACCTTCAACCCAGCTACCCGGCTGAACTCACGCGTGTTGTTGGTGACCACCGTGCGACCGAGCGCGAGAGCGTGGGCTGCGATCAGCAGGTCCATGCTCCCGATCGGCGTTCCCGCGCGCTCCAACCCCGCGCGCACCGTGCCGTAGACGGCAGCAGCAGCATCGTCGAACGCCAGCACGTCTAAGGGGGCGAGGAGGGCGGCCAACGCGAGCGCATTCTGCTCCGGTCGGTTGCTCTTGGCGACGCCGTACTGCAGCTCGGCCACGGTGATCGACGAGACCCCGACCGTCGAGATGTCGAGTGATCGCAAGCGTTGTACGACGCGCTCGGGCTGCTTCTTGATCAAGTAGATGCAGATGTTGGTGTCGAGGAGCCACATCAGAACGTCTCCCGTGCCTCGACCAGCGGCTGGACGCGCTCCAGCATGAAGTCTTCGGTGAACTGCCCGAGCGCTGCCGCGAACCCGGACCACGGATCGCCTGTGGGCACCAGCAGGACCGCGTTGCCGACGTGCCGGACGAACACCTCTCTCCCGGGGAGCGCGAATTCCTTCGGGAGGCGGACGGCCTGACTTTGACCGTTGCGGAAGAGCTTTGCGCTGGTCATGCTACACCTCGTGAGTCTATACCAATTAGTATATATCTCGTAGTACCGCCGTCAAGGCCGCGCGGGTGGAGTTCGTCCGCAACCGGGAGCGGAGGGCCTCGGACGAGAAGATGTCGACGATGGCGCGGCTCAGGATGAGGTCGTGTTCGACCTGATGGGGTTCGGGCCAAGGCGCTCGTGCGCGCCACGCGTCGATGTAGGCGGTAGGGATCATTCGTCCGGCTCCACGGGGGTGTTTAGGATCAGTCGCCAGCCCGCGCAGTACTCGCCCTTCCGAGGCGAGCGCGGGTCCAACGGCACCCAGCCCGGGCGGCTCGCCATCACCGTCGGTCGGATCGCGTCCGCGAGAGGAAAGGGCGGATCAACGGCATGGAGGCAGGCACACGCGGAGACCGTACAGCCCCTCGGGCCGGCGCCGCAAGGGCGAGACGCGCGAAAAACGGGCCATTCAGAAGGAAAAAGCGGGCTGGGCGCGCAGCTCCGCCCGCCGGCCCCGCCTACGCTCCCGCGTAAGCCTCGCCTCACGCCCGCCTTTGCGGCGGGCTCCGGCGGTCGGGCTGCGCAAACTACAGGCCTTGTCGGC
>CAMBIK010000281.1 GCA_945867435.1 Klebsiella pneumoniae
GGGGAGAAAGCAGCAAGCCCTTTCCCCCTTGGCATGATAGACCCTCGCCCATGCCTGCAGCCAGCTTCAAGTCCGTCGCCGAGATGTTCCACCATCGTGTTCGTTCGACCCCCGATGGCGAGGGCTACATCCATAAAAAGGATGGCGAATGGAAGACGATGTTGTGGCGGCAAGTAGGCATCCGGGCGCGAAACATCGCCTGTGGCCTTCACTCGTTCAACCTGAAGTCGGAAGAACGCGTGGCCATCCAATCGGGCACGCGGGTGGAATGGATCCTCGCCGACATGGGCATTCTCTGCGCGGGCGGGGCCTCCACCACCATCTACCCATCGTCCACGCCCGAGGAGGTCGCCTACATCATCGGCGATTCCGACAGCTGCATGATCATCGCGGAGAACGACAAGCAGGTCACGAAGATCCAGTCCATTCGGGAACGGCTCCCCAAGGTGCGGTGCGTGATCGTCATGGACGGCACTGCTTCGGCCGACGGGTGGGTGCTCACGCTTGAAGATTTGGAGCGCCGAGGCGCCGAGTGGGATCGGGAGCATGAGGGCGAATACGACAGGATCGCCGATGCGATTGGGCCGGAACATCTCGCCACCCTGATCTACACCTCCGGGACCACCGGGAACCCCAAGGGCGTGATCCTGACACACGATTGCTGGGTATTCGAAGGTGAAGCCATCGATGCGGTCGGCATCCTTTCGCCGGGCGACAAGCAATACCTCTTCCTCCCCCTCGCCCACAGCTTCGGCAAGGTGCTCGAATGCGCCCAGCTCCGCATCGGTTTCGCGACCGCGATCGATGGCGATCTTGAGAGCCTCGTAGCCAATCTTGCGGTTCAGAAGCCTACGTTCATGGGTGCGGTCCCGCGAATCTTCGAGAAGGTGTACAACAAGATCGTCTCCGGCGCACGCGAGAAGGGCGGGTTGGCGCTCAAGATCTTCAACTGGGCGATCGCAGTGGGAAAAGAGGTCAGCGCGCTCAAGCAGGCGCAGCGCAAACCTTCCGGTCTGCTCGCGGTGAAAAATGCGATCGCCGACAAGCTCGTTTTCACAAAGATCCGGGCTGTCTTCGGCGGAAATGTCCGGTTCTTCATCTCCGGGGCAGCGCCGCTCTCGCGGGAAATCGCGGAGTTCTTCCACGGTGCCGGCATCGTGATCGCGGAAGGCTACGGGCTCACCGAGTCCAGCGCGGCCAGCTTCGTGAACCGACCGGAGAGCTTCCGCTTCGGCACCGTCGGGCCGCCGCTTCCCGGCGTGGAAGTAAGGATCGAACCCGATGGGGAAATCCTGCTCCGCGGCCGTGGCATCATGCGTGGCTACTACAACAACGCAACGCAGACTGCCGAAACGCTTAATGCAGAAGGCTGGCTGCTCACCGGCGATATCGGCCACCTCGACGAGGGCGGGTTCCTCAAGATCACCGACCGAAAGAAGGACCTCATCAAGACTTCGGGGGGCAAATATGTGGCTCCGCAGGAGCTTGAAGGCAAGTTGAAGATCCGAAGCACCCTCATCTCCCAGGTGATCGTGCATGGAAACAATCGGAACTTCTGTACCGCACTCGTGGCCATCGCCCCCGAATCCGTGGCCGGGTACTGCCGGGCAAACGGTCTGGAGCCCATCGAGTACACCGCCTTCCTTGCGCATCCTGCTCTGAAGGCCGAACTCGACAAGATCTTCGCCGACTACAACCAAGAGCTGCCGAGCTACTCCACCATCAAGAAATACGCAATCCTGCCCAAGGATCTCACCCAGGACGATGGCGACCTTACGCCCTCACTGAAGATGAAGCGCAAGTCAGTCGAGGCCAAGTACAAGGCGTTGATCGATAACTTCTATGTGGGCCAGCTCGCGTAGGCGAGCTTAGGCATGGCTTCCTCCCGTATCTCTGGTTTCTTCCGTCTCAGTCCGGCTGAGCGGCGCGCCGCCGCCATCAGGGGAGCGGGAGGCGAACCGGTAGAGGAAGGCGAGCACCCCTGGTCGCTGGAAGGCGGGCTCAGTCTCGGAGCCGCCGATGCGATGATCGAGAACGTGATCGGGCTGTTCGCGCTCCCCAACGGGGTGGGCGTCAACCTGCTCCTCAACGGCGAAGACCGCCTCGTTCCCATGGTCGTCGAAGAACCCAGCGTGGTGGCCGCTGTGAGCAACATGGCGCGCCTCACCCGGGAGAGCGGCGGGATTCGCGGAAGCTGCGACGACGCCGTGATGATCGGACAGGTGCAGCTCACCGGCTGCACCGCCGGAGCCGCAGCCGCGCTACGCGCCGAGCTTCCCCGCCTGAGCCTCCTCGCCGCGGCCGTACACCCCCAGCTCGTCGCCTACGGAGGCGGCCTGCGCGGAATGGAAGTGCGGGAGCTGGTGTACGACGAACCGGGTGAAGTGCCCGAGCCCATGTTGGTCCTGCATTTCTTCCTCGATTGCGTGGACGCCATGGGTGCCAACATGGTGAACACGACCGCCGAGCGATTGGCGCCCGAGATCGCCGCAATCACGGGTGGAAAGGTCGGTCTGCGCATCCTGTCCAACCTCGCGGACCGGCGGCTGGCGCGCGCCTCCGTACGGATCCCGACCGAAAATCTCCGCCAGGAAGGCGTGGAGGGCGCGGATGTGGCCGAGGGCATCGCCTCGGCCTGGCGGTTCGCCTGGGCCGATCCCTACCGGGCGGTCACCCACAACAAGGGCGTGATGAACGGGGTGGATGCGGTGGCGCTAGCCACCGGCAACGACTGGCGGGCGATCGAGGCCGGCGCCCACGCCTACGCCGCGCGGTCGGGGCAATACCGCCCCTTGTCCACATGGAAGGTACGGGATGGGGCTCTTGTGGGCGATCTGGTCATGCCGATGCAAGTCGGCACGGTGTCCGGACCCATCCGAGTTCACCCTACAGCCCGAGCGAACATGGCGTTAGCCGGCGTTCGCGGCGCAAGGGACCTCTCGGTTCTGATGGCCGCCGTAGGCCTCGTGCAGAACCTTGGCGCGCTGCGCGCCCTGGCCACTGAAGGCATCCAGGAAGGGCACATGCGCATGCACGCCCGTTCCGTCGCGCTCGGTGCGGGGGCGGAAGCCCACGAGATCTCCGCGGTGGTGGCCGCACTTGTCGCCGAACACGATGTCAGCGTTGACCGTGCGACCTCGATCCTGGAACGCCTCCGAGCATGAGCGCGGACCGGCCTCGCGCCCGCCTGTTTGCGAAGCCAGGCGGCTCGCTGCCTGGTCGGAGCGCGCCCCGAGCAAGCCCTCCCGAAGCGGTCGTGGACGATGCTGAAATCGCCGAACTAGATGCCGATGCGGTCGCGGTGAGCGAGCTGTGCGACGCGCCCGCCCCCCGGGAACGGCCAGTGGTAGCGGTCCGCCGAACCTACGCTCCCGCCGCACTGGCCTGGATGCGCTCGGGACCGGCGGGCGAGTCAGCCCCCTCCCCCCGGGCCGCTGCGTCCGAAATCGCGATGGCATCCGCCCCGGGGAAGATCATCCTTATCGGCGAACATGCTGTCGTCTACGGGCACCGAGCGATCGCTGCGGCCGTCGATCTCGCCACGACCGTTACTCTCAGCCGCACGTCGGG
>CAMBIK010000282.1 GCA_945867435.1 Klebsiella pneumoniae
GGTTGAGAACAGCGACGTTGATGATCTGACTGAAGCCGAGTGTGACCACGGCGAGGTAGTCGCCGGTCAAGCGTAGGCTCGGCACCCCCACGAGTAGCCCCGCCACGGCAGCCAGCAGCCCGCCGGCGAAAACAGCGACAGGGAAGGGGAAGCCATGGCTCATCGCGAGGGTGGCAGAGCCGTAGGCCCCGACGGCCATGAACCCGGCGTGCCCCAACGAGAACTGGCCGGTGAATCCGACGACGAGCGCCAATCCGATGACGGAGATCACGGTGCAGGCGACGCGGAGCAGCATGTCCGCGATGTAGCGGTCCGTGTGCGGGATCACCCAGGCATCGATCCCCCAGACCCCTGCGAGCGCGAGCGCGAAGAGGGCGTAGCCGCCAAGAACACGCTTCATACCTTCTCAACCGTGTGCTTGCCCAGCATTCCTGATGGCCGAAAGAGCAGGATGAGGATGAGCACGCAGAACGCCACTGCATCGCGCCAGGTGCTGGACAGGTAGCCGCTCACCAGGGTCTCGGAGAGACCGAGCACCAGCGCGCCGAGCACGGCTCCCGGTACGCTCCCGATGCCCCCCAAAACGGCCGCCACGAACGCTTTCAGGCCTGGCCCTGCGCCCATCTGCGGGTCAACTTTCGGAGCGCCAAGGAGGAAGAGGAAGGCCCCCGCCCCGGCCAGCGCCGAACCCAGCGCGAAGGTGAAGGAAATCGTGCGGTCGACCGGAATTCCCATGAGCGCCGCCGTTTCGCGCGAGTGGCTCACGGCGCGCATCGCGAGGCCGACTTTGGTCTTCTCGACCACCCAGGTAAGCCCTACCATCAGCGAGAGGGTGACCCCCAAAACGAGCACCGAGTCGCTGGCCACGTTCACGCCGCCGACATTCCAGTTGGTCTTCTTGATCAGGTCGGGGAAGGCGAGGCTCGTACCCCACAGGTTCAAAGCGAGGTTCTGCAGGAAAATCGAGACGCCGATCGCGGTGATCAGCATGTTCAGCCGAGAGCTGCTGCGCATCGGTCGGTACGCCACACGTTCGATGGTCATGCCCAGCGCGGCACAGAACCCCATCGTGATGAGGGCCACGACGAGGGCCGGACCGACCCCGGCGCCATCCTCAAAGCCTAAGGCCTGGCAGGTGAGCAGCGCGGCGAAACCACCCATCATGAAAACTTCGCTGTGGGCGAAGTTGATGAGCTGCAAGGTGCCGTACACCATTGTGTAGCCCAGCGCGATGAGGGCGTAGATGGCCCCCAGCGACAGGCCGTTGATGAGCTGCTGAGCGAAGAGCGTCACGCGCTACGGGGTGCCCGGTACGCCCGGTACGCCCGGTTTGGCCGCAGCCGGGGCCGCGGGGACCACGGCTGGCTCGCTCGGTACAGCCGCCACGGGGGCCGCTGCCGGCTCCGCGCCTCCCGGCAGGATCTTCGCGACGAACTTAGGACCCTCTTTGGTGACCCGCACCACGACCGCCGGCTTCTGGGCGTTGCGATCGCGATCGATCGTAATGTTGCCGGTCACACCTGGGAAGTCCTTCACCCTCGCCAGCCGATCGCGCAGGGCGGCACGGGCGGCGAGCCGCGAGGGCTCGGAAGCGGCGGAAGAACTGCGGTCCGCAAAAGCGGCGGCCATCGCCGGGTCCTTCGCCACATCCTCCATGGACATGTAGAGGATCTTGGCGGCATCGTAGCCGAGCGCCGCAATTCCATCGGGTTTCTTGTGGTACTTCGCCTCGTATTTGGCGATGAACTCCTGAACGACGGGTGCGGGGTCGTCTACGGAATAGTGGTTGGTGTAGAAGCTGTCGATGAGCGCGCCCTTCCCCATCTCGACCAACTTCTCGCTGTCCCACCCGTCGCCACCGAGGAAGGGGCCTTGGAAGCCAAGATCACGGGCCTGCCGCGCGATCAGTCCGACCTCCGTGTAGTAGCCGGTCAGGATCAGGGCTTCCGGGCCCGTGGCGATCAGGTTCGTGAGCTGCGCCTTGAAGTCGAAGTCGCCTTCGCTGTAGGCCTCTCTGCCAACGATCTCGCCGCCCATCGCCGTGAAGTGCTTGATGAACACGTTCGCGAGTCCGGTCGAATAGTCGTTCTTCACGTCTTCAAAGATGGCGACCTTCCGAAGCGCCTTGTCGCCGTGGGCGAACTTGGCGAGGGCCTGCCCCTGGAAGGGATCGATGAAGCAGACGCGGAAGATGTAGTCTCCGATCGCGGTGACCTTCTCGTTGGTCGAGGAAGGCGTGATCATGGGTACCGACGCGCGCTGCAAAAGCGGCGCGGCGGCGAGGCTGCGCGAAGAGCTCACCTCTCCCAGCACGGCGACCGGCCGGTCGCTGGACAGGATCTTGCTGACAGCGGTCGCGGCCTCTTCGGGCTTGGACTGGTCATCTTCCACGACGATACGGATCTTCGTTCCGGCGATGCCATCGCCCGCGTTCTCTTCCTCGGTGGCCATTTCGATTCCCTCTTTGGTCGAGAGGCCAAACGTGGCGGAGGTGCCGGTCAGCGAGCCGTACTCGCCGATCACGATTTCTTTGGTCGCTTCCTCGGCTCCTGTGCAGGCGGAGAGGAAGGTAGCGGCAAAAAGAGAGATGATCACCATGAACTCCGGGAGGCCGCGCGAGTGTAGCGGTATCGGCGCATTCGTCAAGCGGAGCCCGCCCTCGCGGGCGGACTCCGGTCCCCGCGATCAGAAGGGGATCTCGTCCCCTCCGGCTTCCGGCGCGTCCACGAGCTCGGTCGGCTCCTCGTCCACCTCGACTGCGACCGCCTGTTCCGGAAGGACAACATCAACCGTAGAACGACGCTTTTGGGCGATCCACAGAATGCGTTCGATGTACAGGTTCACGTCGTACCGAACCTGACCCTCCTTGTCCGTCCAGCGGCTGGGGCGGATGACGCATTCCACCGCCATCGTATCGCCGACATGGGCGTTACGGAGGAGGTTCTCGGCGGTCTTTCCGAAGGCCGTGAGGCGGTGCCAATCCGGGCTGTCGACCCAGTTTTCACCCTCCTTCCGGCTGTGTGGCGTGGCGAGCGAGATGCTGGCCACGGTCTGACCGGACTTGGTGGTCCGGGGTTCGGGGTTGCGGCCAAGGTGGCCGATAAAGTACGCTTTGTTGAGTCCGTTCATGATTTCTCCGTGGCCACCCTCCATTGGGTGAGCCGCACCGGTCCTTGGCACGGAGCATGCCAACGGATGAACGCGGGAAAGTCGCGGATTCGCCGTCTGACGACCGTCAGTGGCGGCCGACATCCGTCACCTTCGCTCGTCGGCGACGCATCGCGAACAGCGCCGGGAACGCCACGAGCGCGGACGACACCTCGCAGAACGTGATCGTTACGCCGCCTTCACCGCGAAACCTCAACCTTCCTGGACGGTGGGGCAGTAAGGCCACGGCGTTTCCAGGTCGTCGATGGGTTCGGTACACCCGGCCGGTGCCAATGGCGTTCGCGGTCCAGTCGCTCACCCGGAACGCGACGCTGTCTTTCCCGTTGCTGGCAAAAGACAGCCCTTGGTCTGCGGGTTCGCTCACTTCGTAGAAAAGTACGCAGTATTCGCCGC
>CAMBIK010000283.1 GCA_945867435.1 Klebsiella pneumoniae
AGGGCCCGTTGGGGCCACCAGAAGCGGTCGAAGAACGGCACGGAGACCAGCGCGTGGTACGGCATCGCGAAGGTCACACCCGCAACCTTGACAAATTCGCCGAAGGCTACGGATAGAAGGAAGGCCCCCGCGAGGGCCGCACCGACCACCCCGCCTCGTTTGGGGCCCAGGCAGGCCGGCACCACCGCCAGCATCAGCAACTGAGGCAGGTACACGCCGAGTCGGGCGCTCTCCAGGCCGGGAATCCCCCCCAACAGCGAGGTCTGGCAGGGGAAGTGCGGCGGCGTACCCGCGGCGGGCACGTTTGCCCAGGCGATGCCAACGTAGATGAGGAAGGGCGCCGCCGCGACGAGCGAGGTCGCCGCCACGACCGCAAGCTGCCGCCCGCCCCCCCGGCCCAGCATCACCCCGGCGACCACCACGGCAGCAAAAGCTCCGTAAAACCAATAGTGATAGCCTGCGAATGCCAGGGCAAGCCCGGTCATGATCGCCGCCCGACGCTCCCCTTGCGCCGCCTTCCAAGCAAGGCCTACGGCCACCGCGGTCGGGGCGAGCCACACCTGCGTGTAGCGACCAAACTCTAGCTCATCCGCCACGAAGGGGCAGAACCCGAGCACGAGGGCGCCGGCGAGGCGGGCAGCGGCGCTGGGGTTCACCTTCGACGCCAGCCAGCCGCCGGCAAGGGCGTTGCTGGCCAGCGTGAGCACGACGAAGAGCGCGGTACCGCGAGCGGCCCCGAACAGCACCACTAGCGGTGCGGCCAGCAGCGCATCGACCACGTTGAGCTGCGCCAGCAATAGCGGGCGACCGACCGGGAACCACATCTCCTCGATATGGCCGACGTCAGCGAGTCCCATCAAGCGCCTCGCGGCGGCCTCGTAGTAGAAAACGGAGTGGATGCCATCGACCGGGCCGCTGGCCTCCCCAGGAAGCGTGCCGCGCCACACCCCCGGCAGGAGCGCAGCGACCGCCAGGAGAGCAACGAGCGCGCCTGGAAGCGCCGCAGCGAGGCGACTGCGTGGAAGAAGCACGCCGATGGCGTATCAAGGAACGGCATCGCCGCGCCGGGTGCGCTACCCTCCGGGCGTGCGCGTTCTCGTCGTTCATCATGGCCCCCTCCCGACCTCAGGCCTCCCGACCACGGGCGGGGCGATTCGGGCGGCGCAGCATGTCGCAGCGCTTCGCCTCGCGGGGCACGACGTGGCGGCCCTGTGTCGGGCGCAGGATCAAGCCGAGGGGTTCACCGGGCCCGCGCATCTTCGGGCGTTGGCTCGTGGTGCGCGCCCAGACTGGACGCTTTGCGTGGCACCCGAAGATGCGCCCGCGCTGGCAGGGATCGCCCCGTTGGTCGTGGATCTCTACGCCCCTCGCATGCTCGAGGCCGCCTTCGAGGGTCAGCAGGAAGATGAGGCGCGCCGCGCCCTCCTCGCTGTGGATGCCGCCGACGAGGTGATCTTCTCCAACCCCCGGCAGCGGCACTTCTGGCTCGGTATTTTGGGTCTGGCTGGATGGAACCTGGCGTCTACGACGGGCATCGTGGTGCCGCTCGCGACCTCCCCGGCCCCCGCGGCGGGTCGCCCCAAGCGGCCTCGCGTGATTGTCGGGGGTCACCCCTGGCCTTGGCAGGACGCGCGCGCCACGTTGGAACGTGCGGTCGCTCACCTTCGGGGTCGCGCTGACGTGGTGTCGTACGGGCTTCCGGCGATGAACGGCGTTGAGGCTCGTGAGATCGTGTCCCGCGAGGCGTGGCAGGCGGCGTGCGCGGGGGCCACCGTGGCGATCGATCGCTACGCGCCGCACACCGAGCGCGAGCTGGCCTTGTCCTTCCGGCAGCTCGATTATCTGTCGGCGGGGTTGCCGATGATCACCGACTCGTGGGCCCCCCTCGCCGATGCGGTGCGCGCTCACGCTGCGGGCTGGGTGGATGAACCGCTTGAGGTGGCCTTGGATGCCGCGATCTCTGAAGATCGCCGGGCGGGTGCCCAAGCCCTCGCGGCCGCCTTCGCTCCTGCGCTGGCCGGTGCGGCGCTTGTGGGCCTCCGCCCGGTTCCGCGCGAACGGACATGGAGCGCGGTGCGCTGGTCGAAGCAGGCAGCGGCGGCGCGTCTTGGTGCCGAGGCCGACCGAGTCCTTCGGGCGGCCGCCGAGGCCGAAGTGATCGATAAACGCGCTGAAGTGGGCCTGCTGGTGGGCCAGCTCCGGGCGCTCACCGCGGCCGTCGAAACGCTGTCGGGGGCGCAGGCGGACATCGCCGGCTTCCGCCGGGAAACAGTCCAGGTGCTGGGCACCCGGCTGGCCGGTCAAACGGCGGAAGCGGAAGGGCTGCGACGAGAGCTGGAGATCGTTCGCGCCGATGTCGACAAGAAGGAACGCGAGCTGGAGTCTCTGCGGGGGGAGCGGGATCGGCTGGGCGGGGTCTTGCGAAGGTTGGGTCGGTAGTCGTGATCTACTAGCCCAGACCGAGCTCGCGGGCCTGCTGCCGCGTGGCCTCGATGTGGTGGGCTTCCAGTCGATACCAGTTCACGCCGCCGCAGCGTGCGCAGACCCCTTCGAAGCGGCCGGCGAGGTGGGCGAGGCGGGTGCGAGTGGCTCGTTCCCCTTCCCACAAGCTGCGGAAATCGGTGTCGGCCAGCGAGCCGAGGTCGAGCTCGCTGCCGAGGTCCGCGCAGCACATCATCAGGTGACCGTCGTGGCGAATCACGGGGGTGAGCCACGCGCCGGGACAGGCCGTTCGTTCTGCGTGGGCATCATCGCGCTGCCACGGGCGTTCTGCCCAGACGGAAACCGAGAATCCATCCTCAGAATAGGGCTTGATACCGGCAGAAGTGAGCGTGCGTTCGTAAAGGGCGTCGGCCGCGGCCTGGCCGGCGGCGCCGCCACCTACGCTCAGGCGTTTGAACATCACTTCGACGTGCCCGCCGCGGCTGCCGTGGCATCGCGCCAGGCTGGCCCAGTATCGAAGGAAGCCTTCCGCCTCGTGCGCGTTGCCGGGCTGAACCACGAACTGCAGTTGCACATCGATGGGGCCGGTATCCCCGCGCCTCGCCAGCAGGTGGCGAGCGTGCTTTCGAGCGCGTTCGAGGCCATCTTTGCCCTTCACGCGCCGATAGGTGGCCGGCGTGGCGGCGTCGAGGGTGAACACCACGAGGAGCGGCATCGCGGGCGATTTGTGCGCGATCAAGGCATCCAGTCGCGGCTCCGTGAGGACAAGCGCGTTGGTGTCGACCCGGACATGGCCGAGGCGGCCGGCGAGTCGTGAACCGGCGAGCCCCACCATCCGCTCCAGGTCGGGATGAAGGGAAGGATCCCCGAGCCATTGCAGGATGAGGTGGTCGAACGTGCAGCTACCGGCGACGATGCCGTCGAGGATGCGCTCGTACAGTGCCAAGGGCATGGCGCCCTTCGGGATGCCGTGTACGGTCGGCCAACGATCGGCGTGCGGGGCGCACATCGCGCACGCGAGGTTGCAATGATCGGTGGGTTCGATCTGCAAGACGCCGAGCCCGCGAGGTACTGTGGCCACCCGCGCAGTGTAGCCCCGCGGGAGG
>CAMBIK010000284.1 GCA_945867435.1 Klebsiella pneumoniae
CCGTCGGAGTGGTCGTCCTGCCCGACCTCGTGGTCGTCCTGGAAGTCGTAGCGGACGATCGCGTCGTTGTACCCGTCGAAGACCCAGTACACGTTGTCGCGCTCCCACGCGATGCCAACGCACAGCGGGCTCTCGTGGAGCATGTCGAGGTGGCTGCCGAGGCCGTCTGGGTTCTCCTCTGCGAAGATGTCGAGATCCGCCGACCACAAGACCGGACCCATGAACTCGTTGGACGCCTCGGTCCCGTTGTAGGTGTTCTCCGACTCGCCGCACGAGCCGAACTCGTTGCCGTAATCGGGGCTGGCGCCCTCGGCCGTCTCGAACGACAACGCCGCGGTCTCCTCCATGAAGTGCTCTGCGTACCCGTCTTTCCTGCGGTCGTAGTCGCCGCCGTCCGTTCCGGGGTCCGACACGATGAACGTGCGGTCGTCGCTGCGATTGGCGATCCAGAGGTTCCCGTCGGGATCGAAGCCCAGGTCTCGTGGGTCGGTGAGGCGCTCGTCCGCGCCGAGGATGTAGGTCCAGGCGACCGTGTCCGGGTCGAGCGCGCCCGATCCGGTCCCCAGCGCCGTGGTGGGCAGCTCGGGCAGGGTGTCGGTGTCCGGGGTCTTGGTGCCTTCGGTGCAGGCGAGGGCAAGAGAGAGAAACATCGGACCTCCGCGCGTCAGCGCTTGAGCTTGAAGGTGCAGCCGTCCGCACACGAGCCGGTGATCTTGTCGGCGGTGTCCACGGTGCCGACGCAGCCGTCCACGCCGTTGTCGTCTGCGAACGTGACCACGTCACCCTCGATCGTGGCCGAGTAGGGCATCCCCATCGTCATGCCGCCGACGGCGTCGTAGTCGAGGGCCAACGCGCACCCTTCGACCGTGATCACCACGGGCGTGTTCATCTGGGGGCACTCGCCCGACCAGGCCCAGTCGTCGCCGCTGTTCGCCGTCGCACAGGCCGGGGCCGTGTCACCGCTGCCCGTGTCGGTGTCCGCGGTGTCGCCCGCGCCCGAGTCGGTCGCGCCGGAGTCGGTCGTGCTGTCGGTGGACGTGCCCGCGGAGCACGAGAAGAGGAGGGCCAGGAGCATGCGGAGTGACCTCGGAGTGGTCGTCCGGGTTACCGTGGCCTTGGCACCTTCGCACCGGTGATCCTGGAGGTCATCGCGTGACGTCGGAGGTCACAGGGGCGGGCAGGGCGAAGGGCGTGTACCTGTGCCGCCATGCTCCATGTCCTCTACGAGAACGAGTCCTGGCTACCTCCGCTGGCCGCGGCGCTCGACGCGCGGTCGCTCCCGTGGACAGGCGTCCACGTCGCGGGCGGCATCTTCGACCCGCTGGCCGCCCCGCCATCCGGGGTCTTCGTCAACCGCATGAGCCCCTCCGCCCACACCCGCGGCAACGGCGGCGGGGTCGTGTTCGTCCGCGAGTACCTGCCGTACCTCGAACAGCACGGTCGGCGCGTCGTGAACGGGGCGCACGCCTACACGCTGGAGGTGAGCAAGGCCCGCCAGCACGCCGCGCTGCACGCAGCGGGCATCCTTACGCCACAGACGTTGGCCGTCGTGGGCCGGGCCGCGATCGCCGCCGCCGCCCGGCAGATCGGCGCGCCGTTCCTCACCAAGCACAACCAGGGCGGGAAGGGGCTCGGGGTTCAGCTCTTCACTTCCTTCGAGGAGCTGGACGCCTACATCGAGGGCGCCGCATTTGAGGAACCGTTCGACGGCGTGACCCTGATCCAGCGCTACGTCGCACCCCGGGAGCCGTACATCACGCGCGTCGAGATCGTGGACGGGCGCTTCCTGTACGCGCTGCGTGCCTCAACCGAGGGGGGCTTCCAGCTCTGCCCCGCGGACGCCTGTGCCGTGGAGCGCACGGCGAGCGACGCCTTCTGCCCCGTCGGCGGATCGGGCCGCTTCGCGGTGTCACCGTTGACCGAGGCCGACCCCCTGGTCCAACGCTACCTCGCCTTCTGCCGCGCCCACGCCATCGACGCCGCGGGGATCGAGTTCGTGGAGGACGGCGAGGGGCGGCGCTACACCTACGACGTCAACATGAACACCAACTACAACTCCGATGTCGAGGCGGCTGTCGGCCTCCACGGCATGGACGCATGGGCGGCCCTGTGCGCCCGCCTGCTCGCTGACTCCCCCACGGCCTGAGGTCGACATGCGCGTCTCTCCCTTCCTCCTCCTCGCGCTGGGCGCCTGCATGGGCTCCGGCAACATGAACAGCGACACGGATCCGGCCGACACCGACAGCGGCGCCGACACGGCCACCGCCGCCCCCCCCGAGACCTGCGGCTACACGCCGATGCCCGACCTCGATCCGGCCGACAGCGTGGTGGAGGTCAACCTCACCGCGAGCAACTTCGCCTGGGACCCGGGGACGGGCGTGCCGCTCACCGGCGGGATGGCCTTCAATGAGTCCGTGCCTGGGCCGCTCCTGGAGGCGAACCTTGGTGACATGGTGAAGGTGCACTTCACCAACGACACCGACATCGAGATGTCGATCCACTGGCACGGCCTGCGCGTCACGCCGGAGATGGACGGGATCCTGCAGATGATGGGGGATCCTGTCGAGCCGGGTGAGACCTTCGACTACGAGTTCACGCTCCAGGACGCCGGCTTCTACTGGTTCCACACCCACATGGACACGGCGACCACGATCGAGGCCGGGCTCTACGCCCCGATCCTCGTCCACGCGCCCGGGGAGGTCACGCCGGACTGCGACCAGGTGCTCGTGCTCGACGACGTGCTCCTCGACGAGGACACACAGCAGATCGCCCCGGCCGACACCGACATGATGCAGCTCATGGGCCGACTCGGGAATGTGCTGACGGCGAACGGGCGCTCGGACCGGTCCTTCGCCTGGACCAAGGGGCAGACGACGCTGCTGCGCCTCGTGAATGCGAGCAACGCCCGGTATTGGGACTTGTACCTGGAAGGCCACCAGCTCACGGTGGTCGGCACCGACGGCGGCTTCCTCGCCGAGCCGTACGCCGTCGACCACCTCGTGGTGGCGCCCGGTGAGCGGTACATGGTGGTCGTGGAGGCCACTGGCGAGCCGGGTCAGTCCTACCGCCTCATGAACAAACGATTCCAGCTCCACGAAGAGGGCGGCGACATGGTCGAGACGGACCCGCTCGGCAACGGCGACAACCCCGTCGCCACCTTCGTGTACAGCGACGGAGAGGTCGCCGGGACCGGGTGGACGCAGCCGACCCCGGACGTGCCCGCGTGGGGCGCCCCGGTGGAAAACCTCGGCCACCACTGGGTGCTGGCTGAAGACATGATGGGGGGGAGCGTGACGATCGACGGCGAGAGCTGGCCCGACGTGCCGATGGTGGATGTGCCCTTCGGCGTGGACGCCACCTTCGAAGTGGAGAACACCTCCGAGATGCACCACCCCTTCCACATCCACGGCAACCGCTTCCAGGTGGTGGACGTGGGCGGCGAC
>CAMBIK010000285.1 GCA_945867435.1 Klebsiella pneumoniae
CTCTCAACGGCCTGGACCCTCCGAGCGCGCTTGTCATCGTTGAGGAGCTGCGCAGGCGCGCCGAGGCGGGGGTCGCCGTGCTGTTGAGCACCCATGTGATCGACCTGGTTCCTCGCGTGGCGGATCGCGTGGTCGTGCTGCGGGCCGGCCGGGTGGAGGTGGATGCCGCGGTGGCTGACCTCGGGCCAGAAGGCCTATCCAGGGTTTTCGCCGGCGCGAAGAGCCCGTAGCTTCGCAAGAATTGCCCGGTTGGCGGCGCTTGGCCCCCCCCCAAGCCATGTGGGTCGATCGGGGCGATCGCCACGCGGATGGTCGTTTAGCTGAAACCACGGAAGCCCCCCCGAAGCGGCTGCCGTGAGCATGCGTCGAGCGTGGCGAAGCTCGCTAGGTTGGGCGTGATCGGGGAAGGCTTGCAGGCGCACATACCCACAGCGTAGGCGCGATACCGCCTGAGTGGCATCGCGAGGCTGCCACCACGATTCATCCGTCAGCGCGTGGCCGGCGGCGGGAACGAGCATCGTTCCCCCAGCGGTGATGGTCTCGCGGTCGCAGGGCCCCTCCCAATCGACCAGCCAGCTCACGGGTAGATCGCCCCGCGCCAGTGCGCCGACAGCGGCGACGAGCCCGAGGGAAAGGGAAAGTACGCCGACCCTGCCCGTGCAGTGGCGGTCGGCGGCCAGCGCGGCGATGGCCTGGGCCACATCATCCTGCTGTTCGGGCCCCCCGAAGTCTTCTTCGCCCCAGCTTTCTCCGCGACCCGCGGGGTCGTGGATCAGCACGATGTACCCCAGCGCGGCGATCTCCATCGCGTTCACGATGGCGGAGCTTCCGAGCAGGGAATCCACCCCCTGATGGATGGCCGGGGAGATGACGAGGCCCGGCAGCTTCTCGTTGCCGGGTGGCCGCACTCGCCGGGCTGCGAGTCGATACCCAGCGGTTGAGACCAGGTCCACGCGGTCGATCACGACGCGATCCCGACTGGCCAGCGCGCGGAGCGAACGGAGCGCGGCGGTGCCTCGCCACGACAGGGAGCGGAATTTCGGGAACATGGCCGTCAGGGGGAGCGGGCAGCGGCCCAGGTGTCAAGGTACGCACGCCGAGCGGCGACGTAGGCGGGAAGGCTGGCCAAGTAATACGCGTAGGTGGCATCGTCATAGTAGCGATACGGGTCGGTGCTCCCCCAGACTTCGGTTTGTTCGATCATCTGCTGGAGCGCCTCGGTCATCTCTTCGCCTCCGTAGAGGGGGATCATCTCCGCGATCCGTTCCTCGTACTTGGTGCTCCAAGTTGGATTTGCGAGCAGAGCGGCCATGTGCGGCGTGTAGGTCGGGTACCAGATCGCGGTCGGGTCCATCGCCGGGTCGGCGACCCAGTCGAACGTGCCGTCCTTGTCCCAGGGAACCCAAAGAAATCCGCGGTCGGGGTGGTCGTACAGGTAGTAGTTGTGACCGCAGCACCAATAGCCGTCGCCGTCGGGGAGAATGGCCTCGGCCGCCCACTCCGTGAGCCATTCGTCGGCATCTCCCATCGTGGTGGTGACAGCGGGGTCGTAGGTGGACCAGAACGTGCTGATGCGGGTGTAATCGACTTCCTCGTCCTCGTGGTTGTCGAGCACGGTGCCGTACTTCCACAGGTCGCCATCGGCATCGGCGTTCCCGAAGTTGCGCTCCAGGAACTCCCGATCCAGTTCTTCCATATGGGCGTAGAGCCCGAAGTAATCTCCGTTGACGTACAGTACCGCGTTGTTGGTACATGCGCCGGGAAGTCCCGCCCGCAACAGGTACCAGTTGGCGAGGCGGTTCTTCAGAACGGTGGGCTCGTAGTAGGGTGAATCGAGCGCCACCTTTCTCAGACCATGGGCGCGCGCGTCTTCATCCACTTCGTTGAAGGCGAGCACGAACTGCATCTTGTCGCCCACCCAGCAGCAGCCGTTGTTGCCCTTGAGACGAATCTGGGCGTCGGGGATCTCCTCGCCGTCTACCGTGAGAAGCTCGATCGGGAAGTAGTCCTTGGTGCCGTCGGAGGTGCGCCACTCGGTCTCCAGCCGGTGCCAGTCTCCGTCTGCGATGGTGGCGTCGTAAACGATGAGCCGGTCCTGAGCGAACAGGTCGCTGCAGCCAAAATCGGACTCGTCCGACTCGACTGCCGAATCTTCCTCCTCTTCCTCCGGCCCTGCTGGAAGGTTTGCGGGCTCATCCGCTTCGGGAGGTGCTTCGGACCGTACGGCGCCGCCCGAGCACGCTATCCACATGACCAGGATCATAGGGCGATGCTCGTAGAATGTACGGCGAGGCGGTAGTACGCGCCCTCTCCGAACGGGGAGCCATCCACGGCCGAAACCTCCACCGAGTAGCGCCCGGCCGGCACCTTGCCGCTCGTCTGGACCGCCGGGTCTGTGCCTCCCTCGGTGGTTCCGCTGGCCACTTCAACGTCGTCTTGCCAGATACGAACGTTGGCGCTCAGAAGGCTGCCGTAGACGCGGGCACCGAAGCCGATGGTGAGGTAGCCCTCGTTCGTCGTCGTGAACTCGAATCGGTCCACGTCCGCCGCCGCTGCGACGCGCCCCTCCATGAAGGCTGCCAGCCAAAAGCCGGCGTCCGGGGACTGGTTGGCCAGGCTGATCACCTCCGCAGCCTCGTCGTTGGGTTCGGTCTCGCGGACATTTCCGTAGCCGGCCTCGGCGTTCGCCACGAAAACCCACATCCCCTGCGCGGGACCGCTGCCCAGACTGGAGTCGGCCACGGCCAGGATGTACTCCGTCCCGGGCGGAGAGATGAACTGGCGACCGTCGGAAGGAGCGATGGTGTTCGCGAACAGGACGGTTTCGGCGTCGGCGTTGTACAAGGTGATGGCGGGGACGTACCCGCTTGATTCGATGTGCTGTGCCGCTGCGAACGCGAGCGCGCCGTTGTTGTGCGACAGCGCTAGCTTCACATGGTCTGTGTCGCCGACGCTTTCGGCCAGCACGGGAATGGCGTACCAGCTGTTGTCGGTTTCAACGCGGTATGAAAGCCCGACGGAGAACACGCTGTCGGGTTCCGTGGGGAGCTGCGATGGCGACAGGACCGTGAGCGTGTAGTCCGTGGACTTCACATCGCCGCTAGCCCCTTCGAAGGTTTGCTTGTCCTGAACCGTGACGTAGTAGTCGCCATCGGCAGGGAAGAAGCCAAAGGCTACCGTGTCGTAGGTGCCGACATCGCCTACGGGGTGATTGTCCTCCCAGGCGATGCGAGTCAGGGCGCTATCGAAGACCTCCACGACCGTGTCCAGGGCTCCCTCGTAGGCCCCTTCGTCGTCATTGACCACTTGCACGCGAAATTGTTGGCCTGCCAAGCCCGCGATCTTGAACCAGTCCACGTTGTCGTCATGAATCGAGCCCTCCGCCTCTTCGTCGA
>CAMBIK010000286.1 GCA_945867435.1 Klebsiella pneumoniae
CGCTCTCCACATCCTCCGGTCGAGTCTTGCCCCGATGGCTCATCGTCGTCGGTTAACCGCACATTCCCAAGGAGGCCGCGTGTCTGAAGCCGGAGAGGGGGCGCGAGCCCTGCACGAAGCGATGTCGATGCTCCAGCGCGGCGATGCTGCGGGCGTTTCGGTCAAGGCGCTGGCCGCGCTGGAGGCGTTCACCGCCGCCAACGACCGCACCGGCGTGGCGGCGGCGCATCAAGTCGCCGCGATCGGGTGCGTCGCGACCGGCCGCCTCACCGAAGCGCTCGAGCACGTCGATGCAGGCATCGCGCTGCGAGAGAGCACCGGCGATATCGAAGGCGTCGCTTCGTTGTGGCAGGAGCGTTTGGAGCTGTGCCTGCGCACCGGGGACCTCCCGGCGGCGCGGCAGGCGGCCGAAGCCCAGGTCGAAACCTGGACGCGCACCACGCAAACGGAGGGGCTCGCCCACGCACGCCACCAGCTCGCGCAGTTGTTGCTGGAGATGGGCGAGGATGGCCAGGCCGAAGCCAACGTTCAGGAGGCCCTCTACGCGCTGGACCCCACGGCCCACGCCCGAGCGCGATCCGCGCTGAACTTGCTCTACAGCAACATCTGGCTGCTGCGCCGCGACCGCGACCGCGCGCTCGCGCAGGCCCGCGAGGGCCTCGACATGGCCCGCGCTGCCAAGAACCGCGCTGCGGAGATCGATGCGTTGCAGCAGTGCGGAGTCGTTCATGCGGCCTCGAACGAGCTGCCCGCCGCCCAGCGCGCCCTGCAAGAAGCCCTCGTGGGGCGCGAGCTGCTCAAGGATCTGCCAGGTCGCGCCTCCGTTCTGCGGGAGTTGGCAGGCGTGGAACTGGCCGCCGGCGACATCGAGGGCGCAATCGAACATCTGGACTACGCCGCCCGCACCTTGAAGGAGGTCGGGAACGTCGGCGGGGAGATCGCGATGCTGCAAGCCCTGGCCGAAGCGTCGGACAACGCGGGCAAGACCGAAGTCGGGCTCGATGCGGCCACCCGATTGTGCGATGCCGCCCGGCGTACCGGGGACCGCGAGGCCGAAGCGGGCGCCTGGTTCATGCTGGCCACGCGGGCGGCCGGATGCCAGGAGCTCGGGAAGGCCCAGCGTGCGTTCAAAATGGCTAACGAGATCCAGGAGATCCTCGGCCTTGCCCACGAAGCCGCGGTCAGCCAGGGCATGCTGGGACAGGTCATGGCGGCCGCTGGCGATGTCGCCGGGGGTCGATTACTCCTGCAAGCCAGCCTCGCTCGCCTTGAAGCGCTGAACAGCGAAGCAGCGGACACGCTGCGGGAAGTGCTGGCCGAGCTGGACCCCGCCACGCCGAGCCCGCGTTCGTGAGCGCCGAACGGCCCCACGCGCTGATCACTGGCGGCGCGACCCGCAACCCGGTGGATGCGATCCGCTACATGAGCGCGCACGCCACCGGCGCGACCGCCGTCGCAATCGCAATGGCCTTGGGCGGAAGCCACCGCTTGCGACTGCTGGGCAGCGCAGAAGCCAACCTCCGTGCGGCCCTGGCCGATCCATCCATCCCGACGACTGAGTACACGTCCACGCGTGACCTGATGGCGAAGATGGAAGAAGAACTCCGAGGAAACCCGGGTGGAGTGTTGGTCCACAGCGCCGCCGTGGGCGACTACGAAGCGAACGCCGCCGCGACCAAGGTGCCGAGCGGGCAGCCCGAGCTCATGCTGCGACTCACGCCCACGCCGAAGATCGTCGACCGAGTACGCGAATGGTCGCCCGACGTTTTTCTGGTCAGCTTCAAGGCTGGGAACCCAGAGTGGGACGAGGAACGGTTGGAAGCGGTGGCGCGGGCGCAGCTCACCCGCACGCGGAGCGACCTGGTTTTCGCGAATCGCCTCGGCGCACTGTCAACGAGCTGCCTCTTGGTGTCGGCATCCACGACCACCCGCTTTGAACATCGTGGGGATGCCGTGCGGCAGCTCGCGGAACGAATCAAAGGAACTAGGCCGAGATAATCCCAGCCCGTTCCAGGGCGGCGAGGATCTGCATCGCACACTCGTCTACGGAGGCGCCGGCGGTGCTGATCACCATTTCCGCAGCCAGTGGCTCCTCGTAAGGAGCGCTGATCCCGGTGAACTCAGGAATCTGACCCGCCCGCGCCTTCTTGTAGAGGCCCTTCGGGTCCCGCTCCTCGCAGACCGCGACGGACGCCTCCACATAGGCCTCGAAGTAGCTACCGACCGGCATCATCGCGCGAACACTGTCCCGGTCCGCGCGGTACGGCGAGATGAAGGCAGTGATGGTAATCACGCATGCATCGGCGAACAACTTGGCCACTTCGCCGATGCGGCGGATGTTCTCCGTGCGATCGGCGGGCGAGAAGCCCAGGTCCTTGTTCAACCCGAAGCGGATGTTGTCGCCATCGAGCACATAGGCGGAGTGCCCGCGTTCCAGCAGCAGCTGCTCGGCCCGACGAGCGATGGTGCTCTTTCCAGAGGCGCTCAGGCCCGTGAGCCAGACGACCGCCCCCTTCTGACCGACCGCGCCTTCGCGCTCGGCGGGGGTAACGATGGCGCCATGCCAGGTGATGTTGCTGCTCTTGGGCTGGGACATTCAAGGCTCCGCTGAAGGGGCGCCTGCGTACTCCCCGAACCGCGCCGCCGCAAGGGGCGCTGGGGCACGATAGTTGCCTACGGTGCGGCCCATGATGTACGCGCTCGCCTCCGCGTTCGCCGGCGTGCTCACGTTCGGTTGGCTCACCCGCGGGTTCGCTGCCGATGCCGCCGCCCTCTTCGACGCCCACTCCCTCGCGGCGCACTTCGCGGGCTCGGTCGCCGCATGCCTCGGGGAACCGAACGCCCTGAGGCTGATTTTCTCTGTTGGCAGCGCCCTTTCGACGCTGTGCCTGCTCCTCGCCTGCGGCTCGCTCCGCGTCGCACCCCTCGCGCTCCTGGCCGCCCCCGTCACCACCGGCTTCCTTCACGGCGACCTGGCCGCGCTAGCCGTTGGACCTGCCGCGCTCGGGTTCCGCGCCTGGCAAGCCTCCACGATCCGCGGCATCGGCGCCACACTCCTCCTCGCTGCCCTTTCCCCCGTCGCGGCCGTCGCATTGGCGGTCGCCGGATTCGTGGTGCGACCGGGACCCGCCCCCCTGCTCATGGCTCCGCTCCTCGCCACCTTCGGGGAAGGCGGGACCATCAATGCGATCGGGCTTGCCAACTTCCGGGCCGTAACCGCCGGGAACGCGGGAGGTTTCACCGCCGGGATCGGGATTGCCGTGGGGCTCGTGCTGGTGGGCGGGCCGCTCCGCCTCCGCCTTGCAGGGCTGGCAGCGGCCCTCCTTGCGGTGGGCCCGGTGTGGGCCTTCACCGATGCCCAAGGACACATGCGGGCGTTCGCGCTCC
>CAMBIK010000287.1 GCA_945867435.1 Klebsiella pneumoniae
GTTCAGCAGGCTGAACCGCGCCCTCAGCACGTCGAACTGCACGGCATCGACCATGCCATCCATCTCGCGCAGGATCGGGTTGTAGTCCTCGCGCCACAGCAAGCTCAGCAACCCCAGTCCGGCGGCGATGCCCAGGCCAGGAAGGAAGAAGGCTGAGCGAAGTTTGCTTATTTTCATAGGGGCTTTCCGCGGTATTCCCCGGTGAGGGATTCGAGGAAGGCGACAATGTCCGCGACTTCAGCTTCGCTGAGCTGGCGCCCGATCTGGTACTTGGCCATCACGCGAACGGCGTCGGGAAGCGTAACCACGCTGGCATCATGGAAGTAGGGAGCGGTCCGAGCCACGTTTCGTAGGCTGGGCACCTTGGAAACATGGCGGTCGGCCTCACGGCCGGTCACGGCGAAGCGGCCTTGGCCTGCGTCCTTGATCTTGCCCCGGTCTGCGAAGTAGTCGCCCATCACGCCGAAGCGTTGGTACATGTTCCCGCCGACGCCTTGGCCCTGGTGGCAAGCGATGCAGCCAAACTCGGAGAAGAGTTCCAGGCCGCCTCGGCCGTGCTCGCGAGGGTCGCCTCGGGGGCGGAGGCGGGCTGCGGGCCTGCCCCGCCGCAGGCTGAACGAATCACGTCTAAGACTGACATCAGGCGCGGAACGGGGGCGGCCACGCTAGACGAGTCGCTGCGCTGCCGCGACGATGAGGTCGGGCTTGAACGGCTTGATGATCCAAGCTTTCGCGCCGATCGCGCGAGCCTTATGAATCAGCTCCGGTTGCCCTTGGGTGGTGAGCATCAGCACGGAGATCCGCGCTAGTCGTCCCGATTCGGCCATGCGCTCAAGCAGCTCAAGACCGTTCATCCGTGGCATGTTCACATCGCAAATCATCAGCTTGGGTTCGGCACCCGCCTCAAGCTGCTTCCAGGCATCTTCCCCGTCGATCGCGTTAATTACCGTGAAGCCCGCCGCGTCGAGCGCCCGCTTGAGTTGGGTACGCACCAGCGCTGAGTCGTCGACTACCATGATCAATCCGCTCACATCTTACTCCTCGGCCGCACTTGGGGCAGTGACTGGTTGCGGCGGATTATCATGGAGAATGTCATTTGGCGGCCCCCGCCGCATCCCCGTCGGCAGCCGACAATGCGGACGCCTCGGTTTCCACGGCCATCACGGCGTGTCCCCGTGCCACGAGGATCTTTCAACTGCTTGCGCTCGGGCAGGCGACTCTCGACGAGAAGGATTCGCATCGCACTCGATCGAGGTGATCTTGCGGATGGTGCAAGGGGAGGCGCACTAGTCGAAGGACCCACTCCACCGCGCGATGATCTCCTTCATGATCTCACTTGATCCTCCACCAATCGGAAGAATTCTTACGTCACGATAGGCGCGGGCAATGTCGTATTCCTCGGTGAACCCGTAGCCCCCGTGGAACTGCAAACAGTCGTAAGCCACACGTTGGGAGAGGTCGCCGGCGAAGAGTTTGGCCATGCTGATCTCCAGCGTGGCTTCTTGGCCAGAATTCATTTTGTCGACGGCATGGTAGGTCAGCATTTTTGCTGCTTTTACTTGTGTCATCAGCTCAGCGAACTTGTGGCGCCAGACTTGAAAGTTCACGATCGGTCGCCCGAAGGCTGTGCGCGTTTTTCCGTATTCGATCGCGTCATGGAGTTGAACGTCCATGCCGCTGGTACACATGAGCGCACCGACCAATCGCTCGCCCTGAAAGTTCTTCATGATGTAGGAAAAGCCTGCGTTCTCCTCACCAAGTAGGTAGCGGCGAGGGATGCGACAGTCGTCGAAGTGGAGCATGGAGCTGTCCACGGAGCGGGTACCCAACTTGTCGATCCTTTTTCCGACCGAGAATCCCTTCAAGTCTGTAGGTAGTATTACTAGTGAGATGCCGGAGTGGCTGGGCCCGCCGGTGCGCACGGCGAGAATGATGAAGTCTGCGATCGCCCCGTTGGTAATAAAGGTCTTGGCGCCGTTGATGATGTAGTCGCCGCCATCCGCTCGCGCCATGGTTGTGAGGCTCGCTACATCGCTGCCGCAGCCCGGCTCCGTGATGCCGAGGGCCCCGATTCGCTCGCCCGCGATCGCCGGGCGCAGGAACTCCTCGCGCTGTTCGTCGGTGCCGATCTCGGCGATCACTGGGGTGCTGATGTCGGTGTGCACGAAGATGCTCATGCTCACGCCGCCGTTGCGACCCCAGGCCAGCTCTTCCACCATGGCCGTGTGGGCCCACCAGTCGAGCCCCGCTCCGCCCCACTTCGGGTCGAAGCGAATGCCGAGGAGCCCAAGATTAGCCATCTTCTTCAGGATCTCCCGTGCCGGCCATTGACCCGCGTCGTCCCACTCCTTGCGGAAAGGGTACAGCTCGCGCATGACGAAGTCGTTGACCGTGCGCCGGAGGAGCGTGTGGTCGTCAGTGAACGGGGGAAAGGGCATAGCCCCGGCTATCAGAGTTCGCAGAGGAACGGGTAGCTTGAGTCGCAGCTTGATATCGCCCAATCGCCCCGGCGGCCGCCGTTGTTGGTGAAGGCGCAATCCAGCGAGTCGCTTCCCGAAGGCTCGGACGACGCCCAACTTTCGTAGCCCACCGTGGAACCGTTCGGCCAGACGTAATCGCCCTCGTTGTCGCGGTCGTTCGCCCCGATCCATGTCGCTCGCACAGCGAGCTCGGCGAGGTCGTCGTTCTCCGAACTTGAGGTGATGAAGGCCAACGTGCCGCCCAGATCCTCGCACGCGGTCTCCGCGAGGGGCCATGAGCGGCTGGAACTGCAAAGCAGGTACGACGATGACGCTGTGCAGCCGAAGCACTCTGGAAGCTCGTCGGTGCGGCCGTTGCAGTCGTCGTCCACGCCATCGCAGGACTCGATCCCTCCCGGGTGGGCCGCCGCGCTCGCGTCGTTGCAGTCTCCGGCGCACAGCGTGTAGCCGTCGCCATCGACATCGGTGGATTCGGGAGTTGCGGCGTTGCAGTCGTTGTCCTTGCCATCGCACACTTCGGCGGCACCGAGGTACACCGTGGCATCGCCGTCGTTGCAATCGCCGGAACAGGTGGCGACGCCATCGCCGTCGAGGTCGTGAAGCTCGTCGATCAGCGAATCGCAGTTGTTGTCGACGCCATCGCAGATGTCGTCGGCGAGGGGGCCGATCTCGGGGTCTCCGTCGTCGCAGTCGCCCGCGCATCCGCTGGTGCCATCGCCGTCGAAATCCCAGAGCTCGTCGATCACGCCATCGCAGTTGTTGTCGAGTCCATCGCAGGCCTCGGCTGCTCCGGGAAGCACGAAGGCGTCGGCGTCATCGCAGTCCTCGCACACTTCGATGCCATCGCCATCCGCATCCCCGTTGTCGATCACGCCATCGCAATTCTCGTCAGCGTAGTCG
>CAMBIK010000288.1 GCA_945867435.1 Klebsiella pneumoniae
GCGGGGGACGACCCCGTGTTTCGCGCTCGCTTGGAGGTGCAGGCGGAGCTTTCCATGCCCTTCTGGGCGCGGGTGGCGCCGCGCCTCCAGCGTTCCCAGGACCGACTCGACGCGGCGGAAATGGTCGAGCGGCTGGGTCGCCTCGATGAGCCCGCAGCGAGCCTGGCGCAGGCGCAATACGACTTGGCGCAGCGCTTGATCTCCAACGGCGGGCTCGACCGGGGCACGGAGACCGCGGTGCAGTACCTGAACAGTACGGCGGCCTGCGTGATCCAGGGTGGGGATCCCGCCGAGGTCATTACGCCGAGCGAAGCCGCACAGGCGAGGCCGCGTTAGAGGCAGCCATGCGCTGGTTTTCTCGTACGCTTCTCGCCGCTTCGCTCCTGTGGCCGCTTGCCGCGACTGCAGGCCCCGACCCTGGGGTGCCAGGGCGGAGGATCGCTGTCGTCGTCGGCATCTCGTCGTACGCCAAGTTGCCTCCCGAGCTGCAGTTGGACAGTGCGCGCACCGAGGCCGCGCGGGTTGCGTCGGCGTTGGAGCAATCTGCGGGGTTCGATGAGGTTCGCCTGCTCACCGATGCCAGCGCGACCACCGGCAACCTGCAAGCCGTGATGCAGGAAGAACTCAGCAAGTCCGTGCAGTGGAAGGACTTGTTCCTGTTCTATTTCGTGGGCCAGGGCGTCGGCGCAGACTTCGGCGACCCTCGCCTGCTCTTCTACGACACCGATCCGGAGTCGCTCGAAGCCACATCGTTCGCGGTGAAGGACCTGTCCGCCCAGATGCAGAAGTGGGTCCCCGCCAGCCGCTACGTCATCGTCACCGACGCCGCGCACGCCGGCACGTTGAACGGCCTGGTCATGATGGGTCCAACGGGGAGCGATTGGCCGGTGATCGGCCAGCAAAGCTTCATCATCTCCAGCGCGGCGCCTCGGCAGGTCGCGGTCGATGGCGTGTTCAGCAAGTCCTTCATCGAGGGAATGAGCGGCCAGGCCGACACCAACGGGGATGGCGTGATCACCGGGTCGGAGATCAATACGTTCCTGATCCTGGCCGTCCCGAACGCAACGGGTGGGCGCCAGCTGCCCACCGTGCAGAGCAAGTACGATCCGGGGATCGAGATCGTCGACCGTCGCGAGGCGGAAAAAGCCGAAATTCCTACGGTTGTTCTGCCCACCCATCGGCTCGACAGGGTGAAGTTTGTCCTGCCCGCCGGCGTGAAGCAGAGGGTTCAGTGCCGGGAAACTGAGGTGAAAGCCTGCGACCCAAGCTGCTATCTCTTCGATGTGTTGGCAGGGCCGTGCTCGGTTTGGGCCACGGTCGATGGTAAGGAATTCACGTCTTCAGTCGGGCTTTTTTCACGCGGCTTGACCCGCTGCGACATCCAAGGCGATGCGCTGGTGTGTACGGCGCCTACGTTTTAGGAGGGTTCGGTGTTGCTTTCGCTGTGCGGGGCTCCTGATTCGCGTCGTCGGATCAAGATTAAAACCTTACGCACCTAAGGTCGCGAGGCCCACCGCACGAGCAGCCGTCGCGAGTTGTCCATCGTGGGTGACCAGAACTGGCGCTTGGGCGCGCCCCTCGCGCCAGAGGATGGCCGTCGCCAGGTGGATGGCGTCAAGCGTTCCCAGCGGTGTTGGGAAAGGGTCTGCGGCCCGCCGAAGAATGGCGGGAGACACGTCAACACGGTCCATGCGCTCCAGCAGGCGAAGCACAAGCCCGCGGCGGTCGGCGAGGTCCACTGTGTCGAGAAGCCCCTGTTGAAAGCGCCGATCGAGCGTGCGGAGGCATTCGACTTCCGTGATTGCGCTCGTGACAGCCTGCTGGATAGCCGACCATTCCCGCAGGCGGTCTGACTGGGACAGGACAACCCGAAGAAGCACGGAGGAATCGACATAGGCGATCACAGCCGCTCCCCGCGCTCCTCACGAAGTTGTTCCAGGACATCGACAGCCGACAGACTGGGTCCAAGGAGGGGAACATCTTGGAGTGCACCCTTTGCCGGTCGGATGACAAGCTCAAGCCCGGTGGCGCCGACCGGAACGATCCGGGCGATGGGCTCCCGGCGGTCGAGCACGACGATGGTCTCCCCACGCCGAACGGCTTGGAGGTGCTCGCTCAGGTGAGCCTTGAGATCGGCGGTGCCTACGGAGATCATGACTACATGATAGTCATGCATATCCATGATGTCAACGACGGGGATCTTGCTGGGGGAGGGGTGCCCGTTTTCCTGGGTTCAACTCAGGGGCGAGATCGATCCCTGATCCGCGATGTCTGACCACTCTCACGCCGAGCCGCAGCCTGTACCAAGGCCTCCCTACGCCCCCTTCACCCACGCCACCACCGCGCCGGCTTCCACAGCGGCGCCATCGCCGACGGCCCAACGCTCCAGCACCCCTTCCAGCCCGGCGGCCACGGGAGCGAAGGTCTTCATCACCTCGATGAGGCCGATGGTCGTGTGGCTTTGCAGCGGCGAGCCCACGTTGATGTACGCCGGATCTCTCGGGGTGGGGCGTTGCCAGAACGTGCCCGAGGTGGCGACTCGGATGGGCAGCAGTCCTTCCACCGGGGCCTCGACGGCCGTGGGTGGGGCGACGGCCGCCGACGAGGCGGCCACGCCGCCGCGAGTCAACAGCAGGAGGTCGTGCAACGACCAGATCCGCGGGTTGCGTGCCCGCCGCGGCGACTGCCACGCCATCTCCACCACGGCCTCCAGATAGCGGCGGATCTCGCCCAGGGGCACGACCTCGTCGGTGTCCATCCGGGCGGCCGCGCCGATCGGGTCCATGTCGGCCTCGATGCGGGCGGCCGTGTCGGCCATGGCGTTGGCGATCCGTTCGCGCTCGACCGGGTCTTCCGTGGCGATCTCGAAGTCGTCGTCCAGCTTGGTGTTGAAGGCCGCTATGGCCAGGGTGCGCCCCTCCATCACCGCGAGGCGCGTGAGCGGGGTGCTGAGCTGAAGCACAGGATGATAGGGCATTCCCGCGAGGGCGTAGTAGCCAGCGCCGCTGGCTTTCCGGAGCAGCACCGTGATCATCGGTACGGTGTTGGTGCTGTTGGTGTAGATGAGCGAGCTGCCGTACCCGAGCAGCCCGAGCGCCTCGGCTTCCACGCCGATGTCGAAGCCGGCGATGTCCTGCAGCCACACGATGGGCAGGCCATCCTCGTTGCAGGTGCGTGAGAAGGCCGAGATCTTCGCGATACCGTCGCGGTAGAGGATGCCCCCCGCGCGGATCTCTCCCGGCCGCTCCGGGTGCGGTGTCGGCTGAAGATTATTGGCGATAAAGCCGCACCAAAGGCCGTTGACGCGGGCCACGCCGCACAGCATCTCCTGGCCGCGATCAGCCATGACC
>CAMBIK010000289.1 GCA_945867435.1 Klebsiella pneumoniae
CTCGCAGAACAGGGAGTCATCCACCAGCCGCGCCACCACCTCCCGCACGTCGTAGATGTGGCGGTGATCCCCCGGGAGGAAGGCCCCCAGCTCCGCGGGGCTGTGCTTGGGGGGCGCAGCTTGGGCACCGTGCCGGTAGAAGTCCGCGCCGGCGGAGGGGAGCCGGGCGATCTCACGGCGAATCAGCGTGATGGCCGTTTCGTCGTCGGGTACGCGCTCGTCGGCGCATGCGCTTTGGTGCACATGGACCTCGGGGCCGCCGATGTCCAGCGAGGTCAGCTTTTGCGACTTGGCACCGCGGATCAGCGCGGCCCCGGCGATGACCATGTAGGCGGATTCGGTCATCACCACGCGGTCGCTGATGATGGGCATGTAGCCGCCGCCAGCGATGCAATCGCCGAAGACGCCCGCGACCTGCGGCACGCCCGAAGCGGCGAGCAGGCTGTTCATCCGGAAGATGTGCCCCGCGCCCGTTCGCCCCGGAAAAGAAAGGCTTTGTTCCGGAAGGAACAGGCCGGAGCAATCCACCAGGTACACCACGGGCACTTTCAGTTGCAGCGCCATTGTCTGCGCCCGTTCGATCTTCTCGGGGGAGAGCGGCCACCACGACCCGCTCGCCACGGTGTTGTCGTTGGCGATCACCACGACCCAGCGACCCTCGACGCGAGCGAATGCGGTCACGACGCCCGCGCCGGGTGCGAGCTTCTTGCTGCCCTTGAACGGCCTTCCCCAGTTCACATAGCTGCAAACGGGGAGGATCTCGGTGCCGGCGTCGATCAGGCGTTCCAGCCTTTCCCAGGTGGTGAGCTTGCCTTTCTCGTGTACGCGCGCTGCCGAGTCGGCACCCCAACCCTCCCGCACGATCGCCTGTTTTTCCGCCAACGTGGCGTCGCGCGCGGCGTTGGCTGCGAGCCGCGTGGTCGCGGTGGCTGCGTCGAGGGCGTCGGGGAGCGCGTGGCCGAGGGGGCGCAGCGGAACGAAGGCCATCGGGGCACCGGCGGGGGCGCGCGGCTTATCCCGCCGGATGGAGTAAGCTGTCGGGATGCGCGCGTTCCTGCTTCTGCCGCTCGCGTTCCTCCTCGCCTGTCCGGAGGAAGGCAAGGAGTCGGGGGAATCCGACTGCACCGCCAGCGCGTAGTTCGCTGACCTCGATGCGGATGGCTACGGCGATCCCGCCGATGGCGACACCGGGCCGATCTCGGGGGCGATGGTTGGTGCCGATGCCGACACCGTGATCGACTGCGATGGAACGAACGCTGGCTTCCTCAGCCGGGTCGTCAACACGGGCGATTTGGACGGACTTGGCTACGACGGCATCGCCTTTGGCGGGTACGCAGACCGTGCCGGAACGGATGCTGGGCAGCGTATGTCTTCTACGGGCCCTGACCTCCCTCCCTACTGCTCCAACCCCACCCACGCTGCCGCGGCGCAGTTCCCCGAAACCGTGGTGGAGAGGAGGACCGTGCCGGCGTTCACCGCGACGCTGAACGGAACGGCATCCACGTAGGGGCTGATCGGATCGCTTTGCCAGAGGGTTGTTCCCCCTTGGGAAAGGGCGAAAACGGTCGTGCCCGAGCAGGCCTGGTTCCAGTCGTGGTTGCCGACCTGTCCTGTCAACGTACCTGAGGCTACCTCGGTGGTCAGCGCGAGCGTGCCCCCCGCGTACACGCCCGTGCAGTGATGTTTGCCATTGATCACGAAGCCGGGGCCCCAGTAGGTCGTGTCGGCCGCCACGGGTGTTTCGCCCCAAGCGAAGGCCAACCCGCTGGCCTGCCCACAGTCGGCGACCTCACGACCCGCGATTCGCGACAATCGCGTGTGCAGGAACATGCGGAGGTCGGCCACCCGCCGCTCGTGGCTGGTGCAGGCATGGTAGCTGTCTTCGCATGCCGCCGAGGCGATCACTGCGGCAAAGGCGGAGACTTGCGCATCGGCCACGCTCCAGTCCAGCGGCCCCCGCATGGCCTCCTCTACGAAGCCGCCAAGGTCCCAGCCGGCGGCGATCGTGCGAGCATACAGCGGGTCGCTGTACACCGTGCCGGTCACCGGATTGTAGCGAGCGTGGGACCACAGCCACGGCTCCTCCAGGCCCATCTCCACCGCGTTCGTGAAATAGCCGGGGTAGCCGAGGTCGGCGTCCATGTCCCAGGGGATCATGGTCAGCCGGCCCTGGTTATTGTAGAGGTAGAAGTTGTTTCCATCCGCTGCGAACATGTCGATGGCGCCCAGCATCGCCCGGGTGGTCGAGATGCGTTGGAAGGATTCCACGTCTACGGTGGCGTGAAGCTCCTCCTCCGTTCCGCTGGCGACGGCGTTCATGGCCGCTACGATGTCGCTTCCGTCGGTTGCGGCTGCCGTTTGCGGAACGTACCAGTCGAGCGGACCGCCCCACGTGATCGGGTTGAGCCCCTGGCCGTATCTCCAGTCCCAGGTGCCGTAGAGCGGACCTTCGTCGTCTGCAAACCAGCGGTTGAGAAACACGTCGTCGATCGGCTCCATGATGACGTAGAAGCCCCAGGCTTCGCCATTGGCGTACACGCTCGCCCAACTCATCCGCGCGGCGGGAAGGTCCAGCTCGCGGAGCACCCACGCCGCGAAGGGGTCGTTGAGGAAGCCTGCATCCTGCGTGGACCCATCGAGCTTGAGCTGTTCGAGGTTGCGGAATTCCTGCCCATCTACGTTGCGGTCGAAGCTGATCTTGATGGGAGTCTTGCCTACAACCTGACTCCCAGCGCCGAACGCACGCACCCCGACGTTGGATACGGCCTCGCCATCGAACGTGAAATCGGCCGGCCACCAGTTCTCGGCGCCGTAGTTGTACTGGATGTCGTACCAGGCCGCCGGGTCGAGCGTGAAATCGATCCGGTGGACCTTCGAGGTGTCGAAAACCGGATCGCTGCGGTCGGGTTCCGTCGTGCTGCCGGGCACCACCTCGGAAGTCGAGGCAGGCACACTCGATACCGTTGCGGGGTCGACGACGCAGGCGAGCAGGAAGAGCGACATCGGGGACAAGAATAGCCCCGGTACTCGGCGGGCACCATCTGCGGGTGCGGGATGTGCACGATAAGCCTGTCGGCCCCCATGCCTCCCACCCTTCGCGTTGTCGGTGCCGCTGAGCACAACCTAAAGGGAGTCACGGCGGAAGTGCCGCATGGCGAGCTGGTGGTGGTGTGCGGCGTGAGCGGGTCTGGAAAAACGTCGTTGGCGTTCGATACTCTGCACGCCGAGTCGCAGCGACGCTTCGTGGAATCGATGTCGTCGTGGGTGCGGTC
>CAMBIK010000290.1 GCA_945867435.1 Klebsiella pneumoniae
TGAGGGGGAGAGGGCGGCGATCTCGCTCCCCCGGGGCTGGTTAGAACGCGGGACTTCACAGTCCTTCCTGGGTGGAGGAAGGCGCGCCGCCTCACGCTTGACAAGTACCGAGGTCGTGTAGATGCGCGGCGAGTTCCATCAGAAGCTCACGGCTGAAGGCTAATTGCGGGTCGGTTCACTCCAAGATCGCCAAAGTGACCGGCATTGGCCTACAGCCTCCGACGCGATGATTCTCGGGAGTTGTCGCTCAGCGATCGCGGTAGATCGCGAGAAGGGTGTCGCCATAGCGACGCGTTCTGTCGAGGGGGAGGTGCCCCGCCCGTTCGGGGAACGTGGCCCCATCTCGTGCTTCCGCGACGAGCACGGTGCGGGCGCAGGGGGCGAGGCGTGTGATCCACATCGCGATGTCGTCCTCAAACGGAGGATCGAGGTACACGATATCCGCCTCTAACTTGGGGATCCCCTCAGGCGATGCCAGCGTGCTCGCATCCAGCGGGCGCACGTCGATCGCCACCTTCATCGTGGCGATATTCGCCGCGATCGCGGCCAAAGCCAGGGGGGCTCGCTCGGTCACCGTTACGGGCGCGGCGCCGCGGGACGCCGCCTCCAGCGCGATGGCGCCGGAGCCGCCAAACACGTCGAGGAACGAGAGCCCCTCGAGATCCTGGCCGAGGATGGAGAACAGGGCCTCGCGGGTGCGGGCGCTGGTGGGGCGCACGCCTTCGGGGACGAGGGCGGTGAGGGCGCGGCCGCGAAGGTGGCCGCCGGTGACGATCATCATGGCCCGCTGCTAACGTCCCGGGAGCGGGAAGCCCTGCGGCGGGGTGCGCATCCAGGCACCGAGCTGGGCATACCCGAGGATGCGGAGGACAACATCGCCATCCGGTGCGGCCACGGCCGCCTTCGCCAGTCGGACTGCCTGGGCGAGGAGCTCCGCCGCCGGCACCTGTTCTCCAGCCGCGACCCGAGTGTAGAGGTGGTCGTCCACCTCAGGCAGCTCAAGGGTTCCGGTTCGGAGATCGGCGCGTAAGGCTTCCGAGAGCGTCGGGAGCAGGAACTGGCCATCGAGGGTCACCACCTTCGGAGGTTGCACGATCACCGCCAGCGAGGTGACAAATCCCTTGCGACGCTTGCGCTCTGCGACCGGAAGGATGTGCAAGCCATACGCGGCGACAAGCCCGGCGAGCGAGGCGGGACCGTGCTGAACGAGGGTTCGGAGGGTGGCGGCGGGCACCCCCGGACCGAGGAACCGTTCTTGCGCGAACAGGACCAGACGCTCGTGGTTTGGGCCGATTCCCCAAGGCGGCCGGGGTGAGCGAGGCGCGCTCGCGGCGGCGGGGAGCGCGGTGATGGCCCCCACGCCGAGGAGGAAGGCACGGCGAGTGAAGGTCACCGTGCCCAGGTGGTGCGCCGAGCCGGTTTGAGGATTATGGCGGCATCAGCCGCGGGTCCGCACATCCAGTCGGACTATCCCGGGGGGAGTTGGAGCGCAGGCCATGGCAGATGCGGTTGTGGTTGGAGGCGGTCTTGGCGCGGTTCGCGCGGCGGCGGCGCTGCGTGCGTCGGGCCGGTCGGTCGTGCTGGTGCAGGAGGGGGGGCGGCTCGCAGGGCTGACCGACCCGGGATTGCCCGTGGGCACCGGGTTCGAGCGCTTTGCGAACCCGCCGGCCGGGTGGCGAGCGGTCGCGGGGCTCACGACGGGCCTGTATGTGGGGGGGCGCGTGCACGCGCTACCTTTATCGAGGACCATCCTTCCCAAGTTGTTCCCAGTCGCGCAGATGGCGTCGGCGGCAGGCGCCTGGGGGCGCAGCAAGGCTTCGGGGGAGCTGGCGAGGCTCATCGGGGGGGGCAAAGAGGTCCGAACCTACCAGGACTGGCTTACCCAAGCGCTGGGAGCACCGGTCTTCGAGAGGATGTTCCTTCCCTACTGTGAACGTCGCTTCGGAGACCCGGCAGGGATCACGGCCAACGTCGCGCGTGGCGTACACGGTCCGGTGGCGGGCGGTGGGCGCGCTTGCCCCGCTCACGGTCGTGCGGCCGAGCTACGGTCGCTCGTCGGGGGGATCGAGGTGGTCTACGCGGCGGTGGCAGGGCTGGAAGCGGGCGTCGTTCGAACGGAAGTGGGCGATGTCGAGGGCGAGGTTTTCGTGGATTTGCCGCCGGCGCGGGTGGTGAGCCTCTTGGGGGCGGCGGCACCGGCCGGTCTCGCCAGCGAGGTCAGCTGGCTGCGTTTCCGGCACGCGCTGGAAGTCAGCCTGGAAGGCGGTGCTTCCCTGCCTTGGATCACCCATGTCGTCGATGGCCCCGGCCAGGCCTACCGGTTTGTCCGACACGGGCTGTTCCCCGGAAATGGCTGGCTGCAAGGTCGAGTTTCGGTGCAGATGTCGGTCGAGGGCAACGATCCTTTGTGGTCGGGTCCGGAGGCCGATGTGGTGGCTTCGGCCCTCTGCGCGCTGAGCGAGGTCACTCCCGGGGCCACCGCGGAGGGGGCGAGGGTGCAGCGCGTGGCGGATCACAACCCGGTCTGGGTCACGACCACGGCGGCGAGAATGCGCCGCTACATCCTTGCGCTCAGCGAACTCAAGATCACGCCCGTGGGTCGGGCAGGCACATACGCTCCACTTTCGGGCGATCGCGAGGTAGCCTACCTGAACACCGTGATTGGCGGCGGTGTTTCAGTCAGCGAGGCGTTGCGGGTGCATGTGCAGCCGCCCGTGGTGATCGATGAGCCCAGCGCCCATCTCACGGACTTCGCGAACGCGTAGCTCCGCTTCGCGTGGCTACGCTTGACGCTCCCCCCGCGTGGGCATAGAGCGCGGGCGCTTGCCGAAGTGGCTCAGGGGTAGAGCAGCTGATTCGTAATCAGCAGGTCGCGGGTTCAAATCCCGCCTTCGGCTCCATCAGAAAGAGGCGCCCGTTCCTTGGTTATCTTGGGGCGGGCGTTTCTCGTTTTGCGATGCAAAACGGCAGGCGGAGCCATAAAAAGGCGTAAAAAATCCTCGTTGACGTGGGCGACTCCGGGAGCGACGATGGAGCTGGCTCAGGAGTGTCCATGTGGGTTGTCCAGCGGCAAAAGGTGAAGGGCGGCTACTACTACAGGGCGTTGTTGCATGGCTCCGGGGCGGGCCGAATCTGGCTCTCGGTCATCTCGATTCACGGGATCACCGCCACCGAATTCGGCTTCCCGAGCGTGGTCATCCGATTGAGCACGCTCACCCCGATCCTCGCCTCCGTTGCCTGTGTTGCCA
>CAMBIK010000291.1 GCA_945867435.1 Klebsiella pneumoniae
ACGACCATCACTCGCGGGAACGGGATCCAGGGCGTCTGGATCGGCGCGAAAGGTACGCCGTTCTCCCAAGGGTTCTCCACGCGGCGCAACCGGGTCACATGGCTGGTTGAAGGCGCGGTGCGCACCCCCAGCAAGGAATCTTGGTTCGCCATCGCGGAACCTTCTACGACCGGCGGAATCGGCACCCGCGGCGCGGGCAACGGCGGCGTGGGCCTGCGGATCGCCTCCACCGCGTCGATGACCCGCGGGAAAACCGAGCCCTACCTTCGCCTCGCCTACGAAGACAACCTCCCCACCACCATCGACATCTTGGCCGACGACGGCAGGCCGATCTGGCTGAACTGCGAGATCGATCCGGCCAACCGGGTGGATGGTGTCGTGGGTGCCGAGTTCATCGTCGGCGAAAACGCGACCAGCGGCTCCCGGTCCTCCATCGACATGCACCTCAGCACGGCATGGGAAAGCTACGAGGACGTGCCGACAGGAACCGAGTTGCCCTCCGTTCTTTTGCCGGAAGCGGGGCTATTCCAAAAGGCCGAAAGCCTTGAGGTCGGCGGTGGCCTTGGGCTCGACGTGCGCTTCATGCGCTACCTGTCGTGGGGCCTCTTCGGGGAGGTCCGCTACCACCTCTCCCAGCGCATCGAGAGCCCCTACCCGGTCTACACGGGGGGGGACACGATCCACATCATCGCCGGCAGTCAGATCCAGATCCGAGTGCGCTGAACGAGGGGCGTGCTCAACCGTCGAACGCGTCATCGATCCAATCGATGACGCCCTCGTGATCGATGGTCGCCACCATGAAGCACACCTCCCGCTCGGGCTCGCCTCGGGCCGTGAGCCAGTGCCGGGCCGCACGCCGGAGCCTGGTGCGCTTGCCCGCGTTCACGGCCTCGTCTGCGAGAGGGTCGTCCCGTTCCCGGAGCTTCACCTCGACGAAGCGTAGCCTCCCGGCGCGCTCAACGACGGCATCCAGCTCGCCGCCACCCCCACGCCAGTTGCGCGCGTGCACGCGCCAACCCAACGCTTCCAACGCCACGACTACCCGCGCTTCCGCCTCGGCGCCGCGCAGCAGACGCGCGCGACGCTCATCGGCATCAGGACTGATGGAACGCGCCTTCCTTCAAGCGTGCGCTCTTGCCCGAGCGCTGACGCAGGTAGTACAGCTTCGCGCGACGCACCGAGTGGCGGGTCTTGACCTCGATCTTCTCGACCGAAGGGGCGAACACCGGAAACACCCGTTCCACGCCCACGCCGAAGCTGGTCTTGCGGACGGTGATCGTGGTGCGGGGCCCGCCCTGCTTGATGGCAATGATGCAGCCTTCGAACACCTGCACCCGGCTCTTTTCGCCGTCGGTGATCTTGACGTGAACCCGCACATCATCGCCCACATGGGCGCCGAAGGTGCGGCCGTTCAGAAGTTCCTGCTCAAGCGTGGAGACGGTCAACATGCGGTTCCCGGAAGCGCGCCGCCTAAGCCAACCCACCCGAGACGTCAAGCGCGGGGGGCCGGTTCCCTCGCCAGCACGACCGCCTTCTGCGCTCCCGGAGGCACGACGCCGACAATTTCACTGCCATCCAGAAGCAGCACGGATTGAGGCTTCCCGCGCGCCAGGCCAGGCGCCACGCCCGTCTGTACAAACTTCCGCGCCTCGATCGAAGACAGCGCGAGAGTGGGCAGGTGCCCGAGCACGGCGCCCGGTGCCAGCAGGAAGGGTTGCAGCCCCCCCAGGATCGAGGCGCGGTCCCGCCATTCCACGCGGTCCTCGCGACGGTTGGTCCGCAGCACCTGCACCCACTCGGGCGAACCCGCTACGATGGTGGCGAGGCGGGACATCGATACCGAATGGTCGAGGGTGAACGCGCCGCTGGCCTCGCGGCGCAGCTCCGCCAGATGGCCCACGGTTCCGAACGCCTCGCCCAGCTCTTCCGCGATGACCCGGGCATAGGTGCCCCGCGAGCACCGGATTCTCACATGCACCCGCTCCGGCGCAAGCTCCAGGAGCTCCATGGCGTGAATGCGGATGGGGCGCGGGCGCGCTTCCACCTCCTGGCCGGCGCGCGCGTAGGCATAGAGCGGCCGACCTTGCACCTTCACCGCCGAATACCGATGCGGAACCTGCTGCCTTTCGCCGCAGAACGAAGCGAGCACGGCTTCGACCTCCTTCAGCCGGAGCGTCGGGACCGGAGCCTCGCGCACCACCGTGCCGGTCGGATCGCCGGTGTCCGTCTGGATGCCGAACTGAATGACCGCATCGTACACCTTCAGGCTTTCATCCAAATAGGAGATGAGCCGTGTGGAACCCCCGAGCGCGAGGGGCAGCACCCCGGTGGCGAACGGGTCGAGGGTGCCCGTGTGACCCACCTTGTTGAGCCCCGTGACCGCGCGTACCACGGCGACAATGTCGTGCGAGGTGACGCCGGGTGGCTTGTCCACCACCAGGAAGCCATCCATGATCACGAGTCTTCCTCCTGAGGCTTGGGCAAACTCGCGAACAGATCGTCCATGCGAGCTGCGTATTCCACGTTGCGGTCCACCTCGAAGCGAAGCTCGGGCGAATGCCGGATCCCCAGCGCACGGCCCACCGGACCCCGAAGGTAGGGAGCCACCACCTTGAGCCCTTCGGCGATGGCCTTGCGGTCCCCCACCCCCCCGAAGGGTAGCCAGCGAATGGTGGCCAGCGTGAGGTCGTCGTTGATCGACACCCCCACCACGCTGATGTTGCCCACCCGGGGATCAGGCACACCCTGCCGCAGCAGGCGGGTGACCTCTTCCTGAACTCGAACTGCGATACGATCCGCGCGACGACCGGCCATGCCGGCGGCGCTATCCGTGCGGCGGCCGCTCGGCCAACGTCGCTTCAAGCTCAGCGACCCGACTCTCCAACTCTATCACCCGCGCTGCTTGAGCTTCCAACCTGCGCCGCTGGCGGCGGAACAGCGTGGTGCGAGAGCGGCGGACCGGCGGCAGCGCGACCTCGGCCACCGGGTCCGGAGGGTAGGGCGGCAGTTCTTCCCTTGCGAAGGCCCCGTCTTCGTCGTCTTCGCCGGTCCGCACGGTGACGTGCTCGGTGGAGGTGCGGTGGGAGGGCAGATCGATCGAAAAAACTGCTTCGTCAAAGGGGTCGTCGAAGGAGGCGTAAAACGATGCAGCGCCGAGCAGCGGCGGCGGTTCTACCGGAGGTTCGAATGCGGCATCGGGCGCGCTCGGTGGGGCGATGGATTCCGGTTCCTCGACCAC
>CAMBIK010000292.1 GCA_945867435.1 Klebsiella pneumoniae
GTTACGATCACGACGAACGGGGTTTCGTCGAGCCGGGGGTAGCTCCCGATCGCGACGCTGGGCCAGCGGTTCGAGGCCTCAGTGAGGGCCGCGGCGATCTCCTGTTCCGCCCGGTGCGTCACCAGCCGGGCCGTGGCCAGGCGGATTCCCTCGAAGCGATGGGCGACCTTGTCGAACTTCAACTTCAGAAGCGAAGGCACGCCGGGGAAGATGCAAACGTTTCGCATCACGATGAGGGGATAGGTGACCCCGCCATCCCACCACAGCTCGCATCCCACGGGGACACGCGCCATCTGGAGCGCGGCCTCGTTGCAGCCTGCTCCCATCTTGCGGTGCAGGATCTCGACCAGCTCGGGGTGGTGATGCACCGGAACGCCGAATGCGGTCGCGACGCCTTCGAACGTCACATCATCGTGAGTCGGACCGACCCCACCTGTCGTAAAAACCCAATCGTACCGTGAGGACTGTGCAGCGACCTCTTCGGCTATCGCTTCGACAGTGTCGACGATCACGGCGACACGCTGCAGGTCGCAACCGAGGGCGCGCAACCGTTGCACCAGCCACGGAGTGTTCTCGTCTGCAAACTTCCCGCTGAGGATCTCGTTGCCGATGATGGCGATCCCAGCGGTCGGCATCGGCGTCAGGTATGGGGACGCGGGGGCTAGCGCAAGCGGGTATAGTGGCGAGGTGAACGATGAACCGAGTCCGAACGGGCGGGAGGCCGTACACGTCACCCTGCGAGTGAACGACCGACCCGTGGGGGATGTCGTACTCGAGGCGGGCCACACCCTGAACGCCGGCCCCGTTCACCTGTCGGCAGCGCGCGAGCAGGGCGTGATGCTGTTGCGGGATGCGTCCGGGGAGCGTGAGGTGGGGTTCAAAGCGGTGGGCCTGCGAGGGGGGCGCGTCGACGTGCGTGCCAGCCTGGTGCACAGGTTTCGATTGCCAAGGTTCATCGCCGAACAGGCCAACCTTGTGTTCCCGCTGGTGATGGCTGCGGTCACCGTGGCCGGGCTCCAGATCATGCTCCTGATCGCGCTTTTCACGGGTGGCGAAGAGAGCGGCGGCTCGGCCAACCCTGAACCCTCGCCCGAGTACCTCACCCGTTTGCTCAATGGCGACTACGCGGGCAGGGAACAGGGGGTGATCGCGAACCAGGGGGAACGCTCCAGCGAAGGAGAAAAGATCGACAGCTACTACCTTCCCTCAGGCAGCGCCGGGCCGGCCACCAAGGCGGGCGGCGGCAAGCGGGTCGCCGCCAAGAAGGGGGGGGATGACTCCCGCTCCCGAAAAGGCGAATCCGCCGCGGTCGTGGTCGAAGAGTTTGGCAAGACGGATGAACTCGTGCCCCAAGAAGTGCCGGACGACCCGCAGGTAGATGACCTCGCCGACCCCCTTGCCTCCGCCGATGGCACGCAGACCGAGCATGCCGAGGCCGTCGAAGAGAAGGAAGGGTGGGGTGTCACCGACTGGTACGACACGGAAGATGCTCGCAAAGAGCGGGACGAGGTCAAACAGGCCATCGAACGGAGCACCGAGGTTCTCAAGATCGACCCGGACAACCTCTACGCGTTGTCGATCAAAGCCTATTATCAGTACCTGGCCATGGATTTTGTCGGGGCCGTGGCCACCTACGACCACATGATCGGCCTGGACGGTACGCGTGGGGCGGAATGGAACAACCTTGCGCTCGTGTATAAGCGCAAAGGGGACTACCAAAAGGAGGAGGAGCTCTACCGGACCGCGCTGACGCTTGAGCCCTATGAGTCGAACACCAAGGTCAACCTCGCGCTCTGCTACGCGCATCAGGGACGCTTCGAGGAGGCGCAGGGGGTGCTGCGGCAGCTTGAGCGTGAAATCCCGGACGACGCATACGCAGACCTGCATCGCGCCAAGACGTACGCGCTTATGGGCGATGAGCCGAAAGCCTACAAGTTCCTTGAAAAGTCGCTGAAGTCCATGCGAAAGCTCGACACCCTCCACAACATCGAGTTCCAGCAGGACATCCGCGTGGACCCAGCGTTTCTCACCATGCGGAAGGCCGAACGCTTCAAGCGTCTGCTTCTGCGCTACTATGGAAAACGCCAGGGCGGTTGGTGGAAGCTGGACGGGGAGGGGGACCCGGTGCGATAATGGAAGGACATGCGTACTGCCGTTTTTGCAGGGACCTTTGATCCTGTCACCCTGGGGCATGTGGATGTCGTACGGAGGGGGCTGTTGCTGTTCGACGAAGTGGTCGTCGCCATCGGGCACAACCCGGGGAAGCAGCGGGTGCTCGCCCTGGATGTCCGGACCCGACTGGTGCAGGAAGCCACGGCGGGCCTGGGCAACGTTCGGGTGGAGTCCTTCGAGGGGTTGACCGTGGCGTATGCCCAGCGGGTGGGTGCCGTCGCGATCCTACGGGGGCTCCGCGATGCCAACGATCTGGGCTTTGAGGGCCCGATCGCGCATGCGAATTGCCAAATGGCCCCGACCGTTGAGACCGTTTTCTTGCTGACGGATCCCGCTCTCGCCTTCGTTTCCAGCTCGCTGATGAGGGAGATCGTGTCCGCGGGGGGCGATGCCTCGCGGTGGCTTCCGCCGGGAGCGCTGGTCGCGCTCAAGGGTGCGTTGCGGGGGTGAGGTGGGGGGGGGTGGACCTGGCGGCACGCTTCCTGCAAGCATCGCGTCTATGCGACAGCCGGCATAGAGCTTGGCTGCGGCGGGAGCAGCGATGTGCGGGATTGTCGGGTATGTCGGAGAACGTCGCGCTGCGCCGATGATCCTGGATGGACTGCGGCGGTTGGAGTACCGCGGCTACGATTCCGCCGGCCTGGCGGTCATCGAGGGGGACCACATCCGGACCGTTCGGCGGATCGGCCATGTTGCGGCGTTGATGGCTGCTGTTCCTGAGGATTTGGAGGGGTCCGCCGCGATCGGGCACACCCGCTGGGCCACCCACGGCGGGGTCACGGAGGCCAACGCCCACCCGCACCTCGATGCTACGAATCGTATCGCCCTCGCGCACAACGGCATCATTGAGAACCACGGGGTGCTTAGGGCGCGTTTGGAGGAGGAAGGCGTCAAGTTCCGCAGCGACACCGACACCGAAGTTCTCGTGCATCTCGTTCACAAGTTCTACGAGGCCGATCCTGCCCGCGATCCCGAGGCTGCCGTGCGACACGCGCTTGCGCTGGTGCAGGGAACGTACGGGGTGGCGGTGCTG
>CAMBIK010000293.1 GCA_945867435.1 Klebsiella pneumoniae
GCCACAGCCGGTACATCTCGGCTCGATGAGGTCCACCCTGCCGTTCGGGAACGCAATCAGCGCGTTGTGGGGGCAGACCGGGATGCACGGCCGCTCCGCACAGTGCACGCACACATCCAACGTGGGAAGGCCGGCGACGACCCGGATCCGCAGCCGGCGCTGCTCCAGAACGATGGCGTCGTCGGGGAGGAGTCCGATGATGCCGGTTCGGGTCTCCACGCATGCAACCTCGCAGGCGCCGCAGGGGATGCATCGACTTGGGTCGAGGAGCGGGTACAGAGGTGCGGTCACGTTGACAAGGTACTTTCGTGTTAGGCTCCGCGCGAGGCGGATCATGTTGCTGTTCGCATTGCTGTTTGCCGGTTGTGATGCGGACTGCGACGATCCGACTCGGATCAACGCTTCCTATGCCGCCTTTCACGACATCCTTAACATTAAGGGTGCGGCAGACGAATCCGACACCGCTCCCGAAGACACCGCCGGTGGCGAGACCTCCGAGACCGTTGTCGCCGAGGAGGATCAGGCCACCGCAAGCGGGTACGATGCCCTGAGCTATTCCATTTTCGCGAACGGTTGGTCCAGGTGGGATCTCACGCTGTCGGCCAGCACCGGAAAGTTGAAGATCACTGCGTTCGATGCCCGTGAGCGCATGGGAGACCCCGGGGCGGTCGATGGTCAGCCCTTCACCTGGTCCGGCGATTTGGTGGAACATGCCGACAACTGCAACATCTTCGACGTGTCGGTGCGGGGGGACAACGTCACGTCCCAGGGAACGACCCATTCCTTCGTCTACGCGGCCACGATGTCATGGCAGGGCTCCGGCCTTGCGGGCGTCTACACCTACTCAGACACCTATGCGGGCGAAGATGGCAGCATCGGGGCACTGGCGAACGCGAGGGGGGAGGTCATCCTCGTCGAGCAGGCTTCCGGGGGCTTCGACACCGGCTTTTGATCGGGGGGGCCTCCACCCCTTTTCATGATAGCTCGCGCGCATGTACAATCTCCTGATCGCCTGCGGCAGCGCAGTCGCGGCCTATTTGGCGGGCGGTGCCGTAGCAGGCTGGATCGCCGGGATCATCCCCGCGGTCCTCGCGTTCGGCACCGCGCTGTTTTTCACGTCGCGCCGCATCGGGCGCAAGGTGGAGGCGATCGCGAAGCTGGCGATGGAACAGCTGCAAGCCGGGAACATGGCGGGAGCGCGCGACGCGTTCCGCTTGGCCATTCCCCTTGGCAAGTGGCAAATTTTGGTCGCACCGCAGATTCACGCGCAGATCGGCGCGATCGACTACCTGGAGGCCTGTTCGTTGTTGATGCAGCGGCAGCTCACCGCCAGCAAGTCGAAATTCACAGAGTCGAAAGTGGAGCTTGAGCAAGCGCAGGATTGGCGTGCTCGCACCATGCTTGCGGTGGTGTTTCATCGCGAAAGCAACCCAGATGCGGCGATCGCGCTGCTCTCGGCGGTCGAGAAGCCGGGCAAGTTTCGGTTCCTCCCCGGCGCATCGCCCGCGTCCGAGCCCCTGTTCTACGCGGTATTTGCCTACATCCTCAACGAGGCGAAGCGTCGAGAGGAGGCGTTGCAGGTGGTCGGGCGAGGGCTGTTGGCGCTGCCGAAGCAGGCCGCATTGCTTGCCATTCAGGATGCGATGAGCAACCGTAAGCGCCCGGATTTTAAGATTTTTGGAGAGGGCTGGTACCAGTTCTTCCCTGACCACATTCCCCAGGAAGTGCTCATCGAGCAGGCCCGGGCGGCAGGGCGCCTCCCGACCCAGCAGGCGTCGGCAAACCGGCAGATGACCTGGCCGCAGCCCCGGCGCTGAGCCGCTTCCTTACGCTGGCGCGTCCAGGGAGGCGGGTACGACGAGGCGGAGAGCGTGTCGCAAGACCGTGATGTGGAATCGTTCGGCGCGTTGCCATTCCTCGCCGTCCAACTGGGACTCAGGTGCCTGTGCCAGGGGCCTCGGGCGCAGCCGGATGTCGAACCACGGGGCGCGGATCGACGCCGAGAGTGGTCGCCCGAGGGCGTGCAGGGGGGACTCGTCGAGCGGCACATGCTGGTGGTGGATCACACCTCGCGTCAGCAGCTCCTCTCGCCCCCGAAACGGAACGAGCTCCATTTCTCCATCCTCGGGAGAGCAGGTGGGATCGAGAATCCAAGCACCAGCATAGATCCTTGTGTTCTTGAGGATAAGCTCGGTGAGCCCTTCCAGGAAGATCGTGCCTTCGGCGGTGGTGACCTCGGCCTCGAAGGGCTGTTCAGTGAAGGTTGAGAGCGCCAGGGCGCGCAGGATTGCGCCAGCGTAAACGGCATGGTCCCGGTACAACTCGCGCAGGATGGGCACTCCACCCACGAGCCGCCGGTCCTCGTTTCGCATCCTGAGGACGAGCGCGGAGAACCCCCAGCCGGCGCTGTCGAAGAAATGGCCTCGGGCGAGCTCCTCGTCGAGCGAGCCGTAGCCGACGATGCGGCCCGCATCGAGCGGTGCCGTGTGCCCTTCCGCGATGACACGAACGTTCCGGGGAAGGTCGACATCGCGGCTGTCCAGTCCGAACGACTTGCCCTGGTCGTTGGCTGTGCCCGTCGGGAGCATGGCCAGCGCTACGTCTGCTCCCGACCGAAGGATACCGTTTCCAACCTCCGAAAATGTGCCATCACCCCCCATGGAGATGACCGTGGAATAGGTGCCGCCTTCGAGGGCGCGCGCGACATCGCCGACGGTCTTTCCCTCGGGGCGGGTCGCCAGGAAGTCGTGGTCGATGCCCTCTTTGGTCAGGAGGAGCCGCGCGACGTCGATCCGCCCCGCGTTCCGTCCCGATTGGGCAGTGGGATTTCCGACCAACAGATGCATGCCGGACGACTATCCTTTCGGTTACGGGGGGGGGTTCCCCCCTGTGCCGGATTGCCCCGACTGCGCCCCTTGGGGCGGTTCCTTCTCCGTGCCCTCGATTGGCTTACCCCCACGCTTCGTGAGGCGTGGGTCTTCGGCTTGGCCGCGCTGATTCCGCTGTTCGTGCTCATCGGCGGCCGATTGTGGGTGCTTTCGCGGCTCTCGACGCCCCCCGTCGGCTGGGACCGACTCTGGGTCCAGCTCGGAGAGCTTGAGTTCTGGGGAATCTTTTTTGGCGTTTGCGTGCTCCTCGGCCGGGTGCCGGGTCGGTGGTCGCAGGCGATGGTGCGCGTCCTCATGCACCT
>CAMBIK010000294.1 GCA_945867435.1 Klebsiella pneumoniae
CGCACGCTGAGTGCTGACGAGATCGCATTCCTGCCGGGCACCAACGGCGACGTGGTGAAGGCGGTCCAGAACCTGCCGGGTGTGTCGCGACCCCCGCTGGGTACCGGCAACCTCATCATTCGAGGCACCGCGCCAGAGGACAGCGCCGCCTTCCTCGACGGCAGCCGCATCCCCGTGGTCTTCCACTTTGGCGGGCTCACCACCGTCATCAACGGCGGGCTGCTCGACGAGGTGAGCTTCGTGCCTGGCAACGCCTCGGCGCGCTACGGGCGCTTCCTCGGCGGCATGGTGGAGCTCGGCACGCGCGACGAGGCGCCTGAAGGCCAGCACGGCACCGTTCAGATCGATCTCTACCAGGCCACCCTCTTCGCGGAGAGCGCCATTGCGCCCGATGCCGGGCTCACGCTCTCCTTACGCCGATCCTACGCCGATTCCGTGCTGGTGCCGATCTTCGCGGCCATTCCGGACTTCGACATCCAGGCGCCCCGCTTCTTCGACATTCAGGCCCGCGGCCAGGCGCGGGCCGGCGCCACGCGGCTCGAGACGATGCTCACGCTGAGCGACGACACTTTTGCCCTCATCAACGAGGAGGACGGCGCCGTGCAGATCGGGCTCTCCACCAATTTCTGGCGGGGTCGCCTGAGCGCGCTGACGGAGCTCGACAGGGGCTGGACGAACGAGCTGCGGTTCAGCACGGGCTACGACGCACAGGAGTTTCGCTTCGACGTGACGGGGACCGCCAGGGAGACCAACACCGCCTTCTCGCTGCGGGAGGAGGTCGCCGTGCCAGTGGCCGGCGGCCGGCGAGTGGGCTGGCGACTCGGCCTTGACCTCGACTCCGGGCCGCAGGCCTTCCTCTACAATGTGCCGGCGTTTGGGCCGAAGGAGGAGGGGGAGGCCTTCCGCTTCGCGCCCGCCGCCTACGTGGAGTCCACCATCCAGGTCGGTCCCGTTCGGCTCATCCCGGGCCTGCGCGTAGACGGCCTCGTGCTCGACACCGACTATGCCAACGTGGCTGTCGACCCGCGGTTCAGCGGGCGCTGGGCCGCCACGGACACGACCGTCGTGCGGGTGGGCGTGGGCCGCTACAGCCAGTTCCCCACGGTCCGGCAGCTCCTCCCCGACGGCGATGGCAACCCCGATCTTCACGCTGCGAGCGCCCTGCAGACCAGCCTGGGCATCGACCAGGAGCTCCTGGGCCTCCTCCGCATCGAAGTCACGGGCTTCTACAACGACCTCAGCGACCTCGTGGTCGGCCGCGAGGACCGCATCGCGTTCTTCACCGGTCCCCCCCTGGGCGGGCCCCAGGACATCGACCCCTATGCGAACGACGGCACGGGGCGGGTCTATGGCGGTGAGCTGCTCGTCCGGCTCGATGCCCCCACCACCCTCGCGCTCGTGAGCCTCACGGCCTCCAAGTCGACGCGCGTGAAGCGGCCCGGCGATGACGAAGTGCTGTTCCCCTATGATCAGCCCGTGGTGCTAAGCGTCCTCGGCAGCCAGAAGTTGCCGCGCGATTGGCGGGTGGGCGGGCGCGTCCGCTTCGGCTCCGGCAACCCCTACACGCCGGTCACCAACCGGGTCTACGACATGGGATCGCGCTCCTTCATCCCCCTGTACGCCGACAGCGCCTCCGACCGGCTCCCCGACTTCTTCAGCCTCGACGTCCGCGTGGACAAGCGCTGGGTGCGATCCTGGGGCGAGTTCTCGCTCTACCTCGACGTGCAGAACGCCACGAACGCCCAGAACGTGGAGGTGCAGTCGTGGTCCTACGACTACCGCACCGCCGACCCCGTCACCGGCCTGCCGATCTTCCCGACGTTCGGACTGGAGGCGAAGTGGTGATGCTCCTGCTGCTCGCCTGCGGCGGCGCCAACGACGAGACTCTCCTCGACGAGCTGCGCGTGCTCTCCATGCTCCCCCAGGCCCCGGAGGTCGCGCCCGGCGAGACCACGACGGTAGACGTGCGCATCGTCGATCCCACCGGGGCCGGCTACCGCGCGCTGGTCTGGACCTGCACCCGCCTCGGGGAGGACTGTCTCGAAGACGAAGAAGGCAGGGCGCCCGCGCTCGCCACGGTGGAAGACGGCCGGGCGGCGGTTCCGGTCACGGCCTCGATGGTGCTGGCGGCCGTCGCCTCCGAGTCACCGGTGCCGCTGGTGAGCATCTGGGCCCTCGCCTGCACCGCCGACGCCTGCCCCTTGCTCGACGAGGTGGAGCGTGGTGAGGAGATCGAACCCGACGTGTGGGCGGACCCCACCGACTGGATGAGCGGGTTGCCTATCGAGGGCACCAGTCTCGCCCTCGCGTCGTTGCGGGTGAGCACCCGGTCGGCCGATACGCGGCACGTGAACCCTACGTTAACGGTCACCCCCGCAGCGCCCAGCGCGGCGCCGGGGGAGAGCGTAGACGTGGAGGTGATCATCGCCGGGGAGCTGGGGAGCGAAGCTCGGGTGTGGGGCTATGCGACAGAGGGGGGGTTCGAGCGGCCCTCGGACCGGCCCAACGCCAGACTGGAGGCCGACCTCACATGGGTGGCACCCGAAACTGCCGGTATCGCCGACGGTTTCGTGCTGCTCGTGGACGATGAAGGCGGCGGAGCGCTGTGGGAAGGCGCGCTCACCGCGGAGTAGCGAGGGACCGATCGCACAGACTTGAAGCTGACCCGATCTCGTGTATGGCCACCCCGCATCCGCGTACCAGGTAGGCGGACGAAGCCACCTTCGGGCTCACCTACAGACTGCTCACCAGCATCGCGACCGGAAGTATGGAGACGATGAGCTCGGTTGGGGCGTCGGCATCGGGCACATGTTTTGAGTCCGCAGAGCTAACCGATGTCGGTCGTGCTTGGCTGGACCTCCACGACTCGCGGGCGGAAGGGCACGAGGGCTTGCGTCGGCGCTTCCATCTCCGCCGCGCGCAGGTCCGCTTGGCGGAAAAGTTCTGCCGTCCGCCAGGCCTCTTCGGCGTCCCACCTTGCGAGCTTCGCCTTCCCCGCGCTCCGCCGCCGCCACGCGGCCAAGGCCAAAAAACATGCGGCTACCGACCACCAGAGCGGCGTGTTGGTGGCCCAGCGATACCACCACGAGGCCGCCGGTACGACCTTCAGCCACGCTGCGTTGGCCTCTTCCACCCCGAGCCCGGTCGCGGCTCGCAGCGCGTCGTTCACAGAAGCCCCGGCCGCGAGC
>CAMBIK010000295.1 GCA_945867435.1 Klebsiella pneumoniae
GCCACCAACAACATCGGCGAGTTGACCGCGATCGAGATGGCGCTCGACGAGTTGGCCGCGGCCTCGGTTGACCCGGGCACACCGGTCGTCGTGTTCTCTGACTCGCAGTACGCGAGGGGGGTGCTCACCCTCGGCTGGAAGGCCAAGGCCAACGTCGAGTTGATCGCGGGGATCCGGGTCAAGCTCCGCGCGCGGCCAGGGGCGAGCCTTCAGTGGGTCGCCGGTCATGTGGGCCTCGCGGAGAACGAGCGGGCCGATGCTCTCGCGGGTCGAGGCGTGGAGGACTCGCGTCGGGGCGGAGGGCGATAGACTTCTCGTAGAGGTCTCCCCTTGGCCCGACTCAGCCGGTTTTTTGAGACGTTCCACGACGCGGCCGGCGTGGAAAAGATGCGTGTCTTCATCGATGGGCACGCGTTGCTGCGGTTTGCGGCGACCAACAAGGGGCTGGCGTTTTCGGACGAGGAACGCGTCGAGTTCAAGCTGGATGGGCTGCTTCCTCCTCAGGTGACCAGCCTTGATCAGCAACTGGAACGAGTGTACGCCGCCTACCTGCGGGAACCCACGCCCATCGCCCGCTATCAGTACCTGCGCGGGCTTCAGGAGCGCAACGAGCTCTTGTTCTACGCGCTGCTCGAAGGCCACCTCGACGAGATGCTGCCGATCATCTACACGCCGACCGTGGGCGAGGCCGTCCAGAAGTTTTCGTCGTTGTACCAGAACTCAAGAGGGCTTTCGCTCTCGTCGATGAACATCGTTCGCGCCTCCGAAGCCGTCGCCAACGGCTTCTACGACGACGTTCGTATGATCGTCGCCACCGATTCCAGCGCGATCCTCGGCATCGGCGACCAGGGGTACGGCGGCTTGGCCATCCCCATCGGCAAGCTTTCGCTCTACACCGCAGGGGGCGGCGTGAGCCCCTACCGCACTCTTCCCGTGGGGCTCGATGTGGGCACCGACCGCGCGGATCTCAGGGACAACCCGGAGTATGTCGGTGTGCGCCACCCGCGGCTCAAGGGCGAAGCCTATCTGGCTTTCCTGGATTCGTTCGTGGATGCCGTGAAGGCCCGCTACCCACGGGCGATCCTGCAATGGGAGGACCTGTCGAAGGACACCGCGTTCACCGTCCTTTCGCGGTATCGCAAGCGAATCGCCTCGTTCAACGATGATGTTCAGGGAACGGGCGCCGTGGCGCTGGCCGGGGTCATCAACGCGTGCAAGCTGCGTGGCGAGCGTCTTTCGGACCAGCGTATCGTCGTGTACGGCGCGGGCGCCGGCGGCGGCGGCGTGGCGATGGCGATGCACGAGGGGCTGATGCGAGAGGGGCTCGGTTCAGAGGAAGCCCTTGCGCGGCTCTTCGTACTGGACTCGAAAGGGCTGCTTTTGCAGAGCCGCGAAATGGAGGACTACAAGCGGGTCTTCGCCAAGTCTGCGGCGGAGATCGCGGGTTGGGCTGTGGCGGGCGCGGTTCCCAACCTTGAAGAGACCTTGGTGGGTGCGCGCGCCACCATCCTGCTCGGTCTCTCTGGTCAGCCCGGTTCATTCGTCGAGGCGCATGCCCGGGCGATGATGAAGAACACCGCGCGACCGGTGATTTTTCCGTTGTCCAATCCGACCACCTCCTGTGAGGCCACCCCCGAGGAGCTGCTGCGGTGGACCGATGGCAAGGGAATCGTGGCCACAGGCAGCCCCTTCCCGCCCGTGCGGATGCCTGGAGGCGAGGAGGTCGCCGTGGGTCAGGGGAACAACGCCTTCATCTTCCCGGGCCTGGGCTTCGGCGCAATCCTCGCGAACGCGACCGAGGTGACCGATGGCATGGTGATGGCCGCCTGCGTGGCGTTGGCCGACTACACCGCCGCGAAACACCTCGCCGCGGGCCTCGTGTATCCGCCCATCAGCGACCTCCAGGAGGTGTCGATCCGGGTGGCCGCGGCGGTCATCGCGCGGGCCTTCGCGGATGGCGTGGCTACGACCGTCAAGCTGAGCCCGGAAACGGCGGAAGCCTATGTGCGAAGCCACTTCTGGCGGCCAACGTACCTCCCGTTCGTGCGCGGATAGGTGGGGAACGGGCCGCCGCGATTCCGGTGGGCCTTCGCGGTCGCGACCGGGGTGGCGGTTTTGGCCCTCCTTGAAGGGGGGGCCCGCGTGGTGGCACCGCCGAGCCCGTATGGCGGCGGCTGGAGCGACGAGGCTACGGTCGGCGGGCGGATCGTGATGAAGGGAAGTCCGTGGTTCTTGTGGGAGCTGCGGCCCGGGGTGCACGTTGAGCACGGCGTACAGGTCACCGTGAACGCGCTGGGGATGCGGGGAGGGGAGGTGGGTGCCCGAACTGCGCCTCGCCTGCTCGCGCTCGGGGATTCAACCGCCTATGGCTACGGCGTGGCGGACGATGCGGTGTTCACCGCAATGCTCGCCGCGAGTGTGCCTGCCGAGATCCTCAACGCAGCGGTGCCGGGGTATTCGACGTACCAAAGCATGAACACCCTGGATGCCCGTGGCCTTGCCCTCGATCCCGACCTGCTCTTGATCGGGAACTTGTGGTCCGACAACCACTTCGGCTCCTTCGTGGACCGCGAGCTGCTCGCCACCTACGCCGGTTGGCAGGCGACGAGGCTCCAGCGGATTCGTTCCCACTTGGACCGGTCTGCGCTGTTTCGTTGGGCGGACTGGCTGGTTCGAGTTCGCGGGCAGGCCGCGCACGCCCGCAAGGTGGGCTGGACCATGGGCCGCGAAGGCGTGCCCACCGGACTGCGTAGGGTGGCGCTCAATGATTACGCCGAGAACCTTGACTCCATGGCGCGTCGGCTTCACGAGCGCGGTGGTGCGGTGGCCTTCCTCCTCCCGGCCAATCGCGACGATCTCCTTCGTCGCACCCCGAATCCCGCCTGGACGCCCTATCGGGAAGTGATGCGGGACACGGCCTCGCGGTGGGGGGCACCCTTGGTTGACGTGCCCGCGGCGTTCGCGGCCACTGAACTTTCGGCGGAAGAGCTGTTTCTCGACGACATGCATCCCACCGCAAGGGGGCACGCCGTTATGGCCGCTGCGGTGGTCGCTGCGCTGGCCGGATGGCCTACTGTTGCGATCCGCCTCAAGGAGCCGTCGCCCAAACCGATATTCTCCGACACCTTCCTGCAGATGCAACCTCCGCTGAGGTAAAACTCCCTT
>CAMBIK010000296.1 GCA_945867435.1 Klebsiella pneumoniae
GAGGTTGGGGCAGTTGTCACACACATCCCCCGCACCGTCGAAGTCGTGATCTTCCTGGCCAGGATCCGGCCAGAACGGGCAGATGTCACACACATCCCCCAAGCCATCGGCGTCCGTGTCGAACTGGTCCGTGTTCACGTCTTCCACGCAATTGTCGCAAACGTCGCCCACGTCGTCGCAATCGAGGTCGGATTGGTCGCGGTTGTAGTCCAGCGGGCAGTTGTCGCACAGAAAGACGGCCACCTTGTCGGGGAAAGGGGCTTCCGGCGGGATCGGTTGGCTTCCGTAGGACATGCCATCGCCGTCGAGATCGTAGAACGCCACGAGGTACTCGCAGCCGAACGAGGCGTAGTCGTAATAATAGTCGGCGTTTGCGTATGGTTCTCCAGTTGCCGGGTCGATGTTCTCGAGGCACTCCGGGTCGGTGAGGTCGACCGGAGTCTCGTCGTACACCTCGATCCCGTTGCAGTTGATGTCCTGCCACAAATCGTTCCGGCAGCCATCGGCTGCCGACGCGTTCATGAAAATCGCGAGGATCATGGCTCCTCCTCAGGGTCGTCGCGGAAGCTGTCTTCATCCGGGAGGTCGTCTCCGGGGATGGCGCGGGGGGGGAGAGGCAGACCATCGGGCCCCAGGTCCAGCGCCTTGCCATCCGGGCCAAGCGGGATGGGGAGCGGAGGGGGAGCGGGGAGCGTGGCCGGATCCCCTGTCCAGGGCTCCAGGATCTCCAGCTTGTACACCGGGGGCCGTTCGCCTGGCGCGAGGCGCTTCACGATATGGAACTCCACCCGCCGGTTTTCGGCTAGCGAGGCTTCGTCGAGGCCCACGTTGCGGGGTTCGACTTCGCCCATCGAGCGCGTCGAGATGCGGGTGGGGGAGACCCCCGCCTCGATCAGCGCGCGCCAGATGGCGTCGGCACGCTTCTTAGCGAGGTCGTAGTTGTAGAAGAACGAACCCTCGTCGCTCGCGTGGCCTTCGATGACCAGGTGCACGATCTCCGGATGTTCGCCGAGCAACTGGCCCATGAAGGTCATCGTCGGGAAGCTCACGGGCAGGATCACGTCCTTGGCAAATTCGAACTGGATGGGGTCGCGGATGACGATCTGGTCCTGCTCCACACGCGCCAGCTCGGTTTCACGCCATTCCACGCGCCTCGGCTTCGCGATCTCCTCGATGATCAGCTGATCCGGAACCGATTCGACGGGAGGGGAAACCGGCTCGGGCGGAGGCTTCGGCGGACGAGGCACCCGCGTCCACGTCGCGCCCACGAAAACCCGGTACCGCGTGGTACCGTAGCCCTCGGTGAGGCCTCGCCCGAAGCCCAGATCGAGCATCCAGTCTCGGTGAGGCCGGACCTGCGCCCCCACGAGCAACTCCGCCACGTTTTCGCCCCCGCCGGCGGTCAAGGTAGCGAGCCCCACCCTGGACGTGAGCCCCGCGTGAACGGCCAGATGGTCGGTCCAAACATCGGCGACGACGGCTGCGTTTTCCACAAACTCAGAGCCCACGGTAAGGTCTGCGCCCGTCTCCACAGTGCCTCGCAAAAGGATCGCGGTGTCCGAACGCACCGAGACCGGCCCCGCACGCGCCGCCACGAGCAGGCCGGGCAGGCCGCGCACGTTGGCTTCCCCCTTCCAGGCCTCCGGCGTGCCGATGGGGACGAGCAGGTCGGCATGCGCCCCCAGGTCGAGAGGCCCCCAGCTCCAAGCATGCATCCGCAGCCCGACGGAGAGGTCCCCAGCCCCCAACGCCGTGCCTTCGAAGTCGGGCTCGGTTCCAGGAAAATCGTAGGCGATCGGCAGCGTGAGGCGGGCGGCGAAGCGCTCACTGAAATCGAGGCTGGCCCCGACCGCCATGGCCAGCCGCCCCTCGATCACCGCGCCATCCTCATCGCCGTAGCGGTAAAGCACCAGCGGCTCCTGCTCGTATTGGAGCAGCGTACCCACGCTCACAGCACCCGCCGTACCCGCTCGCGGCGCATCCACGCCGGGCGTGCCCCCCGGACTAAAGAACGGACGAACCAACTCGATATCGGCTGAGACTCCCGGCATCAGAATCGTCCCGTGATGCCGAGGAAGCCGATGCCGACCAGGGGCTGCATGTCCAACCGAATGGGGTCCGGAGGCGGCGGTTCCGGGGCGGGGGGGGGAGCGGGAGGAGGAGCGGGCATGGGTGGGTTTGCCGCATTGTAACGGTCAACCCACGCAGCAGCGGCATCGCGGGCATAGGCGCGGTCGGGGCGGTCCTCGACGGTCTCGTTGTCGCGCCCCAGGAACGGGGAAGCGGCCAAGACGATCCCGGCCGAGCCCACGAGAAAAAGCGCGCTGCCGAGGCGCTGCGACTGCCACTCGCCCAGCGCTTTCCCATATTGTTCATCCGAGAATTCGGTGGCCGCGTCGTAATCGGCGTCATCCTCGTACAAGTCAGGGTCCACGGAGTAGTCCAGGAGGCTCGGCTGCGCGTCGGTGGAGGTGGCCACCACGAGGCTGCCGACCAAAAGCCCGAGGCCGGTGACGCCAAGCGAGGTGCGGCCGATTCCTGCGAACTCGCGAGCCGTGTCGAGCCGGCGCAGGGTCTCGGCATCCCCGACGAGCCGGGCGAACTGGACCGTGGTGTAACGCAGGTCGGACGCATCCTTTACCCGCCAGTTGTCCCCCTTCGTGATCCGCAGCCCGACCCCGGGGGGCAACACCACGGCGGGCGGCGGCGGCACCGCGGCGGGCGCGACCACGAGCGGTTCAGCGGGAGCTTCCTTCTTCACCACCACCACGTCGTACACGACGGGAGGGGGCGGCTCGGCTGCCCGCGCAAGCGTGAGAGCCAGGAAGAAGAACATCGGCAGCATGGTATCCCACGACGGCCGGTCTGGACGTGTCTCCGGCGAGGGAGTAGGACGCCGCGTGATCGACAAGTTCTGTGGAGCGTGGGAGGGTGCCGCGCTGCGGATGCGGTCCATTTTGGCGTCGAGCCGAGCGTCACGCTCCGTACGACTCCTCGTCGTCGCCATCCTGTTCTTCTGCTTTCTCTTGTCCATCCATCGCTTCCTGGCGCCCGGCGATACGATGACCCAGGCGGGGCAGCAGGTC
>CAMBIK010000297.1 GCA_945867435.1 Klebsiella pneumoniae
GTCACCGAGGCGTGAGCATCGGCGAGGCTGAACGTGCCCGGCAAATGGGGCCCGGAGAGCAAGTAGGTGCGGCCCCCTCCCCCCCCTTCCCCGTCGAACCCCGACGCCCCGACCAACAAGTCGGGCTCGCCATCCCCGGTGAGATCCCCTCCAGAGGCGACCCGCACCCCCGCGAAGTCCTGTTCGGTTTCCCCCAACCACGTCGTCACCGCCGCCTGATCCAAGGGCGCCGTACCCGGGCTTAGCGGACCCGCCACGAGGTACACCTTACCAGCGTTTATGCCTGCTTCCGCGTTGCCGATGGAGCCGACCATGACATCGCCGAAGCCATCGCCGGTCACGTCGCCCACCGAGGCCATGCCGTACCCGGCATAGTCGGTGTCCACCTCACCCACGAGGCACGAAGCTGGGCGCGAATCCAGGGTCCCATCCCCCGGGGCGAGCGGCCCGAAGATCGCGCACACCCGGTTCCCCAGGTAGGCGGCGGCGAGCAGATCCGGGTCGCCATCGCCGTTGAGATCGCCTGCGGCAACAACGGCGTTGCCGAGACCATCGGCAGGGGCCCCGGCGACCTCCGCCCACGCGCCGCCACCTCCCGAGTCCTCACCACCTGCGGGAACCTGCTGCCCGTCGCAGGCCAACAGCACCCACATCATCCCGGATCGATCCGATAGACACCCGAGCCGTTGTCGATGACCCAAAGGTGCCCGTCGGGGCCGATCTCGATGCCGTAGAGCCGTTCTTCCCCGAAGCCCGTGTCAAGCTGGCGAATCAGAGTGCCATCGAGGTCGAACTCGGTGAGCATCCCGGTGGCCCATTCCCCCACGATCAGGTGATCCCCGACCATCGCAAGGGCGCCGGGCTGGTCGAGGTCGTCGGCAACCACACCCCAGTCAGCGTCGCTCCACGCGACGCGCTCCACGCCCGGGTCGTTGGCTGGAAAGGATCGTCCTTCCTCGCCACTATCGATGTCCACCCACAGGATGCGCCCGCCGCCGGTATCTGCTGCGTAGAGCCGCCGCGAAGCGTGGTCAATCACGAGGTGGCCGGGAGCCTCCTCCACGCGTTCCACCTCCGGTTCCGCCAGTTGGTGGACGATGCCATCGAAGTGTTCATCCATGCCAACGCCGTGATCCGCCTGGAAGTCGTGGCGGACCAGCGCGTCGTTGTCACCGTCGAACGCCCAGTAGGCGTTGTCTTCCTCCCAGGCGATGCCCACGCAGTACGGGCTTTCGTGCGACATGTCGAGGTGAGAGCCCAGGCCGATCGGGTTCTCCTCGCCGAAGATGTTGAGGTCGGACGACCACAAGACCGGCCCCATGTACCCGTTGCCCGTCGCCGCGTCGTTGTAGGTGTTGTTCGATTCGCCGCAGGTGGCGAACTGCACGCCCCCGTCGAAGGAGATCGCGGCCGTTTCCTCCATGAAGTGCTCGGCGTACCCGTCCTTGCGGCGTTCGTAGTCCTGATCGCCAGTTCCCGGGTCGAACACGATGAACGTGCGGTCGTCCGTGCGGTTGGCGATCCACAGATTGCCATCGGCGTCGAAGCCGAGGTCGCGCGGATCGCTCAGTCGTTCATCCGAACCCAGGATGTACGTCCACTCCACCGATTCCGGGGTTCCATCTCCGTTGCCGATGGGGAAAAACTCGTCTGCTTCGGAGGCTGAGTCGCCGGTCTCGGCGTTCGGATCGAGACAGGCCGAGAGAAGCAGGAAGCTCAGGGTCATGGAATCTCCAAGGGTTTCCTAATGCATAGCAGCATCGCCTACCTCCATCACGCCCATCATCCCATCCTCCTGGTGCTCCAGAATGTGGCAGTGGTACATCCAGTCGCCCGGATTGGAGAGGTCGCTCACGACGGTGACGGTGGTGTAGGGGGGCACGTCCCAGGTGTCCTTCCAGCCCTGGGGCGTGGCCGGCGCCTCGCCGTTGATGGCGACGATCTGGTAGCTATTGCCATGAATGTGGAAAGGGTGGTGCATCTCGGAGTCGTTCTCGATCTCGAAGGTCGTGGCGAGGTCACTCGCGACGGCGACGACCGGCACGTCCCGCCAGGACGCCCCATCGATGGTCACGGTGCCGCCCATCATGTCTTCCTGGAGGAGCCAGTGGTGGCCAAAGGTGTCGGTGGGCCCCGAATAGGGCAAGGGTTCGACGGCCGGCTGGACCCAGGGCGTCCCTTCCACCTCGCTGTGGTCGTACACAAAGGTGAGCACAGGGTTGTCCTCGTTGCCGAGCGGGTCGGACTCCACCATGTCGGCATCCTCGTCATGGAGCTGGAACCGCTTGTTCATGAGCCGGTAGGATTCACCTGGGGTTTCCGTGGCCGTGAAGGTGACCATGTACCGCTCGCCTGGAACGAGAACGAGACTCTCGACCGGGTAGGGCTCCGCGAGCCAGCCTCCATCGGTCCCCACGACCGTGAGGTCATGCCCTTCCAGATACACGTCCCAATAGCGGGCGTTGGAGGGGTTCACCAGCCGCATCAGCACGGTCTGCCCGCGGCTTAGCCCGATGCGCCGATCCACCGCGGCGTTGGCCATCAGCACGTTTCCGAGCCGGCCCATGAGCTGCATCATGTCGGTGTCGGGCGGCGCGACCTGCAGCGTGTCCTCGTCGAGGAGGATGTCGTCGAGCATGAGCGGCAAATCGCAGTCGGGCGTGGGCTCCGAAGGGCCATGAACGATCATCGGGCCGTAGAGCCCGCGGGGGCGTAGCCACACGTCTCCACCGACCGCACCTCGCCGCCAAAGGGTGTGCGGGGGTCTTCAGCCACCGTCTCGACACTGCACGCAAACAACGAGAGCAGCATGGCCCAGCCCGAGGAACAGTCCTTAGCGTACCCGCGCGGTTCGCGATCGGCCAGCGGGTGCGAGCACTACGCTCGGTTCCTGCCGCTGCCAGGCGATGCGGAGGTGCCGAGGCGGAGAGCAAGCAACATGAAGAACGACTGCGGCCACCATGATGCCGATGCCGGCGTTCTTGTTGGTCGCGGCGACCCCTCACCCGTCGATCGTGCCATCGCAATCGTCGTCCACGCCATCGGCGTCATCGTCGCGAGCACCG
>CAMBIK010000298.1 GCA_945867435.1 Klebsiella pneumoniae
CACAACTCGTTGATATGGCTGAACCTGATCGCAAACCGCTGTCAGAACGAAGACCCCGCCTGAAAGTACAGGCCATCGATGTCGCCGGGGGCGATGCCGCCGCCAAGGGCTGAGAAAGCGTAGCCCACTCGCCCGTAGAGGTTGAGCCCGTAGAAGGCGATGGCCGACACGCGCAGCTCGGCCCCCACGCCCACCAGCGAGTTGGAAAGCGCGGCGTCTGCCGCGTCATCCCATGCGTTGCCCGCATCGACCAGCACGGCCCCGCTTACGTTGCGAACGAAGAGGGGAATCGTGCCGACCCCCCGGTCCACCTGCCAGATCGGGAAGCGGTACTCGCCGCTGGTGAGCCAGTAGGTTTCCCCGTCGCGGGTGCCCGTGTAGAAGCCGCGCAGCGAGCGCCACTCAGCGGGGATGACGGTGATCCCGTTCTCAGAGAAGCTGCCGCCAAGGCGGAAGCTGCCGTAGTTGAACGTGCTCCCGACAGAGAGGCCCCCGGAGGCCTTCCAGGCGAAAACATGATTGGGAAGCCACGGAGCCGGGATGTACTCTCGCCACTCTCCGTTCACCTGAAGCTGGTCGAAGGCCTGGGGCGTGTTGGCATCATCGTAGTTCCAACTTCCCAGCCACCAAGGAGTGTATTCCATGCCGAGGCCCAGGCTGCGCGCCCGTTCCGGCGAAATCGACAGCGCGTAGGACTCGGACTTGCCCGTCGACCAGCCCACCGCCAGCGTGCTGAAGAAGCCGCGAGTCGGCAGCGTGGCGAAGTACACGTCGGCGGGGAGTGGGTCCTTGGGCTCGCGGTATTCACCCTTCCAACTTGCCGAAAGCCCTGTATTTTCACCAAGCGGGTAGTAGCCGGACAATGAGGCGCGGATGCGATGGTCCCAGTAGCGTTGCTCCGTGCGCTCGATGCCCGGAATCCCCGCGCCGCCCTCTTCCGGCGCCGGCGCCACGGTCGAGATGGTGCCGTACGGGGAAACGTAGGTGCTGAGCGACCCCCCAAAGACCGGGCGCCAGCGATTCACCACGAAGCTGCCACCCCCACCCAGAAAATCCGCGTCAGTTCGGTAGGTTGCGTAGCCACTGTAGATGTATCGGCGGAGGATGTCCTGCCCCCCCGTGTAGGCGCTAAGGTAGAGCCCGAAGGATTCGCCCGTGGTCGTCAATAGTGTGCCGGGAACCCAGAACCTCGGCGGCACGAGTGAAGGCAGGGGGTTGTAGGGCGTAATGCGGGGGTCCGCGGGTTCGACTGGGGGGGGCTCCACGGGCTTGGTGACGTTGCGGAGCGCAAGCCCGGGGGGAGGGGGGTCGGTCAGGTTCGGCGCGAGGGCGTCGAAGGTTTGAAGCACGCCGAGATCCTTCCACGTCGTGCGGTCCACGCTGAAGGTGGCGACCCGTGCGCCTTGGGCCGAGTAGGTGTTGATGGCGATTCGCGTCCCATCGGGGCTTGGGCTCGCGGCGTAGGCCCCGAGCACCGTGTTGGTGACGCGGTACAGTCGCTCGTTCTCAAGCTCGATCGCGTAGATGTTCGGTATTCCACTTCGGTCGGATGTGAAGTAGAGAATCCGGCCGTCGGGGCTCCAGGCCGGTTGGATGTCCAGCGCACCATCCCACGTCAGGCGGCGCCACGGCTTGCCAGCGGGCGTGTAGAGCCAAAGGTCGCGCTGGCCAGCGGTCCAGCGGCTAAGCGCAACCCGCGACCCATCGGGAGAGAACGATGGAGCGCCAAGCTGGGATTTATCCTTGTGATCGGTCAGCGGCACGAGTTGCTGGTCGATGGTCAACTCGGCGAGCTGGTTGTTCTGGAGCGCGTTGGTGACGCACAGAATCCGCGAGCCATCGGGCGAAAATGTGGCGTCTCGCGCCCTCTTTCCGTCAGTAAGCGCGACCGATGACTTCTTGCCCAGGTCGTAGATGAAAACATCGTCCACGAAGGTGTACAGGTCCTCGGTGTGAGTCGAGGAGTACAGGAATGCGGTGCCATCGGCTCGCCAGCGGATATCGTCGGCGTACTTGCCTTTTACCTCCGCCACGGGCGCGGAACCATCCTGGGGGAATCGCCAGATGGACGTTCCGCGGCGCGGGTCCGAGCAGCTGGCCCACAGATCCCCAGTGACGGGATTGTACGCTGGGGTGGCGCACGACAGCCCCAGCTGCGTGACCGGTTGCAGGAGCGTTTCTCCCTCCACCCGCACGGCTTCAGCCTGGAGCTCGTACCGTTGGGTGAGCTCTGCCCTCCACTCGCGGTACATCTTCACAAAGCTCGCCCCAAAGGTTCGCTTTGCAGGCAGCACGAACGGCACGCTGGCGCCGTAGCGGTGGACCCATTCGCGCCACTTGTCCTCCCCGCGGGTGTCGGCGATGAACTGCATGAAGTCCTGGCCAAACAGGTACCGGAGGTTGCCGCCGGGCGGAAGCGCCTGAAACCCGTCGAGGTTGCCGAGCGGTGGGAACCGGTGATCGAGCACGGTCGCGCGCTTGATCATGTCCACGCCGGCGTGGCGTCCTCGGCCGCCCGGGGTGTAGCGAGTCTCCTCGAAGGTGGCGTAGCCTTCGATCGTCCACAGCGGCGCCACCTGGTGGGTCGAGATGAGCGAACCGAATATCCATCGGCCGACCTTGGGTATGCCCTCGACCGTGTCGATGTGGAGAATGTGGGTCAGCTCGTGGGTGAAGATGGCCTCGTTCCAGTCCTCGTAGAGTCCGAGCACCGATTCGCCGCTCGGATTGGTGACGTAGATCGTGATCAGATTCTGGGGCACGGTCTGCGCCATGCCGTTCGGCTGGTCGGTCCAGTCCACCAGAACGACGTCGATCGGCCGCGTGGGAGTGTGGTCAAGCTCGGCTGTGAGCAGCGTCCACGCATCTTCCGCGACGATGGCCACTTCCGCGGCAATCGCGTCTTCGCCGTCGTGAAAGGTGATCCGGAAGTGGTCGGTGTGCAGCGTTCGCCAGTTCAGGTCTGGATCCCACGATGCGGCGAACGCAGGCGCGGCAAGGGCGTGGAGCAGG
>CAMBIK010000299.1 GCA_945867435.1 Klebsiella pneumoniae
GGGCTGCGGTACCGACGTTGTCGGGGAAATTGGAAGAGGCTGAGGCGGAGTAGGTGGGGAGGTCAGGGCCGCCGCCGCTTGCCGCCCACGCCCCGCGCGACTAAGTAGTGAACGGTCATTCATTCACCGAGCCTCCCTGTGTCCACTCCCGCGTCTACCCCCGAATCCAGCCGCGCCGACAAGCACGAGTTGATCCTTGAAGCCGCGATCCGCGTTTTTGCAGAAAAGGGGTTCCACGCCGCACGCATTTCCGATGTGGCGAATGAGGCCGGTGTGGCAGATGGAACGATCTACCTTTACTTCAAGAATAAGGATGATCTGCTGCTCTGCATCTTCGAAGAGAAGATGGACCTGCTGCTCGCCGGTTTGCGCCAAGCGCTCGTCGGCGTCACCGAGTCCCTCGAACAGGTGCGCACCTTTGCGCACTACCACTTCCGGCAGGTGCAGGAACATCGGGAACTGGCGGAAGTGCTGCAGATCGAGCTGCGCCTCTCCAACAAGTTCCTGAAGGAGTATCGGCCGCAGAAGCTTTGGGAATACCTGTCGATCTTCGCGGAGATCGTGCGGGTCGGCCAGGAGCGAGGCGTGGTGCGCTCGGACATCGATCCCTTCATGGCCATGTGGGCCTTCTTTGGCGCGATGGATGAAATGGCCATGCAGTTCATCCTCGCCAAGCATCGCAAGTTTTCGCTCGACGCGGCGGCCGAAACGGTCTCCAGCATCTTCATCCGCGGCCTCTCCATTCCGGAAGGCCGTGGCAACCCGACGGAGCTCTCATGAAAATCGGCGTCTGCCTCAAGCAGGTCCCAGCGACCGACACCCGCATCCGCTTGAACGCGGAAGCCACGGCGATCCTCACGGACGACGTGAAGTTCGAGATCAACCCTTACGACGAGTACGCACTCGAAGAAGGCCTGCTCCTGAAGGCGGCGGGGAAGGCCACGGAAGTGATCACCTTCACCCTGGGCGGCGCTGAAGCCGACCCCCGCATTCGCGATGCGCTTGCCCGCGGAGCGGACCGTGCCGTGCGCATCGAGGATGCCGCGCTCGCCGGCTCCGATGCCCTGGGCGTTGCCCGTGCGTTGGCTGCCGCCCTGAAGGCGGAAGGGGTCGGCCTGGTCCTCGCGGGCCGGCAGGCAGTGGATGGCGATGGCAGCGCGGTCCCGGCGATGATCGCCGAGATCCTGGGTTGGTCGCAGGTGTCCTGGGTCGACAAGCTCACCGTGGAAGGCGACTCCTTCACGGCTCAGCGGGCGGCGGGCGGCGGCGTTCGCGAGGTCGTGGCTGGCTCGCTCCCTGCGGTGATCACCGCCGACAAGGGGCTCAACGCGCCCAGATTCGCCACGCTGCCCGGCATCATGAAGGCGAGGGCCAAGCCGATCGCGGTGAAGCAGCTCGCCGATCTCGGCGTGGATCCCGCGTCGGTGGGCGCGGGCGCCGCGCTGGTGACCTATTCAACGATGGGCTTCCCTCCGGCACGTCCCGCGGGTCGCATTCTCTCGGGCGATGCCGCCTCGGTCGTGGCCGAGCTGGTGTCCCTGCTCCACAACGAAGCCAAAGTCATTTAGGAGGATCGGAATCATGGGCAACGGAATCCTCGTTTATTGCGAGTTCGAACAGGGTACTCCTCGGAAGACCGCCTACGAGCTTCTCCAGAAGGCCGTGGCGCTCAACGCCGGACCGGTTTCTGCGTTGGTGCTTGGCGGGGGCGATACCTCATCGCTCGGCGCGCACGGCGCTACGGCGGTCTACCAGGTGAACTCGCCGGTCCTTGCCAGCTATTCGACCGGGGCGTTCGTCAAAGCGCTCGCCGCGGGGATCGCGGCGTCGGGAGCGGCTTCGGTGTTGGCCTCGGCCAGCTCGCCGGCGCGGGATGCCTTCCCGCGTCTCGCCGCACGCATCGGCGCCGGCCTCGCGGTCGAAGTCACCGACTTGCGAAACGAGGGCGGCCAGTTGGTCGGCCGCCGTCCCGTCTACGCGGGAAAGGCGCTGATGGACGTACACGTTCGCAGCGCGATCGGGCTGTTCACGGTGCGCCCCAACAGCTTTGCGGTGCACGCGGCCTCGGGCGCAGCGGCCGCGGTGGTCGCCGTGGATGCGGGCCTGACTGAAGCGGATGTGGACGTGCGAGTGACCGCCGTGGTGGCGCCCGCCACCAAAACGGTCGATCTCACGGAAGCCGATCGGATCGTGTCCGGGGGGCGTTCCTTGAAGTCCAAGGAGCAGTTCGACGAGGTGATCCGACCCCTCGCGGCAGCGCTCGGCGCCACCGCCGGGGCGAGCCGCGCTGCTGTGGATGCAGGGTACGCCGGGCACGGCGAACAAGTCGGCCAGACCGGCAAGGTCGTGAACCCGACCCTGTACTTGGCCGTCGGCATTTCGGGTGCCATTCAGCACCTCGCGGGCATGCGCACCTCCAAGGTCATCGTGGCCGTGAACAAGGATGCTGAGGCGCCGATTTTCCAGTTCGCGACCTACGGAATCGTGGCCGACCTCTTCGAGATCGCGCCCCTGCTCACCGCCGAGCTGCAGAAGCCGAGGTAGCGCCTCCTGTCTCGCTGTCTTGACCGCCATGGGCCCGAGCCGCAGCAGCAAGCCCCGATCGACATCTCTTGCGTTCGGCAGGTAGTTCGCCTCGATTCTAGCGCCGGACCAAGCGGTGAGGGCCGGGTGACGGTGTAGGTCGGGCCTCCTGAGCCTTGCGGGCGGTCCGCCGGCAGTACCGAGCGCAAACGCCGAATCTTCTGCTCCACGGCTGATAAGAACCGACCAAACGCAAGGGAACCCCGGAGCCCGTGCGCCGTGTCTTGCGCGGCGACCCTGATTGATCTCAGTCGGTGTGAGCCCTGCGTTTACAGAAGGGGATGGGATAGGACTCGATGCAGTGAGGACATCGTCTCCCGCAGCGCCCGTGGTGCCCGACGTCGACCGACGCCGCGAGCGCGCCGCGTTGGCACTCGCGGCGAAGCAGGACTCGCCGGGCGTGCTCAGATTGATTGCCGCGTG
>CAMBIK010000300.1 GCA_945867435.1 Klebsiella pneumoniae
TCTCCGTCCATCACGATTTCGTTGGTGACGTCGTCGTAGCGCCACTCGGTGAACTCCACGCCATCGGCGGTCAGGGCCAGGGTGGCGGGTACGGGCAGCACCTCGAGCGGATAGCGCCCCTCTGCGCTCACGGAGGGCAGCGCGGCGAAGGACTCGAAGGGCCCGGACCAATCGGGCGCGCACAGGTCGCCGACCGCCCCGCCGTGCGCTGCCGCGAGTTCGGCGTAGCTGGTGGCGGGGTCCCCACATTCCGCGGTTCGGGGAACCAGTGCGCTCACTCGTGCGGGGAGGCCGTCGGCAATCCCGAGTGCCGCCCATGCGTCGAGTGCATCGTCGGTAGGTGGGTCTGAGGCGATGAAAACCACATCCAGGCTGGTGTCCGGCCTTCGGAAGCCGTCCAAACAGCCTCCGGCTTCCATCTCGACGAAGCTCGTGCCGAGCAGTCCCACCAGGTTTTGGTCCCAAGGTCCGCTATGCCATGAGAACGCCTCCGACAGGACATGCTCCATCCTCAGGACGGAATCGCCGCGCTCGGTCCACTCGGGTGGACCGCTGGGGCAGGGCGAAGCGCTGGAGATGGCGGCCAGGTGGATGTCGTTCCAGGCAGCATGTGCACGCCCGACGTAGGCCTCCACCGCCGCATCAACGCGTAGATCGCCAGAAAAACAACCTCCTTGCACCACGAAGATCACGTCGGTGGGGTCGGAGGGTGCGTACACGAACGCCTCCGCGACCCGCTCGCCCTCGTACCCGAGACCCGAGAGTTCGACCGCCACGGCCGGGTTGAGAGGGTCGTTGGAAGCGAGGGTGAGAAAGCCGCCGCGCGGGCCGCCGCCGCCTGGAGTAAACCGTACTTCTACCTCTATCGTTTCTCCTGGGGCCACGTCGGGCGGCCACCCGGTCACCACGAAGTCGTCGCCGGTGACGGACGCATCCAGGTACAGGGACTCGCTTCCGGTGTTGGACACATCGACGGTCGCGTGCCCCTCGCAGCCGAGCACGGTCGCGGGAATGCTGATGTCTCCAACCTGGATCGCTGGTGCGTGGCCGAGTCCAGTCAGGTTCACCACTTCGTTGCCTGGCTGGAAGCGCAGGCGGGCCAGCGAACTCGAGTCTGTTCTCGGCAGAAAAGTAACCTCTAACGTCTCTGATTCGCCGGCTGGGATGGTGAGCACCGGCAGTGCATCCACTCGGAACTCATTGTCGCCAATCGGCTCGTCGTGGCCGGTGAGCGTTACGGACGCTTCACCCAGGTTGTAAACCGTGATCGGAAGGGTGGCGCTGCCCTGGAGATTGACCGAGACGGCACCGAAGTCCAAGTCGAGCGGGGTGACCGCGATGCGCTCAGCGGCGAGCGGGCTGTCTTCCTCGACCGGCCATGGACCGATGCGCTGGCACGCGAGGGCGAACAGGAGCAACATTCGCTTGAAAGGTAGCCGAGTCCAGGGGCTTCTGCACGGGGCCGCTCTACTTCAGCGGGCTGCCAACGCCCACGCTCAGTGCGCCACCCCACGTTAGCGACGGCTCGAGATAGACGGGTTCCATCCCCGCCCATCCGTCCAGTCGCATCGCGAGGTGCAGCCGCCGATGAACGGACAGGTCGAGCCCCAGCGCCAGCCCTCCGGCGCCGCTGAGTTCGGCTTGGGCCCCATAGGCGCTCGTGCGCCAGGTGTCGTGAGCGCTTGCCGTGAGCGCGGCCCACGCGGAACCGGCGCGAGGACCAAACCCTACACCGAGGGAGACCAGTCCGGAGGTTTGATCCACCTGTTCCACCGGAGATAAGCCGCGCGCCATCACGATGGAGGCTTGGACCTCTGTCCGCCACGGTCCTGCAAGCCGCACGGGGTTACCCCAAACCGCCTGCATCGTCCCGCCGAAGGGAAGCACCGCGTCGTTCCCGGCGTGGAAGGCCACGCCTGCTAGCACGGAAACCGTGGATTCCCGGCTTCGCATCATCGATTCGATGGGGAGGGTTTCCCCCGCGGCGAGCGCCACGCTCTCCCGGAGCAGCGTACGGCCGTCGGGCGCCTTGACCTCGACCACTTGCACGCCAGGGTCCACGGCGTAGACCCCTGGGAGTTCGCCGCGCGGGGTCCCATTCACGAAAAGTTTGGCACGGGCCAGGACGGCGTCGCAGGCCGCGATGAGCGCCCGCTCGGCGGAGGTGCGCAGGGACTCGGAGCCGCCGAGGAAGATCTCCTCACGCCCGACGATGCGGTACTCGGCGCGGGGAATCTGGAGCCCGCCTGTCCACGTCATGGTGCGGTCCCGAGCGTACTGGTGCGCTTCCATCACATCCACGAGCCCGTCAGTGTCCAGGTCGGCGCGGCCACGCGCCGCGGTGAGGGCGTCGATCAGGAAGTGCGTGTAGACCCCGTTTTGGAGCTCCTTGTCCTCCATCGCTGGCTGCCAGTACTGCGCCGCGTACAAGCGGGCTTCGGACTCGGACACGTCGCGGCCTCCCTGCGGGGCCGGAGGCTCGCCTCGGAAGCCGGACAGGAGCTGTGCGGTCGGCGTACTCACGGCGCTGCGGCTCCCGGTCCGGCCATTGTGGCAGGTGTCGAGGATCAGCACGCGACGGCGGGCGGGCAGCTCGTGCACCAGCGCTTCCACATCCGCGACCGCGAGGCCCGTAGATTCAGGCCGTTCCAACCTACCATCTGCCGGCATGAAGTACAGGCGGCTCCCCTCTATGGGGTCGATGGCCAGCGTACCGTGGCCGGAGAGGTACAGAACAAAGGTGTCGTCACGTTGCAGGTCGGCCGTCGCCACGCGGAAGGCGTTGAGCAGCCCCGCGCGCGTAGTCGCTTCCCGGCCTGAGAGAACGAAGACCCTGTCGAACCCACCCACATCGGGGGAGCCGAGCACGGCGCCGAGGTCGCGTGCGTCCTTCTCAGGGAATTGCAGGCCCTGGAGAGAGGGATCCTCGTAGTCCTGCACGCCGACCAGCACGGCGATTCGACGAGGTGCGAAGGCCGTTTCGGTGCCTGCGTTCGGTCCCACC
>CAMBIK010000301.1 GCA_945867435.1 Klebsiella pneumoniae
CCCGTGATCTGGTTGTCCATCGAACCTGCGACCAAGGCCGACGAGGACAAGCTGACCGCCGCGCTGACCCGCCTTCAGGAGGAGGACCCAACGTTCAAGGTTCGCCTTGATCGCGAAAGCGGGCAGACCGTGATGGCGGGCATGGGTGAACTCCACCTGGACATCATCCGCGACCGCCTCCAACGGGAGTTCAAGGTTGCCTGCGCTGTCGGGCGCCCTCAGGTCGCCTACCGCGAAACGATTGCCCAGAAGGCGCAGGCTGAAGGGCTCGTCAAACGGCAGGCCGGCGGGAAGGGCCAGTACGCCCATGTGACGTTGATGCTGACGCCAGGCGAGCCCGGTACGGGCCTCTTGGTGCGGGACGAGCTCGTCGAGGGCTCCATTCCCGCGGAGTTTGTGAAGCCGGCGCTCGAAGGTGCTCGGGAGGCCCTCGACGTCGGCGCACTCGCCGGTTTTCCGATGGTCGACGTGATGTGTACTCTGATCGGTGGTTCTTCCCACGAGGTCGAGTCCAACGAGGTCGCTTTTCGCATCGCAGGGGCCATGGCCGTGCACGCCGCCGCGGCAAAAGCGAAACCAATTTTGCTAGAACCGATCATGAATCTTGAAATCTCCTCGCCAGAGGAGTATACGGGCGGCGTCATCGGGGACCTGTCGGGTCGCCGGGGCACAGTGAACAGGAGGGACATCCGTCAAGGGGTCCAAGTCATCGGCGCGGAAGCGCCTCTGGCGTCCATGTTCGGCTACGCGACGGATCTCCGGTCCGCTACACAAGGCCGGGCGTCGTTTACAATGCGTTTTCTCCACTATGCGGAAGTGCCGCCAGCAATCTCGAAAGAGATCGTGGCCCGCTTCCGCGGCTACTGACAGCAACTCGAGGAATTACCATGGCCAAGGCAAAGTTCGAGCGCAACAAGCCGCACTGCAACATCGGCACGATCGGTCACGTCGACCACGGGAAGACGTCTCTCACGGCGGCGATCACGAAGGTTCTGGCGGAGTCCGGCGGCGCGAAGTTCATGGCGTACGCGGACATTGACAAGGCTCCGGAAGAGAAGGCTCGTGGCATCACGATCAACACGGCGCACGTGGAATACGAGACGAAGAATCGTCACTACGCGCACGTCGATTGTCCTGGTCACGCCGACTACATCAAGAACATGATCACCGGTGCCGCGCAGATGGATGGCGCGATTCTGGTGGTGAGCGCGGCCGATGGTCCGATGCCCCAGACGAAGGAGCATGTGCTTCTGGCTCGCCAGGTGAACGTGCCTTCCATCGTGGTGTTCCTGAACAAGTGCGACATGCTGGATGATCCTGAGCTCCTGGAGCTGGTGGAGATGGAAGTTCGGGAACTTCTTTCGGCCTACGACTTCCCTGGCGACACACTTCCGATCATCCGCGGTTCGGCGACCAAGGCTTTGGACGGGGACACGTCGGAGATCGGGAAGCCGGCGATCCTGAAGCTGATGGCGGCGGTGGATGAACACATCCCGCAGCCGATCCGGGATGTGGAGAAGCCGTTCCTGATGCCGGTGGAAGATGTGTTCACGATCACGGGCCGTGGCACGGTGGCGACTGGCCGCGTGGAACGCGGGATTGTGCGGGTCGGGGAGACCATCGAGATCGTGGGGTTCAAGGACACCATGACCACCACGGTGACCGGCGTGGAGATGTTCCGGAAGCTGCTGGACCAGGGCCAGGCGGGTGACAACGTGGGTCTGCTGCTTCGCGGCGTGGACCGTACGAACATCGAGCGTGGTCAGGTGCTGTCGAAGCCGAAGAGCATCATGCCGCACAAGAAGTTCAAGGCGGAGGCCTACATCCTGAAGAAGGACGAAGGTGGACGCCACAAGCCGTTCTTCAACGGGTACCGTCCGCAGTTCTACTTCCGCACGACCGACGTGACCGGCGTCATCGCGCTGAAGGAAGGCGTGGAGATGGTCATGCCTGGGGATCGCGTGGAGATGACCATTGAGCTCATCACCCCCATCGCGATGGAGAAGCAGCTCCGCTTCGCCATCCGCGAAGGTGGAAAGACCGTCGGCGCCGGTGTGGTCGCCGAGATCATCGCCTGATCGCGGATGACCCTTGCAGGATTCGTGCCACAGGGTTAACCCGCGTCGGCAATTCCGTGACTCCATCGTTCGTACTCGGCGACGGTGGAGAAAGATTGCTCCAAGGCTCATAGTCCAGGACCAGAAGTAGGAAACGTGGAAAACCAACGCACCATGACTCTCCTGTACGCCGTAGCCGCACTCGCGGCTGGGGTGTTCGTTCGCAGCGCTGCTTTGCAGGTCGTTGCGTTCCAGAGCGTCGAGGATCCGATCCTCGGCGGTGTGCTGTCGGCAACGACGCTTCTCGGCCTTGTGGCAGGCGTGCTCACGTTTCTGGCGCTGCGCCGGCACCGTGGGACCAGTGAGTTTGTGGAAAGCGCGATCGCGGAGGTTGAACAGGTTTCCTGGCCCAGCCGCGACGAAACGGTGAGCAACACCGGTATCGTCGTCTCGGCGGCACTTGGTTTCGGCGTGTTGATGTTCGTCTACGATTTCTCGTGGAGTCAGATCACCACCTACGCGTTGTATACGGGCGTCGGAAAGTAACCGGATTTCTTCGGAGTCAATCTCCTCATGTCTATGGCGTGGTACGTCGTACATACCTACTCTGGCTTCGAAAACAAGGCGAAGCAGGCGCTCGAGGACCGGGTAAAGCTCTACGGGCTCAGCCCGCGCTTTGGCCAAGTGCTCGTCCCCACGGAAGAGGTGGTCGAGGTCAAGAATGGCCAGAAGAAGACCACCACGAGAAAGTTTTTCCCAGGGTACATCCTCGTGGAAATGGAGATGGACAATCAAACCTGGCACGTCGTCAAGGAGACCCCAAAGGTCACCGGATTCGTCGGCGGAGGTCGTCGTCCGCCCCCGATGCCCGAGGACGAAGTCCGGCGGATCACCAATCGCCTCGGCGGTGGAGAGCAGAAGCCGAAGCTGGCCGTCACGTTCGAGCGCGGCGAGGCCGTGCGCGTAGTCGAAGGACCGCTGTCTCCGGTCGTTGGCAAGGTTGAGGAGGTCAACGCTTCACGCGGGCGCCTCCGGGTCACCGTTACGATTTTCGGTCGCCCTACGTCGGTCGAATTGGACTTCACACAGGTCGAAAAGGTCGGGTAATCCCCGAAGAAGGAAGCGAATATGGCGAAAAAGATCGTCAATCAGATCAAGCTCCAAATTACCGCCGGCAAAGCAACGCCGTCTCCGCCCGTGGGTCCCGCCCTCGGTCAGGCCGGCGTGAACATTCCGATGTTCGTGAAGGACTTCAACGCTCGTACGGCCGCTATGGCCAGCGAAAACGTGGTCGTTCCGGTCATCATCACGGTCTACAGCGACCGTAGCTTCACCTTTGTGGTGAAGCCGCCGCCCGTAGCAGTGCTGCTGGTCAAGGCGGCGAAAGCTGAAAAAGGTTCCGCGGAACCGAACAAGAAGAAAGTTGGCTCTGTCACCGCCGCCCAGGTGATGGAGATCGCGAAGACGAAGTTGGCGGACATGAACACGACCAGTTTGGCGGCGGCCTGCCGGACTGTCGAGGGAACAGCTCGTTCCATGGGCGTCGACGTCGTCTGAAACTACCCCACCACCCCGCACCATCGGCCTGAGGGAGGAGCACCGCCGCTCCGCAGACCTCACCGAGAAAGGGCGACAAAGTCGAACGGGGGCACCCCACCGGGTCCGCTCGATCAAGTTGTCCGCAGGAGAATCACCGCATCATGGCAAAATCTGGAAAGAGGTATTCACGGGTCCGAAAGGCCGTGGATCCGAATAACAAGTACACGCTGGAGGAGGCCGTTGCGCTTCTGAAGCAGACCGCCTCCACGAAGTTCGATGAAACCATCGACATCGCGGTGCGTCTCGGTGTGGACCCCAAGCACGCCGACCAGATGGTTCGTGGCGCCGTTGCGCTGCCTCACGGCACCGGCAAGACGGTCCGTGTGCTCGTCTTCGCGCAGGGCGATGCGGCGAAAGCCGCGAAGGAGGCCGGTGCCGACTTCGTCGGTGCAGACGACCTCATCCTGAAGATCGAAAGCGAGGGCTGGACCGGCTTCGACAAGGCGGTGGCCACGCGTGACCTCATGGGCAAGATCAGCAAGCTGGGGCGCGTCCTCGGTCCTCGGGGGCTCATGCCGAACCCGAAGATCGGCACGGTCGTCGGTCCGGATGCCATCGCGCAGACCGTGCGTGAGCTCAAGGGCGGAAAGATCGATTTCCGCGTCGAGAAGGCCGGCATCGTGCATGCCAACGTGGGCAAGGCTTCGATGGAAGCGGTGCAACTTCGCGAGAACATTGAAGCCCTGGTCAACACGCTGATGAAGCTGAAGCCGGCGTCGGCAAAGGGCACCTACCTTCGGGGCGCGGCGGTGAGCACCACGATGGGTCCGGGCATCCGTTTGGATCCGGGTGCAATCATCCGCGCTGGCGAGGCATAGGAGAAGCCATGAACCGCACGCAAAAAGCCGACCAAGTCAATACCTTTTCGTCCTTCGCGAAGGGCGCGCCCTTTATCGTGCTCGCGCACTTCAAGGGCACCAAGGTTGCCGACATCAACCTGTTCCGCCGCACGCTCGAAAAGAGCGGCATGCAGTACAAGGTGATCAAGAACTCACTCGCTCGGCGCGCATTCGCCGACGCCGGGGTGGCGGGATTTGATGACACCCTCACGGGGATGACCGGTGTGGTCTTCTCCGGTGCGGATGCCATTGGCTCCGCCAAGGTCCTGAAGGATGTGTTGAAGACTCTCCCCACCATTGCGGTGCGGGCTGGGTTCTTCGACGGGTCCTTGATGGATGCCAAGTGTGTCGATCTTGTTTCGTCGCTCCCAAGCCGGGAAGACATCCTGTCCCAGCTGCTGGCCACCCTTCAGGAAGGTCCGCGGTTGCTCGTCAGCGTCATCCAGGCACCGGGCCGCGACCTTGTGCAGCTGCTCAAGAACTACGAAGACAAGCTCGCCGAAGTCGAGTAGCTCCAATCCTCCACGGTTGAGCCGCCCTCGGGCTCGCCACGCCTTTCTCAACTACCCAGAAACCTCGGAGAAATACCATGTCCCTGTCCCAAGCAGAAGTTGTCGACTTCATCAAGAACCTCAAGCTCGCCGAAGTGAAGGCGCTCGTCGAAACCCTCGAAGCCGAGCTCGGCGTCAAGGCTGGCGCTCCTGCGGCGGCGGCATCTGCAGCTCCTGCAGCAGCGGCGGCGGTTGTCGAAGAGAAGACCGAGTTCGACGTCATCCTCCTCGAGGCGGGCGCGAACAAGATCGGTTGCATCAAGGCAGTCCGCGAGCTCGTCTCCGGCCTCGGCCTCGCGGAAGCGAAGGCTCTGGTTGAGAGCGCGCCCAAGGCCATCAAGAGCGCCGTCTCGAAGGATGACGCTGCCGCGGCGAAGAAGAAGCTCGAAGACGCCGGCGCGAAGGTCGAGGTCAAGTAGTTTACGGGCGTGCCCTTCCGGGTACTCCCACTGCGCCGGTGCACGAATGTGTGCCGGCGCTGCCGCCTCCGGAGCAAACGTCGTATGACGTGTGCTTCGCAGCAGGGTCGTCCTGCACTTCCGGCTTTACCGTCGGCTCTCGCTCACATCTCTCCCATCGCGACTGCGGGCCATCCGGTTGGCTGCGCGGTTCACCGTCATGGAGTCACCAATGGCTGACCTGCTCGCGAACAACTATAAGTTCCGTCGCTCGTACAGCAAGACCCCCGCTGTGCCGATCACCAACCTGATCTCGGTACAGAAGGAGTCTTACGAGCAGTTCCTGCAAGCCAAGGTGCCCTCGGCCGAACGGAAGGCCACCGGCCTTCAGGCGGTCTTCAAGAGCGTCTTCCCGATCAAGGACTTCTCGAACAAGGCAGAACTGCAGTTCGTAGCCTTTGAGCTGGAACACCCGAAGTACGACGTCGAGGAGTGCCGCGAACGCGGGATGACCTACCAAGCGCCCTTGAAGGTGACCGTGCGGCTTGTGGTGTGGGAAGTGGATCCCGACACGGGCAAGCGGAAGCCCTACGACATGAAGGAGTCTGACGTCTACTTCGGCGAGATTCCCTTGATGACGGAAAACGGAACGTTCATCGTGAACGGCACCGAGCGGGTCATCGTAAGCCAGCTCCACCGTAGCCCAGGCATCTTCTTTGATGAGACTGCATCTAAGACCGGCGGCAGCGGGAAGATGATCTTCTCGGCGCGAATCATCCCGAACCGCGGTTCGTGGATCGATTTTGAGTTCGACACCAAGGACATCCTCTACGTCCGCATCGATCGCCGTCGTAAGTTGCCCGCCACCACGCTTTTGCGCGCTCTCGGCTACAGCACCGAGGACCTGCTCAACCACTTCTACCAGCGCGAACGCAACTATCGCGACGCCGACGGAAGCTGGCACAAGGAGTCCAGTGTTGACCTGTTGAACATTCAGTCCGCGACCTGCGACATCGTTTCCGCCTCGGGCGAAGTGATCGTCAAGCAGAACGCGAAGTTCAACAAGCTCGCCCAGAAGAAGATGAAGGCGTCCGGCATGATGCGGGAAGCCATGCAAATCATCGACGGTCGCGAGCAGGAAGTCGAAGTCGGCGTGCTGCCTGTCGAATTCGCGGCGCTCGTCGGCAAGGTCAGTGCCTACGATGTTGTGGACATGGTGACTGGCGAGATCGTCATCGAGTGCAACGACGAGATCACCGAGGCCCACCTGAAGGAGGTTGAGTCCCGCGGTATCGACGAAGTGGAAACACTGTACATCGACGGCAAGTTCGTCGGTAGCTTCCTCCGCGACACCCTCCTGGTCGACAAGATCACGAGCAAGGAGGAGGCCGTCATCGAGATCTACCGCCGTCTTCGTCCTGGCGACCCGCCCACGTACGACGCCGCTGACGCCCACTTCCACAATCTGTTCTTCAACGCGGAACGCTACGACCTGAGCAAGGTGGGCCGCAAGAAGCTCAACCACAAGCTCAACGTGGACCTCCCCTTGGAGCAGGTCACGCTCACCCGTGAGGACATCCTCAAGGTGGTGCAGTACCTGATCAACCTCAAGAACAAGAAGGGCGAGGTCGATGACATCGATCACCTCGGCAATCGCCGCGTCCGCGCCGTGGGTGAGCTGCTTGAGAACCAGTACCGTGTCGGCCTCGTCCGCATGGAGAAGGCGATCAAGGAGCGCATGAGCCTCTCGGAGATCGAGTCGCTCACCCCAGCCGACCTCATCAACGCCAAGCCGGTCTCGGCGGTGGTGAAGGAGTTCTTCGGGTCTAGCCAGCTGAGCCAGTTCATGGATCAGAACAACCCGCTCTCTGAAGTCACCCACAAGCGCCGTCTGTCGGCGCTCGGGCCTGGCGGTTTGAACCGAGAGCGTGCCGGCTTCGACGTTCGCGACGTTCATCCTACCCACTACGGTCGCATTTGTCCGATTGAGACGCCTGAGGGTCCGAACATCGGCCTCATCGCCTCGCTGGCCACCTACGCTCGGGTGGACGAGTACGGGTTCATCGAGACCCCTTACCGCGCTGTCCGCGACGGCAAGCCCACCAACGAGATCAGCTACTTCACAGCGTTGGACGAGGAGTTCTACCTTGCCGATGGCAAGAAGGAAGAGCACTGCATCGCCCAGGCGACTCAGCTCGCCGGGAAGGATGGGCTGTTCGTGGATGCAGTTGTTTCAGCCCGTCGTGCGGGCGAGTTCGCGGTGGTCCCTCGGGAACAGGTGACCCTCCAGGACGTGTCCCCCAACCAGCTCGTGTCGGTGGCCGCCTCGCTCATTCCGTTCCTTGAGAACGACGACGCGAACCGCGCCTTGATGGGGAGCAACATGCAACGCCAGGCGGTGCCTCTGGTCCGCACCGAGGCCCCGTTGGTCGGCACCGGGATGGAAGACATCGTGGCGCGCGACTCCGGCGTGACCACCACCGCGCGTCGGGCGGGCGTGGTGGAGTACGTCGATGGCGGTCGCGTTGTGGTGAAGTGCGACGACGAGAGTGCCGAGGGCATTGGCGACGATGTCGACATCTACAACCTCACCAAGTTCACGCGCAGCAATCAGAACACCTGCATGAACCAGCGCACCGTGGTGCGTATCGGGGATCGCGTCAACAAGGGCGAAGTCATCGCCGACGGTCCGGCCACGGATACGGGCGAACTCGCCCTCGGGCAGAACGCGGTCGTCGCCTTCATGCCGTGGCAGGGCTACAACTTCGAGGATTCGATCCTCATCTCCGAGCGGTTGGTGGCTGAAGATTACTTCACCAGCATCCACATCGAGGAGTTTGAGCTCTCCGCGCGAGACACCAAGCTCGGCAAGGAGGAAGTCACTCGCGACATTCCGAACGTAGGCGAGGAGGCCCTGGCCAACCTCGACGATGCCGGTATCGTCCGCGTTGGTGCCGACGTGAAGTCGGGAGACATCCTCGTCGGCAAGGTTACGCCTAAGGGTGAAACTCAGCTTTCTCCTGAGGAGAAGCTGCTGCGTGCCATCTTCGGCGAGAAGGCCGGCGATGTGAAGGATACCTCGTTGCGGGTCCCTCCCGGTGTGGAGGGTACGGTCATCTCAGCTCAGGTCTTCGCTCGCGAAGGGGTCGATAAGGACACCCGCGCACTTGAGATTGAGGCCTATCAGATCGCCCGTATCCACCGCGACCGGGATGAGAAGCTCAAGACGGTCCGCGAGTCTGCGGCCCGGGGCCTTAGCCGCATCCTGAAAGGGACAATTTCCGCCAGTCGCATCCTGGACGACAACACGGGCGCGGAGATCGTTTCGCGGGGAGATGCCTTCACCATCGCGCTGGTCAGTCGCCTGAGCCTGGACCAGTACGAGCGCATCCAGGTGGATGGTGACCATGCCGTGCAGGACGCGATCTTCGCGCTTGTCGACAAGGTCCGCGAGAAGGAAGACGAGCTGAAGGCCCGCTTCTCCGCCAAGGTCGAACGCCTCCAGAAGGGCGATGAGCTCCCTCCCGGCGTCATCAAGATGGTGAAGGTCTACGTTGGGATCAAGCGTAAGCTGAGCGTCGGTGACAAGATGGCCGGCCGCCACGGCAACAAGGGGGTCATCTCCAAGGTGCTCCCCATCGAAGACATGCCGTACCTTGAGGATGGAACGCCCGTCGATTTGGTGCTCAATCCGCTCGGCGTGCCCAGTCGTATGAACGTGGGCCAGATCCTTGAGACTCACCTCGGGTGGGCCGCGAAGGGGATGGGCGAGCAGATTGGCAAGCTCCTCGATGAGAAGTATGGCATCGAGTCGCTGCGCGACTACCTGAACGGCTGCTTCGCCGGCCAGACCGAGGTTCTCGCGTTCATCGCCAGTGCGGCGGAAGACGATCTGCGCATCTTCGCAGGGAAGTACCGCAAGGGCATCACGGTGTCTACGCCGGTGTTCTCCGGCGCGGACGAGGCCGAGATCAAGGTTGCCCTCAACGTCGGTGGTCGCAACTTGAACGGACAAACGCTCCTTTATGACGGGCGTACCGGCGAGGCGTTCTCCAACAACGTCACCGTCGGCGTCATGTACGTCCTGAAGCTCCATCACCTCGTGGACGACAAGATCCACGCGCGGAGCATCGGGCCCTACAGCCTGGTCACGCAACAGCCGCTCGGCGGCAAGGCGCAGTTCGGCGGGCAACGGCTCGGTGAAATGGAAGTGTGGGCCCTTGAGGCCTACGGCGCCGCCTATGCGTTGCAGGAGTTCCTGACTGTGAAGTCCGACGACGTGCTGGGCCGTACGCGGATGTACGAGTCCATCGTCAAGGGAGAGAACGTGCTGGAAGCGGGGTTGCCCGAGTCCTTCAACGTGCTCGTCAAGGAGCTCCAGTCGCTCGCCCTCGACGTCGAGTTGCATGAGGACAAAGACGTCCTCCGTCAGGGATAGCTCTGACCTAACGGGAACGCCCACCTGGGTTTTCCCTTCTCTTCCTCGCCCGATCTTGATTTTCCCGATTCATCCGATTTCCTCGGAGGCCTCATGAAGGACGTCTACAACCTCTTCGAAAAGCCGAAGAACCCTCTGCAGTACGTCGCGGTCAAGATCTCTTTGGCGTCGCCTGAGAAGATCCGGTCGTGGTCCCACGGCGAAGTGAAGAAGCCGGAGACGATCAACTACCGAACCTTCAAGCCGGAGAAGGATGGCCTTTTCTGCGCGAAGATCTTTGGCCCGGTCAAGGACTACGAATGTATCTGCGGCAAGTACAAGCGCATGAAACACCGTGGGATCACCTGCGAAAAGTGCGGGGTGGAGGTCATTCAGGCGAAGGTGCGCCGCGAGCGCCTCGGCCACATCGAGCTCGCCACCCCGGTCGCTCACATCTGGTTCCTCAAGAGCCTGCCCAGCCGCATTGGCAACCTTTTGGACGTCTCGCTGAAGGACCTGGAAAAGGTGCTGTATTGCGAGTCCTACATGGTCACGAGCCCCGGCGAGTCTACCCTGAAGGAGGGGGAGATCCTCTCCGAAGAAGACTACCAAGAGGCGATCCGCACCTACGGGTACGGCAGCTTCGACGTGGGTATGGGCGGGGAAGTGGTGCGCGACGCGCTGCACAAGATGGACATCAGCGGGCTCGCCGAGTCGATCCGCACGCTGATGCGCGACACCTCCAGCGAAGCGCAGCGTCGTAAGCACGCGAAGCGCCTCAAGATCATCGAGGCCTTCCACGGCTCGGGCAACCTGCCTGAGTGGATGATGCTGGAAGTGGTTCCGGTGATTCCGCCGGACCTGCGCCCGCTGGTTCCTCTCGATGGTGGCCGGTTTGCGACCTCTGACCTCAACGATTTGTATCGCCGGGTGATCAACCGCAACAACCGCCTCAAGCGGCTGCACGACCTCAACGCGCCGGAGATCATCATCCGCAACGAGAAGCGGATGCTTCAGGAGGCGGTAGACGCCCTCTTCGATAACGGTCGCCGCGGCAAGGTGTTCACCGGGCCGAACAAGCGCGCGCTGCGCTCGCTGTCCGACATGCTCAAGGGCAAGCACGGCCGCTTCCGGCAGAACCTGCTCGGCAAGCGCGTCGATTACTCCGGTCGTTCGGTCATCGTTGTCGGTCCCGAGCTGCGTCTTCACCAGTGTGGCCTTCCCAAGAAGATGGCGCTCGAGCTGTTCAAGCCGTTCATCTTCGCGAAGCTTGAAGAGCGTGGCGTGGTCACCACGATCAAGGCCGCCAAGAAGCTGGTCGAACGCGAGGAGAACGAGGTGTGGGACGTGCTCGACGAGGTGATCAAGGAACACCCCGTCATGCTGAACCGCGCTCCGACCCTCCACCGTCTGGGCATCCAAGCCTTCGAGCCGGTCCTCATCGAAGGCAAGGCCATCCAGCTCCATCCGCTCGTATGTACCGCATTCAACGCGGACTTTGACGGCGATCAGATGGCGGTGCACGTTCCTCTCAGCATCGAGGCCCAGATTGAGGCGCGCGTGCTGATGATGTCCACCAACAACATCCTGAGCCCCGCTTCGGGTCGTCCCATCATTCAGCCCAGCCAGGACGTGGTCCTCGGTTGCTACTACATGACCCGCGAACGTCGCTATTCCAAGGGCCACGATCGGGTGTTCAGCAACCCCTCGGAAGTCGAGAGCGCCTACGATGCCGGCGAAGTGCATCTCCAGGCGACCATCCGCGTGCGTCTCAACGCGCCTACTCTGGAAAGCCGTATCCACGAGCGTATTCCCGAGCTTAAGGATGCCCACTTGTTCGTTGGCGTAGACACGGCGCCAGAGGTGCGTGAGGTGTGGCACGTCCACCGTGGCACTACCACGCGTCATGCAGAGAACTCCATCGTTCGCGACGTTGCGAGCGTGGGCGGGGATGTCGGCGTCAGCGTCGATGGCGGCAAGGTCGAAGGTGACGTGTTCGCGACTCTCGGGTTGTACCACCAGGGTGGCAAGCTGCCGGGCGGCAAGGGACTTCGGTTCGTGGCCGGCTCGGGCGTGGGCAAGACCAAGGCAGTGGCCGATGGTGCGGGCGACATCGAAGCTGCTGTGGACATCGAATCTCCTCCCGGGCTGATGCTGAGAGCCTACCGACTGGCGAAGCTTCGCGGGAACTCTCGCATCGTGGGCGTCATCGCCCCGGCGCTGGCCGTCGATGGGCAGACCGTCATCATCGATGCCCGCATGAATTCTGAGCAGAGGCTCAAGGTGCTGCGCCAGGGCATTGCGGCGCTCCGCGCCAAGTTCGAAGACGACCTGGTGCTCATCGTCGCGCCTGCCGGCTTCTTCGGCTACGAAGGCAAGGTTCCGCTCCACACTGAATCCGGCGGGCGGGTCCTCGAAGCTCGCGGCGAGCTGGTCCAGACCACCGTGGGTCGCGTGTTGTTCTACGCGAACGTCGTTCCCCCGGAACTGCCGTTCAGCTTGGTCAACCGTGCGCTCGGCAAGAAGCAGCTCGGCGAGCTGATCGATCGCTGCTACCGCATCGCGGGCGCCAAGAAGACTGTGCTTCTGGCCGACGCCTTGATGCAGATGGGCTTCCGTATGTCGACCGCAGCGGGAATCTCCGTCTGTATCGACGACATGAAGATCCCGAAGTCCAAGGCCGATGTCATCGTCGCGGCGACCGCGGAAGCGCGGGAGACCGAGAACCAGTACAACGACGGCCTCATCACCGTGAAGGAACGCTACAACAAGGTGGTCGACTTGTGGTCCGACGTCACGGACAAGATCTCAAAATCCTTGATCGCCGAGATCAAGGTTGACAAGGTCATCAACCCGGCCGGAAACGAAGAGGACCACGACTCCTTTAACGCGATCTGGATGATGGTGGACTCGGGCGCGCGGGGTTCCACGACGCAGATTCGCCAGTTGGCCGGCATGCGTGGCCTGATGGCAAAGCCGAGCGGCGAGATCATCGAAAACCCGATCACGTCGAACTTCCGCGAGGGGCTCACCGTGCTCGAGTACTTCATCTCCACCCACGGCGCTCGGAAGGGACTCGCGGACACGGCGTTGAAGACAGCGAACTCCGGGTACCTGACCCGACGTCTCGTGGACGTTGTGCAGGACACGATCATCACTGCGAAGGACTGCGGCACCCGCGTCGGCATGGAGATTCAGTCGCTGATTGAAGGCGGCGAGATCATCGAGCACGTCGGCGAGCGCGTGCTCGGTCGCGTGGCCTCCGAGGACATCCTCGACCCCTACAGCGACGAGATTCTCGTTCCTCGGAACGGGCTGATCGACGAACAGGCGGTGGACAACGTGGTTGCCGCGGGCGTGGACCGGATTCGAATCCGCTCCGTCCTCAGCTGCGACATGCGTTGGGGCGTCTGCGCCTCCTGTTACGGGCGAGACCTTGCCCGCGGCACCTTGGTCAACATCGGTGAGGCCATCGGCGTGATCGCTGCGCAGTCCATCGGTGAGCCGGGGACGCAGCTCACCATGCGCACCTTCCACATCGGCGGTGCTGCGAACAAGGAAGTCACCCAGTCCTACCTGGAACTGAAGACATCGGGTTCGATCCGATACTCCGACGCGCTGCTGACCGTGGTCAACCGCGATGACAAGATCATCGCGACTTCGCGCAACGGCGAGCTCAAGGTGGTGGACGACAAGGGCCGTGAACGCGAGAAGTATGGCGTGCCTTACGGCGCGAAGATCCTTGTCAAAAACGGCGAACGTGTCGTGGCCAAGCAACGGGTCGCGGAGTGGGACGGATTCAACACCCCCATCCTCGCGAACGACAGCGGTGTCGTCGTCTTCGAAGACTTCGACAACGTCATGGAAAAGACGGACGCGCTCACGGGTCGCAAGACGCGTGAGGTGGACAACTTTGCCGACAGCGACAAGCGCCCGCGCATCGTCGTGAAGGAGCCGGGCGTCAAGGGCAAGCAGAAGATCCGGGTGTTCCTGTCCGCAGGAACCAAGGTCGAATGCGAGCAGGGCGATGAAGTTCGCACCGGCGACGTCCTCGCACGCATCCCTCGCGAGAGCATGAAGACCAAGGACATCACCGGCGGTCTCCCGCGGGTCGCTGAACTCTTCGAGGCGCGCAAGCCCAAGGAAGTTGCGATCATCACTGAGGTCGATGGTGTGGTGTCCTTCGGCAAGGAGACCAAAGGCAAGCGTCGGGTTGTGGTCACGCCCGAGTCTGGCGAGCCGCAGGAGTACCTGATCCCGAAGGGCAAGAACATCACCGTGAACGAGGGCGACTTCGTCCGAGCCGGTGATCCCCTTATGGACGGTGCCGCCAACCCTCACGACATCTTGAAGATCAAGGGCGAGGCCGAGCTGGCCAACTACCTGGTGGACGAGATCCAGGAGGTCTACCGCCTTCAGGGCGTGAAGATCAACGACAAGCACATTGAAGTCATCGTGCGTGCGATGCTTCGGCGCGTTCGCGTTCGTCACCCCGGCGACACGACCTTCCTCGCTGACGAAGCGGTGGAGAAGTGGCGCTACGAAGAGGAGAACGAGCGTGTGGTCAACGCCGGTGGGCGCCCCGCCCAAAACGAGCCTCTTCTGCTTGGGATCACCAAGGCCTCGCTCTCGACCGACAGCTTCCTCAGCGCAGCCTCCTTCCAGGAGACCACGCGCGTGCTTACAGAGGCTGCCATCAATGGCCGGACAGATCACCTGCGTGGCCTCAAGGAGAACATCCTGATGGGTCGCCTGATTCCGGCGGGTACCGGCTTTGCCGCGTACCAGCGGCTGGGCATGCTGATCGCCGACCGGGCAACGTCCGGCACCGAGAGCGACGAGGAAGCGAGTTAGTCCCCTTGGCCGGGGCGGCTCGAGGGACCAACCTTCGGATCGCCCATCGCGGCCATTCCCTTGACACCCAACGAGCGACGGGTAATAAGCCGCCGCTCTCGAACACCCACTCCCGCAAAGGACACGATGCCGACGATTAACCAGCTGGTCCGGCAAGGCCGCCAGAAGGTCATCCGCAAGAGTGCGTCACCCGCGCTCAAAGAATGCCCGCAAAAACGCGGCGTCTGCACGCGCGTGTACACCACGACCCCGAAGAAGCCGAACTCCGCGCTTCGCAAGGTCGCCCGCGTTCGTTTGACCAACGGGATCGAGGTTACCTCGTACATCCCGGGCGAAGGGCACAATCTCCAAGAGCACAGCAGCGTGCTTATCCGCGGTGGCCGCGTAAAGGATCTTCCTGGCGTTCGCTACCACATCATCCGCGGCACTGGTGACACCCAAGGTGTCTC